>NZ_JBIWKI010000184.1:0-1035 GCF_044765565.1 Streptomyces sp. NPDC102437 | reverse complement strand
GGTCGGGTCGGTTGCGGTGGGCGGGGATGCGCCGGTGTCGGTGCAGTCGATGACGACGACGCGTACGTCGGACATCGGTGCGACGTTGCAGCAGATCGCGGAGCTGACGGCGTCGGGCTGTCAGATCGTGCGGGTGGCGTGTCCGACGCAGGACGACGCGGACGCGCTGGCGACGATCGCGAGGAAGTCGCAGATCCCGGTGATCGCGGATATTCATTTCCAGCCGAAGTACGTGTTCGCGGCGATCGACGCGGGGTGTGCGGCGGTGCGGGTGAATCCGGGGAACATCAAGCAGTTCGACGACAAGGTGAAGGAGATCGCGCGGGCGGCGGGGGAGGCGGGTACGCCGATCCGGATCGGTGTGAACGCGGGTTCGCTGGACGCGCGGCTGCTGGCGAAGTACGGGAAGGCGACGCCGGAGGCGTTGGTGGAGTCGGCGTTGTGGGAGGCGTCGCTCTTCGAGGAGCACGGTTTCCGTGACATCAAGATCTCGGTGAAGCACAACGATCCGGTGGTGATGGTCAATGCGTACCGTCAGCTGGCGGCTCGTTGTGACTATCCGCTGCATCTGGGTGTGACGGAGGCGGGTCCGGCGTTCCAGGGGACGATCAAGTCGGCGGTGGCGTTCGGTGCGCTGTTGTCGGAGGGGATCGGGGACACGATCCGGGTGTCGTTGTCGGCGCCGCCGGCCGAGGAGGTCAAGGTCGGTATCCAGATCCTGGAGTCGTTGAATCTGCGGCAGCGTCGGCTGGAGATCGTGTCGTGTCCGTCGTGCGGCCGGGCGCAGGTGGATGTGTACAAGCTCGCGGACCAGGTCAGTGCCGGTCTGGAGGGCATGGAGGTGCCGTTGCGGGTGGCCGTGATGGGCTGTGTCGTCAACGGTCCGGGCGAGGCCCGTGAGGCGGACCTGGGTGTCGCGTCCGGCAACGGCAAGGGGCAGATCTTCGTGAAGGGCGAGGTCATCAAGACGGTGCCCGAGTCGAAGATCGTCGAGACGCTCATCGAGGAAGCCCTGAAGATCGCCGAGCAGATGGA
>NZ_JBIWKI010000183.1:0-1047 GCF_044765565.1 Streptomyces sp. NPDC102437 | reverse complement strand
GTGAGGTCCTTGACCCAGATCATCGAGGCGCGGAGGTGGAGGCCGGCGAGGTAGCTCCCCGGGGTCTTGTCGTAGCGGGTCGCAATGCCTCGCCATGCCTTCATCCTGTTGATCGCCCGCTCGACGGTGTTCCGTTCCTTGTAGAGATCGGTGTCGTGACTGACGGGCCTGCCGCCCCCACTGCCCTTCTTCTTCCGATTGGCGGCCTGGTCCTTCTTCTCCGGAATGACCGCCTTGATACGGCGTTTGCGCAGGTGGGCACGGTTGCCGCGAGACGAGTAAGCCTTGTCTCCGGCGACCGCGTCCGGCCGGGTACGGGGACGGCCGACAGGCCCGCGCACCCGCACCTTCTTCAGGACGGGGATGAACTGTGGACTGTCCGCTGCCTGGCCCGCGGTCAGGATGAACGCCAGCGGGCGGCACTTGCGGTCGGCGGCGAGGTGGACCTTGCTGGTCTGCCCGCCCCTGGAGCGTCCGAGGAGGGCGGCCTTCAGCCGGAGTTTGCGCAGACGCCGGACGCGTCTTCGTTCTTCCCGCGCGGGATCGCTTTCGGCCTCCCGCCCGCTTTGTTCTTCGAGGCCGCCCCCTTTGACCTGGCCTTCTCCTCCTCGGCAGCAGCCTTCTCCAGAGCGGTGACGATGTCCTCATCGAGGTGCATCCCGGCCGCGTCGTGGTGGGCACGGGCGGTGGTTGAGTCGATGCTGACCAGGGACAGATCCACCTCACCCTGCTTCGCGGCTTCCGCGATCAGGCCTTCCAGCAGGGCCTCGAAGACCCCGGCGTCACGCCACTGGCGGAAGCGGTTGTGGACGGTCGACCAGGCGCCGAACTCTGCCGGCATCTCCCGCCATTGCCCGCCCGTCCTGAACCGCCAGATCACACCCTCGAACTGCTGCCGCAGCCGCTCGGGATACGGGCCGTACTCGCCGATCGGCAGATACGGCTCGATGAACTCCCACTCAGGATCCGTCAGTTGCACTCGCGTCACGCAAGACGGTCTACCGGACCAGACCGTGCCACGAAGGCACATCCCGCAGATTGATCACG
>NZ_JBIWKI010000182.1:0-1048 GCF_044765565.1 Streptomyces sp. NPDC102437 | reverse complement strand
GCTTGTTCTTTATCTTCTGGCCGCTTGAAGTGCGGTGATGGTGAGTTCGCGTTTGACGGTCTTGCCCACGTCGTAGCGGGGCGCCGGACGGCGGTTCTTGGCAGCGGGCGGTCGCCCGGGCATCGGCGACCCACGCGACCGTGACCGGCCGGTGCAGACGGCTGGCACCTACTACGTGCAGGTCAGCGTCGGCCGCTCCACCGCCAGCCTCGGCACCGTCGTGCCGCTGCGCCTCACCATCGACACAGGATTCGGGGTCGCCGCCGAAGCCGAATGGTGATCGAAGGAAACGGCCTAGCAGGGGGCACCTCCATGGCGTCGCCCCTTTCCCGTGCTCAAGACACCCCTTGGGCCGCCGACAGGTCTCCCTCCGCGGCAGCCCGCAGACGCCTGGCTGTGGCCCGTCGTGCCGATCAATCCCGCTGCTCCTGGTGCGCACGGCCGTCGTATCAGCCGGTGTCGGGCGACGACTGGTACCCGGGCCGCGGCTCTCTGCGCCTGACCCGCCTGCGGAGAAGGCTCGCACCCCCTGACCTGGGCCATTACCTCAGGAGTAATCGACCCCTGCCCCGGCGGACGGGCATGTTGGTCCCACACGAGCGGTAACGGGCCGCATCGGGTGGGAACGAGACGAGGTACGGAATGTTCGCGGGTCGGCGTGGTGTGGTGGGAGTCGCGGTGGCGGCGGTCGTCGCGGGGGTGGCGACCTCAGCGGCGGCGCTGCCGGGCGGTGGGGAGGCCGCCGCCCAGGGCGACTGCCCGGAGGCGCGTGCCAAGGTCGAGCGACTGGAGGGCCGGATCACCCCGAACGCCTGCGCGTTCATGCGGCGCCAGATCGCCTTCGGTGAGTTGCCGACCGGCGCCCCGCCGGCCATCGGGGACCTGGGCCACCCCCGGGTGAAGGCCTATCTCGACATCTTCGACGAGGAGGCCACCCTTTGGGAGGCGGGCAGCGCCCCCCAGCGCGGCCACACCGTGATCGGCACCTCCATCACCGGATCCCTGCGGCTGATACCCGACCTGCGCTACCGGGGCACGGACGTGGTGG
>NZ_JBIWKI010000181.1:0-1077 GCF_044765565.1 Streptomyces sp. NPDC102437 | reverse complement strand
TCGATCAGCCCCATCACAGACGGCATCCGGCACCTCCACCGTAGAGAAGACACGACGTGTCATCTCTACTGCGGAAGAAGCTCCTTCACGCCTGAACAGCGGAAACCCAGCTATCACAGCCGGAAAGACAACGGCTTCTAACGCAGCCAATGGGCTTCGGAAGTGAAGCCGAGCATCGCCTGGGCGACCGCGGCGCACACCAGCTCGGAGTCGGTCAGCAACGGCGGCCTGCCCAGCCATCGCGGTCCTCCCAACTCGTCATCGATCTTCACATACAGCGCCGTGATGAGGGTCTCGAGGTCGTTTGTCACACACCGACCAACGGATCCCTCACCCTTTGCGCCCGACGACACTTCGGACTTGCTCGTCTAGGGCCGGCGAGGAAGACGGAGGGGCTGGCGGGCAGGAGTTCGCGGGCCATGATCAGGTTGATGTTCACTGGTGCTCTCCGTTCTCGGCGGCGGCGCGGGCGGCGTGCTGCGGGGTCCACGGCAGGGGCAGGCCGTCACCGGTCTTGCGGGGCGCCTCGGCGCCCTTCGAGCTGACCAGGTTCGCGGCGGGAAGCTCAACCATCAGCTCGGCGGCGCGGCGCATCACCTCGGCGGTGGTCTCCGCGTCGGTGCCGGCGTCCTCTACATGGACGCGTGGCAGGACCATGACGTGGCCCTCGGTGCATCCGCCGCTGCGCGGGCGGACCGCGATGGCGTCGGGCCATTCGCGGACGATGACTGCCGGGATCTCTTTGGCGACGATGGCGCAGAAGGTGCAGGTCTTCATTCAGCACTCCTTGGTCCGGTCAATGACTCTGTGGCGGCGGCCGCCCACGCATCCGATGGCAATGCGGCGGGGGCCGGCGGGTCCGCAGGCGCCTGGATCTTGAGGACAACGCCGCAGGGGTGGCCAGCGGGAAGCCGCCCCAGGACGGCGGGCTCTGTGATGGCCGTGATCACGTGCTGCCGTTCTCCCAGGCGTCGAGCAGGTCGCTAGTACTCCAGCCGGACTTCGGTGTATGTCCTGGTAAACGGCTTGAGCGTGGGGATTGTAGCGGCGTGGTGCCGAGTGCGGGGCGGGTTCGAC
>NZ_JBIWKI010000180.1:0-1078 GCF_044765565.1 Streptomyces sp. NPDC102437 | reverse complement strand
GGAGCGGGGCGCGGTTCGGGAGCGGGCGCGCGCGGTGGCGGCGGTGGCGGCGGCGTGGGTAACGAGGTCGGCCGGCTGGGGGCCGTCCGGGGCCGGGGAGCTGTTTCGGGCCGGGTGGCCGTGCCGGGCTGGTTGTACGAGACGGTGCGGGTGGTGATGCGGCCGTCGGGGAGGCGTACGCGGCTGCGGTGGAGGTAGCCGGTGGCTTCGAGTTCGCGCAGGGCGGCGGCGATGCGGGTCTCGCTCTCGGGGAAGCGTTCGGCGAGGTGCTTGATGCCGATCCTGGCTCCGGCGGGGAGCGACTGGATGTGGGCGGCGAGCCCGATCGCGGTGAGGGAGAGTCCTCGGTGCTGGGCGAGGTGGTTGCCGATGACGGTGAAGCCTGCGGCGTGCCGGGAGTTGATGTGGATGACACCGGGTGACGGTGTGGTGTCTCCGGGTACGGGGGACGGGGCGCATAAGGGCGCGGTAATCTGCGGGGTATCCATCGGGAAGGTCTCGCTTCCTTGGTGGTCAGGCCCCCGGTTGAGAGTGCGAATCTCGTCGGGGGCCGTCGCATGTCTGGAGTTGTCGCGGCGAGCATATGCCAGCCAACCCGCCTCAAATCCAGCCCAGTTGCCCCATGTCACCCGAGTGAGTGACGAGAGCGGGGCTGGGTCGGGTTTGGGTGGGGAGGGTAATTTCCCCAAGTCCTTTAAAGCCTTATACGTCGTGGAGCGCGGGGACGTCGCTCACCGGGTCGTGGGATTCCGCGACCCGGTGGAACGGTCGCGGTACGAGGTCGAGTTCGGCCCAGATCGTCTTGCGCGGGACGGGGCCGACGCCGATGCCCCAGCGGTCGGAGAGCGCCTCGACGATCAGCAGGCCGCGCCCGCTCTCGGCGTACTGGTCGGGGGTGGATACGACGGGCAGTTGCTCGCCCCGGGTGTCGGTCACCTCGATCCACAGGAGCTCGTCGCGGCGGGCGCTGAGGCTGAGTCGGAAGTCCCGGCCGGGTACGCGGCCGTGGACGGCGGCATTGGCGGCCAGCTCGGCGACGATGTGCGCGGCCGGTTCGCAGACGATCCCCCAGTCGCCC
>NZ_JBIWKI010000179.1:0-1190 GCF_044765565.1 Streptomyces sp. NPDC102437 | reverse complement strand
GCAGGATCCAGCTCCGGCCCCACCTGATCAACGGCTGCCTCACCGCCACCGGTCTGACCCTCGTACCACCGACTCCACCCTGAAAACCTCAGTAGAGGACCCGACCCTGGTGGTCCTGGACACCCAGAGTGTCCACGCGGCCACCTCGGTCCCCGCCTCCACGACCGGCCACGATCCGGCCAAGCGGGTGCCGGGCCGCAAGCGCGGCCTGGCCGTGGATGTCCTCGGCCTGGTCATCGCGGTCGTCGTCCTCGCCGCGAACGTTCACGACAACACCGCGGGCATCGCCCTGCTGAGCGAGGTCGCCGAGAACGCCGGCGGCACCGTCAGCAGGGCTCTGGTCGACCAGGGCTTCAAAAACCAGGTCGTCGCACACGGCGCCAGCCTCGGCATCGACGTGGAGATCGTCCAACGCGACCCGCAGCACAAGGGGTTCGTCCCGCAGCCGAAGCGGTGGAGGGTCGAGCAGACCTACGGGATCCTGATGCACCGACGTCTGGTCCGCGACTACGAACACCGCCCCTCCTCCTCGATCTCCCGCGTCTACTGGGCAATGACCCACGTGATGGTCCGACGTCTCACCGACGCGAACACCCCCACCTGGCGAGAAGAGGCGGCAGCCGCATGAACATCCAGCCTCTCCTCCAGGCACTGGACATCCAGGAAGAGGCCGCCCGGGCCCTGGCCGACGACCTCCGCGCGCAGATCGACGACCTGCAGGCCCGGCTGCGGGAAGCCGAGACCCACCTCGAACACCTCGCGATCACCCGCAAGACCGTCACCAGCCTCGCCGACCGGATCCCCGCCTCCCTGCCGGAACTGCCCCAGCATCCGGACTACGCCCGCATCCTCACCGTGTTCCACGAGGCCACCGGACCACTGCGGGCCAAGAACATCTGCCAGACCCTCGGCCACGAACTCCTGCCCAAGAACGCCGAGGACACCCGAGCCAAGCTGAAACGCCTGGTCAAACTCGGCATCCTCACCGAAGCCGACACAGGCAGCTTCGCCAGGAAGCAATAGCCACCGCTACGACCAGCACCCCTGACGCAACCCTCATACAGAAACGGACATCACTTTACGAACCGCCCACTAAGTGGGCGTTTGATGTTGATTCGCGGTGGGTATTTCGAGCTGCTTTGCCGCATTCATCGCCAACGTGCACAGCCTGAAATGCCTGGAAACTTCAC
>NZ_JBIWKI010000178.1:0-1194 GCF_044765565.1 Streptomyces sp. NPDC102437 | reverse complement strand
CTAGTGGTCGTCGCAACACCCCAGCTCAGGGGATGCGATGGACTTCGAGATCCGGGAGGACCGTCACCGGAAGGGACGCCGTCTGACGCGCGAGCGGGAGGCATACCTTCAGCTCATGCAGCAGGGTCACAGCAGCACGGAAGCCTGCCGGATCGTCGGCATCAACGTGCGAACCGGCAAGAGATGGCGCAACGGCTGGCACTCGCCGCCCACAGGGAAGCCGAAGCCTCCGATCACCGTGGAGGTTTCGGTTTCCGGCGTGTCCAGATACCTGCGCGAGGACGAGCGCATCCACATAGCCGACCGGCTGCGGGAGAAGGCCACCGTCCGGGCCATCGCGGCCGAGCTGGGCCGCAGTCCGTCCACCATCAGCCGGGAGATACGCCGCAACGGCATGGCCCTGCGCGGGGACGCCTCCCGGTGGGTCTACCGGCCGCATGCCGCCCAGCTTCGCGCCGAGCAACGACGGCCCCGGCCCAAGCCCGGCAAGATCGGCCAGAACCCCGAACTGCGGGACTTCATCCAGAACCACCTCACTTTGAGGTGGAGTCCTGAACAGATCTGCCACGCTCTTCGCAGACGGTTCCCCGACCGGCCGGAGATGCACGTGACCCACGAGACGGTCTACCAGGCCCTCTACGTCCAAGGCCGCGGCGAACTGCGACGCGAACTCACCCGGGCCCTGCGGACCGGACGCGCCCGCCGCCGGCCCCACCGCCAGGCAGCCAAGCGCCAGCCCCGCTTCTCCACCCCGATGGTCATGATCAGCGACCGCCCCGCGGAAGCCGACGACCGGGCCGTGCCCGGCCACTGGGAAGGCGACCTCATCATCGGCGCGAACAGCGGATCCGCGATCGGCACCCTGGTCGAACGCAGCACCCGCTACCTCATGCTGGTCCACCTGCCCGGCGACCATTGTGCCGAGAGCCTCCGCGATGCTCTGGCCGAGACGGTGCAAACCCTGCCGCCCCACCTCAAACGGTCCCTCACCTGGGATCAGGGCTCCGAGATGGCCGCTCATCACGCCTTCAGCATCGCCACCGACATCCCGGTCTACTTCTGCAACCCCGGCAGCCCCTGGCAACGCGGCTCAAACGAAAACACCAACGGCCTGCTCCGCCAGTACTTCCCCAAGGGCACAAACCTGTCCCGCCACAGCCGCGATGACCTGGACGCTGTCGCCGCCGAACTCAA
>NZ_JBIWKI010000177.1:0-1281 GCF_044765565.1 Streptomyces sp. NPDC102437 | reverse complement strand
CGAACCCGCCCCGCACTCGGCACCACGCCGCTACAATCCCCACGCTCAAGCCGTTGACCAGGACATACACCGAAGTCCGGCTGGAGTACTAGGCCGTGTATCGAAAGTAGATCTTGCGCTGTGAATGATCACGGTTCATGCGTCGGGGAGATCTCACGGACAAGCAGTGGGCGGCGCTGAAGCCGCTGTTGCCGAAGGGTGCCAGGGCGGGGCGGCCGCCCGTGTGGCCTCGGCGGCAGTTGATCGACGGTATACGGTTCCGGGTTCGTACCGGTGTTCCGTGGCGGGATGTACCTGTCGAGTACGGGCCGTGGGGCCGGGTCTACGATCTGTTCCGCCGGTGGCAGAGGGACGGCACTTGGCACCGGATCCTCACCCGGCTCCAGTCCCTGGCTGACGCGAAAGGCGCGATCACGTGGGACCTGAGCATCGACTCCACGGTGTGCCGGGCCCATCAGCATGCGGCCGGGGCCCGCAAGCGGGGCGACTTGCAGAAGGAACCGCCGGGCGGTGTCTTCACCGAGCCTCATGATCACGGGTTGGGTAGGTCGCGCGGCGGGTTCACCACCAAGCTGCACCTGGCCATCGAGCAAGGTCAGAAGCTCATGTCGCTCGTGATCACGGCAGGACAGCGCGGGGGACTCGCCGCAGTTCGAGCCCGTGCTGGAGAAGGTTCGCGTGCCCCGCATCGGGCCGGGCCGGCCGCGCATCCGTCCCGATCGCGTGCGGGCGGACAAGGCGTATGCCTCCCGCAAGAACCGTGCCTATCTGCGCCGCCGCGGGATCCGCTGCACCATTCCAGACAAGGCTGATCAGGCGCGCAACCGCCAGAAGCTCGGCTCTCGCGGCGGTCGGCCGCCGCGCTTCGACCCGGCCGACTACCGCGAGCGCCATGCGGTCGAGTGCGGGATCAACCGCCTCAAGAGATATCGCGCTGTCGCCTCGCGATACGACAAGCTTGCCCGTCCGCTACGAGGCCACTGTCCTCGTAGCGGCGATCAACGAGTGGTTGTGACCGGCACTGTCAGGAAAGGCGGGTGGAGGGCCATTGGGGCTGAGGTGGTTCAGGGGTTGACGGCGTGTTCGGTGAACTGGCCACAGGAGCGGAATCCCAGGCGGCGGTAAACGGGCTCGCCGTCGGCTGATGCCTGCAGGACCGCGATGCGGTGGTCCCGGTTGCGGGCCATACGGAGGGCCGCGAGTGTGATGGCGCCGCCGTAGCCGCGCCGGCGGTGGGCGGCCAGGGTGGAGATGTTGTAGATGCCAGCGACTCCCGCGTGG
>NZ_JBIWKI010000176.1:0-1300 GCF_044765565.1 Streptomyces sp. NPDC102437 | reverse complement strand
GGGCCTTGACCCCGGATGTTGGACACACGAGACACTGGATCCTGAGGATCTGAGAACGGACATCTCGTGGTCATGAAGAACTACCCGCCGGAGTTCAAGGCGGACGCGGTCGCGCTGTACGAGTCGCGGCCAGAGACGACGATCAGGGCGGTCGCCGCCGATCTGGGGATCAACCCGGAGACGCTCCGGAACTGGGTGAGGGCAGCCGGCGTGAGTCGTCCCCGGGGACGCCGGACGCAGGAACCGGCCCAGCCGCCGACCCCGCTGGAAGCGGAGAACGCGGCTCTGCGGAAGAAGGTCCGTGAGCTGGAGGAGGAGCGCGAGATCCTGCGCAAAGCGGCGAAGTATTTCGCCGGGGAGACGCGCTGGTGAACCGCTTCCAGTGTGTCGCCGACCTCCAGCGCCGTTACGGCGTGAAGCGGCTCTGCAGCATCCTCGGCGTCGCCCGCTCGAGCTTCTACTACTGGCGCCGGACGGCCGCGGACCGGGCCGCCCGGCAGGCGGCCGACGCGAAGCTGGCTGTCCGGATACGGGCCGTCCATCAGGAATCGGACGGCACCTACGGAGCCCCGAGGATCACCGCCGAGCTCCGCGAGGCGAGCGGAGAGGCGGTCAATCACAAGCGGGTCGCGAAGATCATGCGGTCGTTCGGGATCGAAGGGGTCCGGTTGCGTCGTCGGCACCGCACCACCGTCCCCGACCCTGCCGCGGCCAGGGCGCCCGACCTGATCGGCCGCGATTTCACCGCCCAGGCCCCGAACACGAAGTACGTCGGTGACATCACCTACCTGCCCATCGGGGGCGGGAAGTTCTGCTATCTGGCGACCGTCATCGACCTCGCATCGCGACGTCTGGCCGGATGGGCGATCGCGGATCACATGCGCACGGACCTCGTCACCGACGCCCTGGCCGCGGCTGTCCAGACCCGCGGCAGCCTCGCCGGATCGATCATGCACACCGACCACGGAGCCCAGTACACGAGCAGGATATTCGCCGAAGCCTGCAGGTCAGCAGGAGTCCGGCAGAGCATGAGCGCGGTCGGCTCCAGCGCGGACAACGCACTCGCCGAGTCCTTCAACGCGACCTTCAAACGCGAGACTCTGCAAGGGCGAAAGAGCTGGCCAGACGAGCGCGAGGCCCGACTCGACGCCTTCCGATGGCTCCACCGCTACAACACCCGACGCCGACACTCACGCCTCGGACAACGATCACCGATCGCCTTCGAGAACGCCCTCCAACACACACCAACTACGCTGGCACCAGCCGCATAACTCGTGTCCAGGATTCGGGGTCAAGGCCC
>NZ_JBIWKI010000175.1:0-1311 GCF_044765565.1 Streptomyces sp. NPDC102437 | reverse complement strand
GTGGGAAAGCTCCCCACGTGATCATCGAGCATGATGCCGAGCAGTGGGACCTTGAACTGGACGACCTCTTCGTGACCATCGGTCATCGCTTCGGCCGTGTGGAACTTCGCCGCCGCATGCGTGACTACGTGCGTGGGCTGCTCGCCCCGGTGGCCCGCAAGAACAGCTGGCAGCTGGCCGAGCAGGCAGGCCACGCCACCCCCGACGGCCTGCAGCATCTGCTCGCCGGGGCGAAGTGGGAGCCGGACGACATCCGCGATGAACTGCAGGAATACGTCGCCGAAAAGCTTGGCGAGGACGACGGAGTCCTCATCATCGACGACACCGGGTTCATCAAGAAGGGCACCACCTCCGCCGGGGTCCAACGCCAATACTCCGGGACCGCCGGTCGCACCGAGAACTGCCAGATCGGCGTGTTCGCCGCCTATGCCACCGCCCGCGGCCGGGCCTTGGTCGACCGTGAGCTGTATCTCCCCAAGTCCTGGGCCGAGGACCGTGAACGCTGCCGCGCGGCCAAGGTCCCCGACGATCGGGAGTTCGCCACCAAGGGGGCACTGGCCCGGCGCATGGTGCTGCGTGCCCTCGGCTCGCCGCTGCCCATCACCTGGGTCACCGCGGATTCCGCCTACGGGCAGGAGAGCCGCTTCCGCCGGCTGCTGGAGCAATCGGGCGTCGGCTACGTGCTGGCCGTGCCCAAGTCCCAGTTCACCGTGGGGTGTCCCCGCATCGAGGGTCTGTTCGCGCAGGCCCCGGCCGAGGCGTGGGAGAAGATCTCATGCGGCAACGGCGCGAAGGGACCGCGCGTCTACCACTGGGCGGCGGTGCGACTGCCGGCTGTCGCCGAGTTCGACTACCAGGGCGAGGTCCCTCACCGGATGCGGTGGGCGCTGGCCCGTCGCAGCATCCGCAAGCCCGACGAGATCGCCTACTACCTCGCCTACGCCCCTTTGGAGACCACCGCCCAGAAGCTGGTACGGATCGCCGGGACGCGCTGGGCGATCGAGGAGTGTTTCCAGGCCGCGAAGAACGAGTGCGGTCTGGATCAGTACGAAGTCCGTCGTTACCCGGGTTGGTACCGGCACATCACCCTAGCGATGCTCGCGCACGCCTTCCTGGCAGCCACGGCACACCGGGCCCGGGAAAAGGGGGCGGAACCGGTGAGGCAGCCGGGGCCATCGAGCTCACAGTGGCGGAGGTTCGGCGACTCCTGGCAGCTTGTCGTCCCCGGCCCCCGCACCTACGCGGACATCGAGGCCGGCACCACGCGGTGAGCTGGTCGCAGTGGCGCCGACGACGCCAAGCAGTCGCCCG
>NZ_JBIWKI010000174.1:0-1324 GCF_044765565.1 Streptomyces sp. NPDC102437 | reverse complement strand
ACGGACGCCTTCGGCCCCGACTGGTGCCACTCGGCCACCTCGACCTCAAGCCCGAGCACCTGCGCCGACGCCCGGACGGTGAGGTGGTGCTGCTCGACGTGGAGAGCGTGCGCCCGGACGTGACCGGGCTGATCGACCTGGTCACCCTGCCCGCCGTCCTGCGGCAGGCCGGACACGAGCTGAGCCCTGACCGGGTGCTGGGCCTGTACCTAGACGCCACCGCGGCCCGGGGCGCCAGCTGGACAGCCAGCTCGTTGAAGTCCGCCCTGCGCGCGTACGCGGCGGCCACCGGGCTGGAGAGCCTGCACGGCTTGGACCGGTGAACGCCGAACGCCCGATGCCCCGCCGGACCGAGGAATCCGGCGGGGCATCGGGCGTTCGTATGCCGTCTACGGGCCCTCGATGCCGACGATGGTGCCGAACGGGTCGCGCAGCTGGGCGATGCGCCGGCCCGGCTCGATGGTCAGCGGGCCGCGGTGGTGCTCGCAGCCGGCTGCCAGCAGCCGCTCCCGGACCCTGTCGACGTCGTCCACGCCCCAATACACGACTGGACTGCCGCCCCGGGGGTTGCGCTCGTCGTCGGCAGGGTGGAAGCCGACCTCGACCCCACCGATCTCGACCCAGGCGTAGACCGCCCCGGTATCGCTGACATCGAGCTTCACGGGGACGTCCAGGAGCTCACCCCACCACCGGGCCGACGCCTCAGGGTCTGCGGCGAACGTCATCACGGTACGTACGGTGTTGAACACGAGCCTGCCTCCAGAGTTCTGATTCCTGTGATGGCAGCTTGTCTGCCTGCCAGGGCGCTATTCGGTCGGGCCGGAGCGGCGCACGTCGGCATATACCCGTGCCCGGACGCCGGGCTCACCCGGCAGACGCCGCACCGACGTCATACCGGAGGTTGCCCACCGCTGCTGGAGCGCCTCCATCACCGCGCACAGGGTGCCTTCGTCCGCGGCGGTGATGTCCAGGACTACTAGCCCCGGCTCGGCGACGTGCTGCTCGTCGATCTGCATGCCCTCACCGACGACCCCATCCGGCCCGCGGTTCGCCGACCGGACGGGGAGCACCCGTACGAGGGAGCCCGGCCAGAGGCTTGACCGACACCGGTCGCACGACCCGCCCCCGGCGCGTAGACATGGAGGGCAGCCGCGCCTGCCGACAGGACCGGGCCGGCTGCCCTCCTGCCGAGAACCGGCCGAAAGCGCCAGGTCGAAGGGCAGCGGACCGCGCCGCTGGAAGTCCCCCGTGCCTCGGTCCGGCGCCTGACCACAGGCCCGACGCCCACGTGCACCGGCTGCTCTGCGCGGGCCGGGGAACAGGA
>NZ_JBIWKI010000173.1:0-1330 GCF_044765565.1 Streptomyces sp. NPDC102437 | reverse complement strand
TGAACCGCCCCGGGTTCGGTAGAGATCTCAGATTGTGGTTGTGACCTGGGGTTTCGTGGATTCCATGTAGTGATTGGCCTCGTACTCGACGGGCGGGACGTGGCCTATCTCACCGTGGAGTCGGCGGTGGCAGTACCAGTCGATCCACTCGGCGGTGGCGAGCTCGACCTGGGAGAGTGTCTTCCAGGGCCGGCCGGGTTTGATCAGCTCAGTCTTGAACAGGCCGATCGTCGATTCCATCAGGGCATTGTCGTAGGCGTCGCCGACCGAGCCGATCGATGCCGCCATCCCTGCTCGGTCCAGATGCTCGGCCAGCGCGAAGGATGTGTACTGCGATCCTGCGTCCGAGTGATGTATCAACTCGCCCTGTACGTAAGGAAATCCGTCCCGGTCGCGCTGCCACAGCGCCATCTCCAGGGCATCCAGGACGAGCCTGGTCTCCTTGGTGGCAGCAGCGGACCAGCCGACGATGCGACGGGAGAAGGTGTCCACGACGAAGGCGACGTAGACGACCCCGTTCCAGGTGGCGACGTGCGTGAAGTCCGCGACCCAGCAGCGGTTGGGGGCGCCGGCGACGAAGTCACGATCGAGGAGATCCGGAGCCCGCTCTGCGGCCGGATCGGCGATCGTCGTGATCACCTTCCTGCCGCGGACGGCGCCGGTGATGCCGAGCTCGCGCATGAGGCGCTCGACGGTGCAGCGGGCCACGGCGTGTTCCTGCCGGTTCAGCTCGCGCCAGATCTTCCGGGCCCCGTAGACACGGTAGTTGGACGTGTAGACCTCCTGGATCCGTTCCTTGAGTTCCTCATCGCGCACGGAACGGGCGGAAGGAGTTTCGAGGCGTTTCTTGTGGGCGTAGTACGTGGAAGGGGCGATCTTGCAGTCGTGCCCGGTGAGGGTCCTGCAGATCGGCTCGACGCCGCCGAAGCGGTCCCGGTGCTCGTCGATGAACGCTACGAGCGTGTGTGTGGCCGGTCGAGCTCGGCCGCGAAGAAACTTGCCGCGGCCTTCAGGATCTCGTTGGCCCGCTTCAGCTCGGCGTTCTCCTTCTTCAACGCCTTCAGCTGGGCGGACTCCTCCGTCGTCGCCCCCGGTCGCGTCCCCGCGTCGATCTCGTGCTGCTTCACCCAGTTCCGCAGCGTCTCGCGAGACCCGATGCCGAGCTTCTCGGTCACCGCCTGCAAAGCGGCCGTCTCGTTCGGGTGATCGTCGCGTACCTCAGCGACCATGCGCACCGCACGACGGCGGAGCTCAAGCGGGTATCGGGAAGGCCGTGCCATGACTCGATCCTTTCATGAAATCGAGCCTCTACTGAAACCGGGGCGGTTCA
>NZ_JBIWKI010000172.1:0-1344 GCF_044765565.1 Streptomyces sp. NPDC102437 | reverse complement strand
GGGCCTTGCCCCCGAAGAGTGGACACCTGTTCGTATCGTTATGCGGCAAGTGTCAGGGTAGCTGACTGCTGCTCGTAGACGATCGGCGCCTGCTGTCCGTTCGCCAAGTGCCGTCGGCGGGTGTTGTAGCGGGTGATCCAGCCGAAGACCGCCAGGCGGCAGGCGCGGGCGCCGTCGAAGCGGCGGGCACCGCGCAGTGTCTCGCGTTTGAGAGCGGCGTTGAACGACTCGGCGAGGGCGTTGTCCGCCGAGGTGCCGACCGCTCCCATGGACTGCCGCACCCCCAACTCGGCGCAGGCTTCGGCGAATTGGCGAGAGGTGTACTGGGCTCCGTGATCGCTGTGGAAGACGGCGCCGGCCAGACTGCCGCGGGTCGCGGCGGCGGCCCGGAGCGCGTCGGCGACAAGCCCGGTGCGCATGTGGTCGGCGATCGACCAGCCCACCAGACGGCGCGAGAAGCAGTCGATCACCGTCGCCAGATACAGGAACTCGTCGTCGCCCACCGGCAAGTACGTGATGTCCCCGACGTACTTGGCGTTCGGCATGCTCGCGGTGAAGTCGCGCCGGAACAGGTCCGGCACCGGGATGGCGGACGGTTCGGGCACGGTGGTGGTTACGCGCTTGCGCAGTCGCAGCCCGGCGATGCCGAACTTCCGCATCACCCGCCCGACGCGCTTGTGGTTCACGCGCTCGCCGTCGTCGCGCAGTTCGGCGGTGATCCGGGGGCGGCCGTAGGTGCCGTCCCACTCGGCATGCACGGCCCGGATCCGCCCGGCAAGCGCGACGTCGGCCCGCTCACGTGCCGCGCGGGCTGCGCGGCCGGCCCGCCACTTGTAGAAGCTGGAGCGGGCGACCTCCAGCACGGCGCACAACCGCTTCACGCCCCAGGCGCGGTGGTGGTCCTCAATGAACTGGAAGCGGTTCACCAGGTCATCTCTTGTGCGAAAAACTTCGTCGCCTTGCGCAGGATGTCACGCTCGGTGGCCAGTTTCTGATTCTCCTTGCGCACCGTCGCCAGTTCCCGGCGCAGGGCCTCGTTCTCGGCCTGAAGCTCTTCGGCCGTCGGCGGGGATTCCACCTTGTTCTTCTCCGTGCTCGTGCTCGTCATGCCGCTCTCACCGCGGCGGGCCCGCTCGGCCCGCACCCAGTTGCGCAGCGTCTCCCGGCTGATCCCCAGGTCCTTGCCGATGCCCTCGTAAGTGTGGCCCGGGTCCGACAGGTACAGCGCGACAGCGTCCGCCCTGAACTCGGGCGAGTAGACCTTCATCACCATAAGAGATCCCTCCTACCCGGCCCCTGCCGGGGCCGGGCTCAGAGGTGTCCACCACTCGGGGACAGGTCCCG
>NZ_JBIWKI010000171.1:0-1364 GCF_044765565.1 Streptomyces sp. NPDC102437 | reverse complement strand
CGGTCGAACCCGCCCCGCACTCGGCACCACGCCGCTACAATCCCCACGCTCAAGCCGTTGACCAGGACATACACCGAAGTCCGGCTGGAGTACTAAAGGCGCTGATCAATCCCCAAGGCGGTGACTATAACTGCCGTGCCTGCGCGGTGGCTGTGGATCACGTGCTGCGTGATGGAACAGTTTCCGTTGCCCCCGGAAATCTTGGAGCGGGATCGGCTAGTACAATTGAAAGATTGTACGGACGAACGTTCAAGGCGTCCACCGTTTCCGGAATTGTCAAGGATATGCAGATGGCCGGGGATGGCGCCAGGGGGATTGTCCTAGGGGCTCGGGGGAGGAATTCTCATGTCTTCAACGTCGTGAACATCAAGGGAGATGTGATCTTCCTGGGCGGTCAGCAAGGACAGGCTAAGCTTAATTGGCGTCACTACTCCCTACTGAGGACGGATTAATGCCGAATATTGAGGAGGTTGCCGAATTGGCGGCGGTATTCTTGGAGGAGCGCGTGAGCAATGAGTCCATGCCTATAGCTCTCATTGAAGGCGAACACGCCCAAGTCGGCAGCGAAATCATGTTCGATTGCCAGTCGGTTGCATACATCCGTAGTGGAGATCTTCGCGATATGGCGATCGGTATCGGTCATGTGGCCGTGAATACAGATACCGGGGAGTGTCGTTTGGTGGGGGCTGTGGAAGCCGCCGAACTCGATCTGTTCTGACAGATAGATGCCCTGCTTCCCGGCACTGTTCCGGGAAGCAGGGCATCGACGCGAGCCTGAAGCGGAGAGTTTTACTTTGTGAAGTCTTAATGGTCGGAGACAGCTCTGAGTGTAAACTCTGTCCACCTGAGACCGCGTTTGAGATCTGGTCGTGGGACGATCGATCGGTGACGCACCCCTTGAATCGCGCCCACTCCCTTGAAGAGCTTGAACGCGACTGCTGGCCGGCTCCGTCAGCCGACGACACCCGTCTTGTCACTACTGCTCACGCCTTGCGGCGTCGGCCGATCGGCGAGCTGACCGTCGAGGACATGCGCTTGTTGATAGGGCAGCACATAGGCCTGCCCTACCTCCTGCCACTGGCGCTGGAGGTACTGCGGGAGAACCCGATGGCAGAGGGGCACATGTACGAAGGTGATCTGCTGTCCGCGGTCCTCACCAGGAACCCATCGGTCTGGGCCGAGTTTCCCGAACTCGGCCGAGAACTGAGCGAGATCGTCTCGAAGTTGGCTGACCTACCCCCTGACCTGCAACAGAAGGTTGAGCGGCGTTGATGCCCCTATGGATGTCAAGTAGCGGTTGCGGCACGTGCGCGGCTGGCCGTGGAACTCGGAGTGGCGATGAGCCGGTAGACCTCCCGTGCGAC
>NZ_JBIWKI010000170.1:0-1375 GCF_044765565.1 Streptomyces sp. NPDC102437 | reverse complement strand
TAGTACTGCAACGACACTCCGTGATGTCCTCTGCGTTGGTAATGGCTGATGCGGGCTCGTGCTTGGCTTCGTCTTCGCCATCGTGACCATGCGAGTACGTGTTGGGCGTGGTGGCGGAGGGGTGAAGAGATGCGGTTGAAGAGCCGCCGGGCCTCGTTCATGGTCATGGGAATGAGGGATTGATCGCTACCGGTGTCCGGGCCCCTTTTTTTGCCTCGGCTCGCAGGAGGGCGAGGAAGGCAAGGGCGGCCATGGAGAGAGTTATGTGCCGATACCACGCGGTGTAGCCGCGGACCTGGTAGTGATCGAGCCCGGTTTCGTTCTTCGCCGTCTGGAAACACTCCTCAACCATCCACCGGGACCCCGCTGTCCGCGCGAGTTCTTCCAATGGAGTCCCTGCCGGGGAGAAGCAGATGTAGTAGGCGATATCCGTAGGATCCGTGAGGCTGCGTCGTGCCAGTAACCAGTGGTCCCAGCCTTCCCGCCGCCAGGGCCGGATCGGGGTCGCCGCCCAGTCGTATTCACGCGGCCCGTGGGCGCCGTCGCCGCAGCTCACACGGACCCATGCGTCACCGGGGAGCTCGCTGACCAGCTTGTGCGCGCGGGCCTGGCCGAAGAATTCCATAGTCATGACCATCTGCGATTTCGGGACCGCGAGGACATGAGGGATGTCATGCTCTTCCAGCCACAGCCGGATCCGGCTCGTCTGGCCGTAGACCTCATCGGCGGTCACCCACCCGAACGGGATCCCTGATTCCACGGCGCGTTTCAGCATGCGCAGGGCCATGTCCGGCTTGGTGGCGAACTCGATATCGTCGCCGATGCCGGCAGCCCGGCACCGTTCGCGGTCCGATGTCCAGTCCTTCGGGAGATACAGCTCGCGGTCGATCAGTGCCCGTCCCCGGTCGGATCCATAGGCCAGGAACACTCCGATCTGGGAATTCTCGATTCGGCCGGCCGTTCCCGAGTACTGCCGGGCCACCCCCGCCGACTTGATGCCCTTCTTCAGGAAACCCGTCTCGTCGAGGATCAGAATTCCCCGGTCGGGATCTCCGATCTGCTCCACGACCGCGTCACGGACATCGTCCCGCAGGGCATCGGCGTCCCACAGGTAGTGGTTCAGCAGCCGCTGCATCCCCTGGGGACCACCGTCGCCGGCAGCCTCGGCCAGGGTCCAGCCATTCTTCCGTTCCGCCTCGCTGAGCAGGCCCCGCAGGTAGGACACCATCCGCCGCCTCGACTCCACCCGCCCGAAGCGTCCCGCGAACCGCGCCACGAAGTCACAGAACGCATCTGACCAGCCATCAGCTATCTCGTCCACCACGAAACGAGCAACGACGAAGACGGCATCGAGTCACGGAGTGTCGTTGCAGTA
>NZ_JBIWKI010000169.1:0-1457 GCF_044765565.1 Streptomyces sp. NPDC102437 | reverse complement strand
TTTGACCTGCTGGTCGGCACGGCCCAGGTATTCGAGGGAACCTTCGAGGTTCCACCGGACCAGGTCACCCGTCCGGTACATCCGGGTGCCGGCCGCGCCGTACGGGTCCGCGACGAAACGGTCGGCGGTCAGGACCGGCCGGTCCAGATACCCCTGCGCCAGGCCGGCGCCGGCGATGTACAGCTCGCCGGGGGTGCCCGGCGGAACCAGCCGCAGGCCCTCGTCCAGGACGTACACCCGGTGGTTGTCCAGCGGCTCACCGATCGGGATCGCACCCGCGTAATCCAGCGGACGGTGGATCCGGTGCGTCGTGGCGAAGGTGGTGGTCTCCGTCGGACCATAACCATTGACGACCGTGACATCCGGGCAGCAGTCCATGACCCGGCGCACCGCCTCCGGAGGAACGACATCACCCCCCGCCCACACCTCACGCACCCCGGCGAACGCCCCGGGCGCCTCCTCCGCCATCACACGGAACAGACCCGCCGTCAACCACAACGAGCTGATCCGGTGCTCGGCCAGCAGCCGTTGGTAGTCGGCCGGGGCGAGATGTCCTGCGGGGGCCACGACGAGGGTGCCGCCATTCAGCCACGGGACCCACATCTCGTACGTCGAGGCATCGAACGCCATCGCCGAGTGGAACAGCACCCGAGTGTGACTGCCATTGGCGTACATCGTCTGCGCCGCCAGATCCGCAACATTGCGATGCGTGACCGCAACACCCTTCGGAACCCCGGTCGAGCCCGACGTGAACATCGCGTACACCAGCTCATCCGCATGCACCGACACCCCAGGATCCGACACATCGTCGTCCTCGCCGCCAAGCACCGGACCCAGCACCCGCACACCCGCCGGCAACACCAACGACCCCGGATCCCGGTCCGTCACCAGATGCGAAACCCCCGACTCCCCCACGATCAACTCGACACGATCCGCCGGATACCTCGTATCCAACGGCACATACACACCACCCGCCTTCACCACACCCAACGTAGCCACCACCGCACCCACCGAACGCTCCTGGAACAACGCCACCCGGCTCCCCGGACGCACACCCTCAGCAATCAGCCGACGCGCCACCCCATTGGCCAGACCGTCCAGCTCCCGATACGAAAGCTCACACCCCTCACCCACCACCGCAACCGCATCCGGCGTCCGCACCACCTGCGCCCCGAACAACTCCCCAAGCCCCGCACCCGGACCACCGGTGACCGCACCGGCCCACCCCCCCAACAACAACCCACGCTCACCCGCCGACAACAACTCCAGCTCACCCACCGGCACATCCGGAGCCGACGCCACAGCACCCAACAACCGCACCAGACGCTCACCCGCCAACTCCACCGAACCCGCGTCATACAGATCCGTCGCATACTCGATCGTGATGTCCAGCCCACCAGGCCGCCCATCCACCGAACGCCGCTCCGCGAAGGAGAACGTCAGATCGAACTTGGCGA
>NZ_JBIWKI010000168.1:0-1478 GCF_044765565.1 Streptomyces sp. NPDC102437 | reverse complement strand
GCGTCGGCGCATTCCTGCAGGGCCGCGGCGAAGGCGGGAGACGCGTCGATGAGGTCGGTGGCCATGCCCAGCCACTGCGACCCCTGCCCCGGAAACACAAACACCGGCTTGGACACTGCCCCGGATACGGCTCCGTGCACCGTCCCCGCGGGCTGCTTCCCTTGTCCCAGCGCAGTCACCAGCTGCATACGTTCCTCTGCACTGCCGGCCAGGACCGCTGCGCGGTGGTCGAAGGCGGTGCGGCTGGTGGCAAGAGCGCGAGCGAGACCGGTGGGATCGGTCGCCGGGTGGGCGATCAGGTGCGCGCGCAGGCGCTGGGCCTGTCCCCGCAGGGCGTCCGCGCTGCGGGCAGACAGAAGCCACGGCAGGACCTGTGCCTCCATACTGTCAGCCAGGACGCGAGGAACGGCAGGTCCTCCTTCCCTCTCCGTGTCGGCTCCCGCCACCGGCGGCTCGCTGGCCGGTGCCTGCTCCAGCACGAGGTGGGCGTTGGTCCCGCTGATGCCGAAGGAGGACACGGCGGCGCGGCGGGGTCGGCTCTCTGTGTCGGGCCATTGCTGTTGCTGTGTCAGGAGTTGTACGGCGCTGGTGGTCCAGTCGACTTCGGGGGTGGGTTGGTCGGCGTGGAGGGTGGGGGGCAGGGTGCCGTGGTGCATGGCCATGACCATTTTGATGACGCCGGCGACGCCGGCGGCGGCCTGGGTGTGTCCGATGTTGGACTTAACCGTCCCTAGCCACAGGGGCCGGTCGGTGTCGCGGTTTTGGCCGTAGGTGGCCAGGAGGGCCTGGGCCTCGATGGGGTCGCCGAGGCGGGTGCCGGTGCCGTGGGCTTCGACGGCGTCGATGTCGGCGGGTTCGAGGCCGGCGTTGGTCAGGGCCTGGCGGATGACGCGTTGTTGGGAGGGGCCGTTGGGGGCGGTCAGGCCGTTTGAGGCGCCGTCCTGGTTGACGGCGGAACCGCGGACCACGGCCAGCACGGGATGCCCGTTGCGGCGGGCGTCCGACAAGCGTTCCATGACGACCACGCCGACGCCTTCGCCCCAGCCGGTGCCGTCGGCGTCGGCGGAGAAGGCCTTGCAGCGTCCGTCAGCAGACAGACCTTGCTGCCGACTGAATTCCACAAAGATGCCCGGACTCGACATTGCCGTCGCACCGCCGGCCACCGCTAGGGAGCACTGCCCCTCGGCCAGGGCCCGTTCAGCCAGGTGCAGGGCCACGAGGGATGAGGAGCAGGCCGTGTCGACAGTCAGCGCCGAACCTTCGAGACCGAGCGCGTAGGCTATGCGCCCCGATGCGACGCTGCTCGTATTCCCGGTGAGCAAGTAGCCATCGGTGCCCTGCGAAGGCTCGTACAACCGGGGGCCGTACTCCTGAGCCATGACTCCCGTGTAGACGGCGGTGTTGGTGCCGTGGAGGGTGGTGGGGTCGATGCCGGCGTGTTCGATGGCTTCCCAGGAGGTTTCCAGCAGGAGGCGCTG
>NZ_JBIWKI010000167.1:0-1505 GCF_044765565.1 Streptomyces sp. NPDC102437 | reverse complement strand
AAGGGCGCGGCAACGCGCCGGGACATTCTGCGCGCCGCCGCCCGTGTCTTCGATGCCAAGGGGTACTCCCTCGCCCGGATGGACGACGTGGTGAGCGAGACGGGTCTCACCAAGGGTGCCGTGTACTTCCACTTCAAGAGCAAGGCCGCCCTGGCCCATGCGGTCGTCGACGATCAGAAGCAGGGGATGCTTGCACATGTGCGCAGGCAGCTCGAGGGGCTCGGAGGGCCGGCCGCACAGGTACGCGGACTCGTCCCCGTCCTCGTGGATCTTGTCATCGCCGAACCTGCGGGATGGTCCGTCGTGCGGCTCGACCGCGAACTCACCACCGAGTCACCGCAAGACCACGCTCAGGTGTCTGTTCTCGCGGAGTGGGTCGACCTGGTCGAAGAACTCCTCCTCGCCGGCGCCCGCGCGGGCGACCTGCATCTTCCCGGCGACGCCCACACGCTGGCGACCGTATTCGTGGGCGCGTTCGACGGGCTGAAGGGCGTCCTCGAGGCCACGGGGCGCGCCACTCCCGAAGAGCTGCGCCGCGCAGCGGGCGTTCTCGCCGAAGTCATTGAGACGACCATCGAAGCTCACTGACAGCGGGCGGGCCGCACCTCACGCCCGTCGGTCGCCTCGGCCTTTTCATCGCAAGAAAAAAAACCTTTGAGTCGGTATGGAGACAGACATGAACTACTCGGCCAATCTCACCTCCCAGCTGGCCGTCGTCACCGGCGCTTCCTCAGGGATCGGCGCCGAGTTCGCCCGACAGCTGGCCGCCCGCGGTGTGGACCTGGTCCTCGTCGCCCGTTCGCAAGACAAGCTGGAGGAGCTCGCCTCGACCCTGCGGACCAAGCACGGCGTGACCGTCAGACCCATCGCCCTCGACCTCTCCCGGCCCGACTCCTCCGAGGCCCTCGCACGCACGCTCGACGAGCAGGGCGTCGCCGTGGACATCCTCATCAACAACGCCGGCTTCGCTTCCCACGGCGACCTCGCCGAGGCCGACCCCGGCCACATGGCCTCCCAGGTGCAGCTCAACGTCGGCACGCTCGTCGGCAACACCACCCGGCTCTTGCCCGGCATGGTCGAGCGTGGGCGCGGCACCATCATCAACGTCGCCAGCACGGCCGGATTCCAGGCGGTGCCGCACATGGCGGTGTACTCCGCGACGAAGGCATTCGTCCTGTCCTTCACGCGTTCCCTCTGGGGCGAGACCCGCGGCACCGGCGTGACCGTCCTTGGGATCTGCCCGGGCGCCACCGACACCCCGTTCTTCGACGTTGCTGGTGACAACGCGTCGGTCGGCAACCGGCGCACACCGCAGCAGGTCGTCGCCACAGCACTCGCGGCGCTCGGCGGACGCAAGGCGACCGTCGTCGACGGCACTGGCAATGCCCTGGTCTCACGCGTCGTCAGCCGCCTGGTGCCGGAGCGCCCCCTGATCCGCATCGCCGAACGGAGCGTACGCCCGAGCGCGTGAAAGGCCCGCCGGCGAGCCGTGAACGCCTCCGTTA
>NZ_JBIWKI010000166.1:0-1510 GCF_044765565.1 Streptomyces sp. NPDC102437 | reverse complement strand
ACTCCGGCGGGTAGTTCTTCATGACCACGAGATGTCCGTTCTCAGATCCTCAGGATCCAGTGTCTCGTGTGTCCAACATCCGGGGTCAAGGCCCGTCCTCCACCTTGACCGGCTCGCCCTTCGGGCGCCACTCACGGCCGGCGTTGGGCAGCTGGCCGAGCTTCTCCTTCTTCTTGGCATCCACGCTGATGACCGGCTCCCCGGCACCCTGGTGCTGCTTGGCCTGCTCGTTGATGTAGCGGAACTGGGCGTCCCGGTCAGGGTGCTGCCTGCCCTCCAGAGTCTTGGCGTTGACCTGGAGACTGAAGCCGTTCTCCCGCAGCAGCCGGCCCACCGTGGGCGCCGACACGGGATGCCCCTGCCCGGCGAGCTCCTCGGCCAGGTGCCGCAACGACTTGGTCGTCCAGCGCAGCGGCGATATGGGATCACCCCGCTCGTCCGGCTCGACCAGCGCCAGCAGAGCCGGAACGAGCCGCGGGTCCAGCTCCTCGGCACTCTTGCGCCCGCCACCACAGCGGCGAACCCTCCCCCTGGGCAGCGGATCCTCGCCGCCCTCCAGCTCGAAGACCCCCTTCCGCACCGTCGTCTCGCTCACGCCCGCAGTGCGCGCGACGGCCCGGACCCCGCCGTGGCCCAGCAGCCGGGCCTCGGTGGCCAGCGCCAGCCGCTGCTGCCGCTCATCCAGATGCGGAAACAACACCCCGAACCTTAGGGCGAGTTGATCACGAACCTCACTCGATATGTGCATACCAGACCAACGCGCCAGAGCCCGCAAAGCAACGCGTTGATTCTTTACAAGCCCCGACGCTACGGAAGCCCTTCATGGCGCGTTCGCGCTGCCGGGTGGGTTGATGGCTGTTCTCGGCCCGGTTGTTCAGGCCTTTGTGGGAGCGGTGCTCGACCGAGGGCATGACCTCACGGTGGGCCGCGCCGTAGGAGCGGAGCTTATCGGTGACCACCACCCGCGGCACCGAACACGTCTTCTTCATAAGGCGGCGGAAGAAACGCCTGGCTGCGGCTGTGTCCCGGCGGTCCTGCACGAGGATGTCGAGCACGTTGCCGTCGGCGTCGACGGCCCGCCACAGGTACTTCTGCTTTCCGTTGATCTTGATGAAGACCTCGTCCAGATGCCACTTGTCGCCGGGTCGGGGTCGCCGGCGGCGCAGGCCGTTGGCGTAGGCCTGGCCGAACTTCGCGCACCAGCGGCGGACGGTCTCGTGGGAGACGAGCACACCGCGCTCGAGCATCAGTTCCTCGACCTCGCGGAAGCTGAGCGGGAAGCGGAAGTACAGCCACACGCAGTGCGCGAAGACCTCGACCGGATACCGGTGCCCCTTGTGCGACGGCGGCGCGGACGACACGAGCGAACCCCTCCCCAGCACGACCAACTCCGAGATCATCCCAGGCCGGTCAGCCAACGTGACTGTGAGGATGTTCGGGTGCCGCTCCGGGCGGTGGCTTGACTCGCAACGTGACTGGCCGTGTGCCTTGGCATTGATCTGTCGGCTGC
>NZ_JBIWKI010000165.1:0-1573 GCF_044765565.1 Streptomyces sp. NPDC102437 | reverse complement strand
GTCAGGGGCAGCTGCCGCGGAGGCGGCGAGCGTGGCCAGATGGCCGGCCATCCGCTCGATCCTCGCCCGATCGAACAGATCCGTCCGATACTCCAGCGCCGCCAGCACCTCACCGTCCGACTCCGCCGCCGTCAACTGAAGGTCGAACTTCGCGTCCTGGCCGCCCACCCCGACCTGCTCGACTTCGAGGCCTGGCAGGGTCCATGCGTCCCCGTCCGGAGTGTTCTGGAAAACGAACAAGGTCTGGAAGAGCGGGTTGCGGGACAGGTCGCGGTTCGGGGCCAGCTCGTCGACGAGCCGCTCGAAGGGCAGGTCCTGGTGGTCGTACGCTCCCAGGGCCGTGTCCTTGACGCGGTCGATCAGCTCGCCGAAGGTCGGGTCACCGGAGAGGTCGGCCCGCATCACCAATGTGTTGACGAAGAAGCCGATGAGGTCTTCGGTCTCGGCCCGGTTGCGGCCCGCGATCGGGGTTCCCACCGCGATGTCGTCCTGGCGGCAATAGCGTGCCAACACGACCTGGAACAACGACAGCAGGACCATGAACAGGCTCGCACCCTGCCGTCCCGCCGTCGACCGCAACTGCTCCGCCACCTCGGCCGGCAGGGTGAAGTGCACGCTGTCTCCCGCGGCGCCCTCGCGCTCGGTAGGACGTCCGTGGTCCGTGGGCAGTTCCAGCACCGGAACGCCGGTCAGGCGCTCCCGCCAGTACGCCAACTGTGCGTCCAGGAAGTCACCGGTGAGCTGTTCCCGCTGCCAGACGGCGAAGTCCGCATACTGCACCGGTAGGTCCGGGAGCGACGCTTCGCGCTCCCCGGCCAGGGCCGCCGCGTAGTGTTCACGCAGCTCGCGCGCCAGGATGCCGGAGGACCAGCCGTCCGACACGATGTGGTGCAGCGTGATCAAGAGGTACTGGTCGTCCTCCGCGACTCGCACCACGTCCACGCGCAGCAGCCGTCCTCCGTCCAGCTCGAACGGGCGACGCGCCTCCGCTCCCATGATCTCCTGTGCGGTGCGCTCCCTGTCCTCAAGGGCGGCGACGGTCCGGACCTCGTGCACCACCGGGGTGACCGACCACGGCGCGTCCACGATCTGCGCAGGGCGCCCGGAATCGTCGGTGACGAACCGGGTCCGCAGGATCTCGTGCCGGGCCACCAGAGCCGTGAACGCTGCACCCAAGGCGCCGACGTTCAGCTCACCCCGGATGCGCAGGCCGAAGGGCACCAGGTACTCGGCGCTTTCAGGTGTCAACTGATCGAGGAACCAGAGCCGTTGCTGGGCGAAGGACAACGGCAGAGAACCTTCGGCACGGTCGACCGGTACGAGCGGCGCCTCATCGGCCGTTGTCAGCTCGCGCACGGCCGCGGCCAGAGTCGCCGGGGTGGGTGAGGTGAAGAGAGTGCGCACCGGCACGTCGATGCCGAGCTGCTGCCGCAGCCGGGACGTCACCCGTATCGCGAGCAGCGAATGCCCGCCGAGTTCGAAGAAGTTGTCGTGGATGCCGATGGTGTCGATGCCGAGGATGTCGGACCAGATGGTGGTGATGGTGTGTTCGGTGTTGGTGCGGGGGGTGGTG
>NZ_JBIWKI010000164.1:0-1577 GCF_044765565.1 Streptomyces sp. NPDC102437 | reverse complement strand
AGCTTGGCGTTTATGCAACCCCGCTGTTTGTGATGGCTGCCGCGAGGTTTGGTTTGTCCTGTTTTCCGACGGGGTGCTCGCGTGCGCGGTGCTTGTTCTTCATCCCGGTTGGCCGGCCGGGGCCTGCGGTGCTGGGTTTCGGTGCGCTGGCTGGCTGAGGCGTTTTCCTGTGGAGGCGGCGAAATCCTCGACGGACGCGCGCGGGTGTGAGGCGCCCTTGGCGGGCGGGCCGCTCCCAGGGATTGCGGAGGTCTTCTGCGAGGGGCCGGGCAAGGCGGAGTTGGGTGTGGGCTGCAATGACGAGCCAGGTCCAGCGGTCGGCGGCGGCCGGCTCGCGGAGTTTGGGAGCTGTCCACCCCAACGTCTGCTTGAACATCCTGAAGGTGTGCTCAAGGTCGAATCTGCGCAGGAATGCCTGCCAGAGCCGGTCCACATCCCCAGCAGTCGCGGCGGTGGCCGACCACCACAGCCAGACCGGCCTGGGGTTGCGGTCTCCACGGAGGTGGTCGACCTGAAGACGGATGACGGTGCCTTCGATGACCGGCAGGTCTCCTTCGGGATGGTCGGCCCAGGCCGAGCGCCGGACCAGTAGTGGGTGCAGTCGATCCCAGGCAGTGGCGACGGCCTTCCCGTAGTGGGTGGTGTCGGTCACCGTGGTGACCGACGGGATCGGCTGAGTGGCCGCAACCTCGAACGCGAACTCCGCCCCGCGCTTGGGCTTGCGCCCGCGTTTGCCCGCTGGCTGTGGCGGGGGCGGGAAGTACAGGACGCGGTCCGAACGCATCCGGCCCAGCAGTTCCACGGGCAGGTCCGCGAGCAGGAAAGCCAGACGGGTCACGTCATAGCCGGCATCGACGACGACCAGGACGGGCGGGTCACCGATCTGCCACTGTCCTGTCACATACAGCCGCTGGAACACGTCCCGGATCTGGGCTGCGGTGACGGCGATCGCGTCGTCCCACGGACACAGCCGGACCACGTCCAGCATGGCAGTCCACGACGTCCGCCCCGGTTCCAGAGCGGCAATGAAGGAGTAGGGCCACCCGGGGATCATCTGGGCCGAGCCCCTGCCCCGACCGTATGTATGGCAGAACAGCCGATCCGGGCTGGTGTTCGCATCAGGCCGCAACCAGTTGCTGACGTCGACCGCCAGGACCAACCGCCCCTCCGCCGTCCGGGGAAGCGGCAGGCCCGCCAGCGCCCGGCGCAGCCGTGCCACATCCAGATGCCCGAGGTTCAACCCGCCGTACAACGCACCATGCCCACGCTGATGCTCAGGCGCCAGGGACAGCTCGACCAACGTCCTCACTGGGCCGTCCGCACACAGCAAGGCGTCACTCAGCTCGAACAAAGCGTCGGATCTCTTGGTCAGGCAGGCATAGAACTCCGTCCGGAAGCCCGACAGTTCGGCAAACCCATCCCGCTGCAGCAGACTCATTGTTCCGGCCCTCGTGCTGGTCAAGTGCCTCTGTGACGGAGCACAGGATCAGGCGAAGGTCGCTCTCGCGTCAGGCACTCAGCCGAAAGCGACACCAAGTTTGACGCTACGTTCGACCACGGACGATAAACGCCAAGCT
>NZ_JBIWKI010000163.1:0-1622 GCF_044765565.1 Streptomyces sp. NPDC102437 | reverse complement strand
ACTCCGGCGGATAGTGCTTCATGACCACGACACGTCCATCTCTCAGATCCTCAAGATCCACTATCTCCAGTGTCCAAGATCAGGGGTGAAGGCCCGTAGCCGGTGTTGGAGATCCCGCCGGACGCGATCGCATCCCCGGTCCCGGCCAGCTTGACCGAGGCAATGGGCTCACGGCCGTTTCCTGGGGCCGGGCCGCGATAGCCGGTCACGGCCGTCTCGTCGCCGGCGGCTTTCGCATTGCCGGTGTCCTTCACGGTCACTGACGGCTCAGGCTCCTCGTCCCCTGCCGTGCGTGATGACGCTTTCGTCATGCGGGCGGGTCCTAGTTCGAGTAGTCGATGCCGGAAACGGAGTTCTTCCCGTCGGCCTCACCTGTCCGCTTGGCCGTGGCCGAGCCACGCCCCCGGCCGCCAGGCCGCTTGATGCCGGCAACACCTCCGCGGGTGGCCTTCCCGGTCCTGCTGACACTGTCCCTGGGACCGGTGGTGGGGGAGGGATGCTGGAACAGGGCCCAGACCAGGGCGGCGATGCCGACGGCGGCCTGGACCGAGGCCCCTACCAACTGCCCCCCGTCAGGACCGTCCAACAGCCAGATCAGCGGAGTGGACACAATCCCCACCCCGGCCAGCACGATGACCGTGATCTTCCATCCCTGCGACACAGCGTTTCCCCCTCGCCCCGACTCGCCCGTCACCGGATGGTTGACGGTCCGCCACCTTGTATTGTCCCGTGCAGTTCTTGCCTGAACCAGGAAACGCACTCTTCGGCACCGTGGTTCCTGCGCGACCGTCGCGACACCGCCACACGTCGCCGGACACGACACCCTCGCCTGAGCCGGTGACAGCGCTCCATAGAAGTTGGATCAGAACCGCTACCCATGAACAAAGCCACCGACCTGCGTGAACTGCGCACAGCCACCGTCCCCTGCCAGCTCGAAGCCCCTGCCGGGTAGGCGACCCCAGCAAGATCGTTCTCGTCGGGAACTCCTGTCCCTCGACTGCTCACACCTGGTCAGTGGCGGGGCGGGCAAACTCACGAGTGCGAGGGCAGCGTGAAGATTGGGTCCACCAACTCGGTTGCTCGTAGACTCAGTTCGCGGCAGAGGCATCGGGCTCATTGTTGGATTGCTTGATTGAGGGCGTCGCATAGACGGGGGAATCGGGGATTTGTGGCGGACAAAGAAAACCAGATCATTGTCTGGTTCTTAGTCGGGTCGGGTGCGGGCTTCGTCCTGATGCTCAAGCTGTATTACGCTGGGGCTCTACCCCATGACAAGGACATCAGGATGTTGGTGGCCCTCGGCGGGACGTTCGCCGTCGGGTTCCTGTTTGGGGTGATCGGCGAGCACTTGCACGATGAGGTTGCCCAGCAAAAAATCTCTCGGGCAACCTATTGGACAACGGTATTCGGGATCGCCGTAGCATCATTCACGCTTCTGGGAATCACGGGCGTAGATGACCTAGCCGCTTTGTTCAGAAGGGCTGGCTACCGAGATTTAACTCGTGGTGTCGTCATGCAGATCTGATAGTCAGGCCGGTCTCGGTGAGACAGCCGTCGATGAGGTTACTGCGGTACTGGATGTGGCGTAGGCCGCTTCGGATGGTGCGGATCAGGTGTTCTGG
>NZ_JBIWKI010000162.1:0-1623 GCF_044765565.1 Streptomyces sp. NPDC102437 | reverse complement strand
CAACGCGGGCTGCTTCGCCCTCGGATCGGTGATCATCAAACTCGCACTGCCTCGCGGCATGGGGCACACGGCCGAGGAAGCCCCCGCCCCGGCCGCGAAGACGGAACCGGGCTACTGGCGGCGATTCGGCGAGGGCTTCACCTTCCTGCGCGGCGAGCCACTGCTGCTCACCGTCATCGTCATGGTCGGCATCACCAACCTGCTGGATGCAGCCTCCACTTCGGTGCTCGTACCCGTCTGGGCCAGGGAATCAGGCAACGGGCCGGCCGTGATCGGCCTGATGGGCAGCGTCATGGGGGCCGCGGCGGTCGGCGGGAGCCTCATCGCCGCGGTGGTCGCGCACCGGCTGCGGCGGCGGGTGGTGGTTCTCACCGGGTTCCTGCTGGCCGGGGCACCGAGGTTCCTGATCCTCGCCTGCGATGCCCCGTTGGGAGCAGTACTGGCCGTCTTCGCGGTCAGTGGGTTCGGTGCCGGCTTCGTCAACCCCGTGCTGGGGGCCGTCCTCGTCGAACGGGTGCCGCGCCGGATGCTGGGCCGGGTCAACGCGCTCGGTGACTCACTTGCCTGGGCAGGCATCCCTCTCGGCGGGCTGCTCGCCGGGGCGGCGGTGACCGCTGTCGGACTCGTGCCAGTGCTGCTCACCTGCGGTGCCGCATACTTCCTCACCACGAATCTGGCCGGACTGCGGCCGCAATGGCGAGAGATGGACCGTACGCGTGGGCGGGGCGTCGTGAAGCCGCATTCCAAGGAAGACGCCTCACAAGACAGTGCGAACGCAGCGACATGACGTTTACGGGAGGGCGGATTCAACCGGTCAGTGCAACGAGTCCTGTGAGATGGCGTAGTCGCTGGTCACAGGAGGGTTCGGATGCAGGGCAGGCACGGTCATCTCAGCCGGGAGCAGAAGCAGCTGGCGCTCAGGATGCACGCGAAGGGGTGGCGGCTGGTCGATATCGCCCGTGAGGTCGGCTGCAGTGCCCCGATGGTCGGGATCATGGTCCGAACCGGGGGGTGCCTCTATGTCTTTCGTCAAGCCCGAGCTGGTCATGCGGCGGCTGTTTCGGGGAGGCGTGGTTCGTACAAGGTTCCGTCGCGGAGCATGGCGAACAGGACGCTGATGCGGTGGCGGGCGAGGCGGAGGAGGGCCTGGGTGTGGGTCTTGCCTCGGGCCCGGCAGCGGTCATAGTAGGTGCGGGAGGCTGGGTCGTGCAGGGCGGCGAACGCGGAGAGGAACATCGCGCGTTTGAGCTGCCGGTTTCCGCCTCGGGGTGCGTGTTCGCCGTGGATCGATGTGCCTGACTGCTTCGTTGTCGGGGCGAGGCCGGCGTAGGAGGCGAGGTGGGCGGCGGTGGGGAAGCTGGTGCCGTTGCCGACGGTGACCAGGAGAACTGCGGCGGTCCTGACGCCGACGCCGGGCAGCGACGTCAGGACCTGGGAAAGAGGGTGTGCCTCCAGCAGCTCGTTGATCTGGGCTTCCAGGGCCCGGCGTTGTTCGTGCACGGCCGCGAGTGAGCGGGCCAGGGACGGGAGGGCCCTGACCCCGGATTTTGGACACCGGAGACACTTGGATCTTGATGGTCCAGGAGAACGGAGTCCCTGTGGGGATGAAGCACTACCCCGCCG
>NZ_JBIWKI010000161.1:0-1625 GCF_044765565.1 Streptomyces sp. NPDC102437 | reverse complement strand
ACTGGACCACCTACTACAACCACCCCAAAACCCACCACACCCCCCTCCCCACCTACCCCTTCCAACACCACACCTACTGGCTCAAATCAGCAGACGTCTCGCTGGTCGACGTTTCATCTGCCGGGCTCACGAGTTCGAATCACCCGCTTCTTGGTGCTGCCGTAGGTCTGGCGGACGATGACCGTTCGTTGCTCACCGGGCGTCTTTCGCTCGACTCCCACCCGTGGCTGGCCGACCACACCGTCATGGGCAACGTCCTGCTCCCCGGGACTGCCTTCGCGGAACTTGCTTTGCACGCAGGCCAGCAGGCAGGCCTTCCTCACCTCGCCGAGCTCACCCTCGCCGCCCCCCTCGTGCTGGCTGAGGACAGCGTGATGCGCCTTCAGGTACTGCTCGGCGCAGCTGACGGAACGGATGGACGGCAGGTCACGGTCTTCTCCCGCCAGGAAGACGCCGCAGCCGATGCGCCGTGGACCAAGCACGCGGAGGGCCTGCTGACCCGCTCGGTTCCTGAGTCCTCTGGGGACTTGTCCCAGTGGCCGCCTGCGGGTGCCATGCGCATCGACATCGAGTCCTTCTACGAGGCTGCGAGCCGCGGTAAAGGGCTGCACTACGGCCCCGTCTTTCAGGGGCTGCAAGGCGCGTGGAAACGCGACGGCGACATCTTCGCCGAAATAGCCCTCCCCGATGAACAGCATGCGGACGCCGAACGCTTCTCTCTCCACCCGGCGCTCATGGATTCGGCTCTGCACGCGGTGGGCCTCGGCGCGTTCCTTGCTGAAGCCGACCGCCCGTACGTTCCGTTCGCGTGGGGCGACGTTTCACTCCACGCCGTCAGTGCCCGGAGCCTTCGGGTGCGGATCTGCCCCGAAGGCGACGACGAGGTGTCCCTGCTCCTCGCCGACGAGACCGGCGAGCCCGTGCTCTCGGCCGCCCGGCTGCGCTTCCGGCCCGCCCCAGAGGACGTCGTCGGCCCGGGCCTGGCCCAGTCGGTGTCCCGTTCCCTGTTTCAGGTCACGTGGAAGCCGCTTCAGGTACGCCAGGAGCAACCGTCTCCTGCTCGAGTGTCATTGATCGCGCCCAACTCTGATGTGCGGGCCGTTCTTGGCGACCAGGCTGCTGAGTTCGACGATCTGGATGCCTTGGCCAGCTCCCTGGCGTCAGGCGGGGTTCCTGCGCCGGACGTCGTCGTCATCGCTGTCCCACGGACCTCTTCGGCTTGCGGAGCAGACGCTCCGGAGGTCGCAGAGCGGGCGCTGACCGACGTGCTCGGCCTACTACAGGAATGGCTCTCAAATGAGCAGTTCTCCACGTCTCATCTCGTGCTGGTGACCCGGAGTGCGATCCTCCTTGACGAGGACGCGCCGGTCGATTCCACCGCAGGACTGGCCCACGCCGCCGTATGGGGGCTTGTGCGCTCCGCGCAGGCAGAGAACCCGGATCGGTTCACCTTGCTCGACCTGGACGATCTAACCACTGAAGCCACCCCCCTGCAGGGAACGATCACCGGGGCGTTGGCTGCCGGGGAGTCGCAGGTGGCGATCCGTCACGGCCTCGCCTACACTCCGCGCCTCACCCACACCACAGCCCAACCCGACCACCACACCGCACCCACCCCGGACTGG
>NZ_JBIWKI010000160.1:0-1633 GCF_044765565.1 Streptomyces sp. NPDC102437 | reverse complement strand
CGGACACACCCCCAACTGGACCACCTACTACAACCACCCCAAAACCCACCACACCCCCCTCCCCACCTACCCCTTCCAACACCACACCTACTGGCCACGCAAAAGCTCGACGGCTTCTGCGGACCTTAGCTCGGCTGGCTTCCTGGGCGCCGAACACCCGTTGCTCACCACCACCGTGGATCTGGCACACAGCGACGGCTCACTTTTCACCGGACGCATCTCGCTGGATTCACATGCGTGGCTGGCCGACCACACCGTCATGGGCAACGTTCTGCTGCCGGGAACCGCATTCCTTGAGCTGGCGCTATATGCAGCGCATGCGACGGGCATGAAGGCCGTCGAGGAACTGACGCTCGAACATCCTCTGGCGCTGCCCGAGATTGGCGGGGTCTTCCTCCAACTGGCCGTATCCGAGCCGACTGGTGACGGACTGCGCACTCTGACAATTCACTCCAGGCCTGACCGCGGCGGTAGAAGTGGTGACTCCTACGATGCCGCGTGGCAACGCCACGCGGTCGGCACCTTGAGTGCCGAAGGTCCGCGCGAGCGCGCACAAAGTGTTGTGCCCGGTGAGGACAGCGCCTTGGCCGACTGGCCGCCGGCCGGTGCACGCCGTCTCTCTTCTGCGGAGACCTACGCTGAGTTCGGTGCAGCCGGCATGGACTACGGCCCCGTCTTCCAAGGCCTGCGGTCGGCTTGGCGACGGGGCGACGAGGTGTTCGTCGAGGTCGCGCTGCCTGATGAAGAGGCTGAACACGCGGCGCAATTCGGGGTGCATCCGGCACTGCTGGACTCCGTCCTGCACGGCGTCGGCGCGGGGCGGATGTTCGGCGAAAACGAGCAGGTCGCCCGTCTGCCGTTCTCGTGGTCGGGAGTCACGCTGCACTCCACAGGCGCTCCGCTCCTGCGGGCCCAGTTGAGCCCAGCAGGAGAGGACAGTGTTCGCTTGTCCATCGCGGACGGCGAGGGACGTCTGGTCGCACACGTGGACCGCCTGGCGATGCGCAAGCTTTCGCCGGACCAGCTGGCGGCAGCAGAAGACAGCGTTGCTAAGCGGTCCTTGTTCCAGGTCTCCTGGTCGGCGCTGCAGGTTGCTCCGAGGGCCGGTTCCTCCTGGTCCTACACCGTAATCGGCGAAGGTGCTGCTCCCGAAAAGCTGTGGGAAGGCGCGGTCGGGGAGCGCGGTGTGGCAACGCACGCGCTGCTTCTGTCAAAGGCTCTCGGCGCCGCACCGTACGTCGTGTCGGACACGACGATGGAACCTGATGAGGCACTCGCGACAGCCGCTGAGACGCTTGAGCACCTACAAGGTTGGGCTGCTTCTTCCGGTGATCGTGCCGAGGGGCAGACTCTGGTGGTGGTGACCCGGCATGCCGTCTCCTTCGGTGACGACCCGGAGATCGACGCGCCGGGAGCGACCGTATGGGGCATGGTCCGCTCGGTGCAGGCGGAGTATCCGGGACGCGTGGTGCTGGTCGACATCGACGATGATGAGGCGTCGTGGGCGGCGGTGCCGGACGTCATGCTCTCCGGGGAGACGCAGGTGGCGATCCGTCACGGCCTCGCCTACACTCCGCGCCTCACCCACACCACAGCCCAACCCGACCACCACACCGCACCCACCCCGGACTGG
>NZ_JBIWKI010000159.1:0-1673 GCF_044765565.1 Streptomyces sp. NPDC102437 | reverse complement strand
AGCCTTGATCCACCGATGTGACGGCCGTGGATGGCTCTTCGGGAAACGAGGAAGTGCCTTGTGACCTGCGATGATGGGAGTTCTTGAGGCTTCCAGCACGCACGATCGGCAAGGCACTTCCGAGATGCAAGTTTCCCATACTCCAGCGGCGGTCTCCGCTGCGTTCGATGACCCGAGCCTGGTCGCGCATGCCGGGCTGGTTCCGGTGCTGCGGCTGGCCGAGCGGTGCGGTCTTGCACGTCTGACGGCGGAGAAGGTGAAGCTGACCGGGGCGGGGAACGGTGCGGGTGCGGCGGCGGACGCCAAGGTCACCAGCATCGTGGCCGGCATGGCGGCGGGCGCGGACAGCATCGACGACCTCCACATCCTGCGGCACGGGGCGATGCCGGCCCTGTTCCGAGGGGTCCGTGCACCGTCCACGCTGGGCACGTTCCTTCGCGCGTTCACCCACGGCCACGCCCTCCAACTCCATGCCGTGCACCGCAGGTTCCTCGGTCAGCTGGCCGTGCACACCCCGCTGCTTCCCGGCTCCGGCGAGAAGGCGTTCATCGACGTCGACTCCACCCACAAACGGATCTACGGCCGGGCCAAGCAGGGCGCCGAGTACGGCCGGTTCAAGGGCGTCCGCACCCTGCACCCCCTGCTCGCCACGGTCTGCACGCCCGGCTCCCGCCCGGTGATCGCCACCGTGCGGATGCGGCGCGGCAAGGCAGCCGATTCCCGCGGTGCCCCGAAATTCGTCAGTGAGGCGCTGGCCACCGCCGTCGAGGCGGGCTGCACCGGCACCCGGATCCTGCGAGCGGACTCGCAGTTCTACAACGCTGGTGTGATCGCGGCCTGCCGCCGGGCCGGAGCTCACTTCTCGATCACCTGCGGGATGAACCCTGCCGTCAAACGGGCCGTCCTCGGCATTCCCGACCAGGCCTGGCAGCAGATCACATACCCGACCGCGGTCCCCGACCCCGAGACCGGTGAACTCGTCTCGGACGCCGAAGTCGCCGAGATACCCGCTTACACCGCCTTCGCGAGCCGCAAGAAGAGCGAGCGGGTCACCGCGCGGCTGATCGTGCGCCGGGTCCGTGACCTGGCCAAACCCGCCGTCATGGGCGAGCAGGGCGAGTTGTTTCCCGTCTGGCGCTACCACCCGTTCTTCACCGACCAGCCCGCACAAACCCTCCAGGCCGAACGCGAACACCGCCACCACGCGGTCATCGAGCAGGTCATCGCCGACAGCAAAGCCTCCGCCCTGGCCCACCTGCCCTCCGGACACTTCCACGCCAACGCAGCCTGGCTCACCTTGTGGGCGATGACCTACAACCTGCTGCGGGCCACCGGCGCACAAGCCTCCGCCTTCCACGCCAGGGCCACCACTGCCACGATCCGCACCCACCTGGTCAACGTCCCGGCCCGGATCGCCCGCTCCGCCCGCCGCATCACCCTGCACCTACCGCACAACTGGCCCTGGCAGCCACCCTGGACACACCTGTTCTCCACCGCCCACGGACCGGCCGGCTGATACGAACAGCCCCCGCCCGCCCCGCCCGCAAGGGCCCGACCGGAACCGAACCGTGGAAATGCTGGGCAGACCAGCGGACACAACCTGCCCTCACCCGGCCACCCGACCCGAAGCCGATCAAAAGACCGCTCTCAAACCACCTCGGTGGATCAAGGCT
>NZ_JBIWKI010000158.1:0-1731 GCF_044765565.1 Streptomyces sp. NPDC102437 | reverse complement strand
CCGATGTTGGTGACGTACTCGTACTGCCCCCACTGAGACCCCGGGTCGACGATGACGTCCTCCCAGGCGTCGTCCAGGCCCTGATGGTCGCCGGCCGACCAGGCCTCGACTATCCGGTCCCAGCGGCGGACGTTCATCGCGCGGTACTCCACCACCCGCTGGAGCGGGCGCGGCACCTGCGACTGGTTCAGCGGATGGATCTCCACCCGCGTCCCGCCGCCCGCGTTCAGGCGCCGAAGCAGGTGGCGGGACACGTTCTGGCGGCGCACCTGACGGTAGGCCGCCTCGATGCGCTCCAGGTTGGCGCTCGACGGCCGGCGCCGCTCCTGGCTGGCTACGGGATCTGGCCCGCGTTGGCCTTCGCGATGCGGTCGGCGAGGATGCTGGCGAGTTGCTGGAGGTGTTCTGCTTGCTCCGGAGTCCCATCGTCAAGCTGGTGCGCTATGCCAATAAAGGCTCTGTGGCGGAAAATCATCATTCGGTTGCCACTGTTCTCTGAGAAGCCCTGGCTCTCCTCGCCGTAGTTGCCAAGGCCAGCGGCTTTGTGCCCCCAGTCGTGGCTAGGTTTCTCGATGCTTTCCACGAGCTCGACGTACGCCAGGTGGGCGGTCGCCGAGTCGGGGAACGCCAGGGCGATAAATTCGGCGTAATTGCCCGGGTTACTGTCTGCCGTGTGCTTCGGACCGTACTCCACCCCGCCGGCGGCGCTGGCGTTGTTCTTGCACTTGGGTGCTGCGCTGCAGATGAAGATCTCCGCTGCGGACGTGCGGATGGTCGGGGTGCCGGCCTGCGGATAGACACGGGCGTCCACGGAGTTCCGGTCGGGAAGGATCAGCCGGACTGTCTCCGTGGTGGGAGGCAGAGCGGATGCCGTCGGCGTGACGGAGCCCGCGCGGGTCGCGGAGGGTGTGCTGCTCGGCGGTGCGTCGTCGTCCTGCAGCAGCTGCGTGCCGCCGCGTACCGCGAGCACCACGATCAGCACTGCCAGGAGCACGCCGACGACGAGGGTCAGCCATCCCGAGCGTGTGTTGTTGATGGTCAGCGGGCCGAGCGCGATCTGGTTCCGCGACACCTTGCCGCCGTTGACCACCACACTGCCGGTGTTCTGCTGTGAGGACGCCCGCAGGAGCACCGAAAGCCGCGCGGCGAACTGGGCATCGCCGGCAATCTCCTCAGCGACCACTTCTTCCACGCCTCGCACGGCCTGATCGTCATCTGGCGCCGCATCCACTTCTGCCAGCGCGGCACGCCCAAGCAGCTCAGCCCCAAGCCTTTCCATACTCTGTCAGCCGCCACTTGATTCCCTCAATTCCCCTGCAGTACACCCACGTTGACCCCAAGGTTGGCATCGCAGCAGGTCGAGGAAGTACGGGGCTCGGCGGGGCCGAACTGCCGCAGGTCGACAGGAGCCGGCGCTGACCGCCCTGCAGACAGCCCTGGGTCGGGAGGAGGCCGCTCTTGGTGCCCTTCGCCACCGCTTCGAAGCAGCACAGGCCCTTGAAGCCAGCGCCCGCCGCCAAGAGCGCTGAACTGCAACAGGCTGTCGATCTCGACCTGCAGGAACGCCGGCAGCAGACAGGCGAAGCGATCCTGCTGTTCTCCCAGTGCGCCCAGCGCCTGTACGGCGAGGGCCGCGAAGCGTACCTCGCGATCGAGGCCGGCCGTAGCAGCCTGAGCATCACGCCATCGCGGCATCAACAACATCATCATCTTCTGCTTCGACCTCACCCT
>NZ_JBIWKI010000157.1:0-1735 GCF_044765565.1 Streptomyces sp. NPDC102437 | reverse complement strand
CGACTCCACAACCACTGGCGTGGCTGCTTCAAAGTCTCCCACCTATCCTACACAAGCCGAACCGAACACCAATATCAAACTGTAGTAAAGGTCCCGGGGTCTTTCCGTCCTGCTGCGCGAAACGAGCATCTTTACTCGTAGTGCAATTTCACCGGGCCTATGGTTGAGACAGTCGAGAAGTCGTTACGCCATTCGTGCAGGTCGGAACTTACCCGACAAGGAATTTCGCTACCTTAGGATGGTTATAGTTACCACCGCCGTTTACTGGCGCTTAAGTTCTCAGCTTCGCCGACCCGAAAGTCAGCTAACCGGTCCCCTTAACGTTCCAGCACCGGGCAGGCGTCAGTCCGTATACATCGCCTTACGGCTTCGCACGGACCTGTGTTTTTAGTAAACAGTCGCTTCTCGCTGGTCTCTGCGGCCACCCCCAGCTCATGGAGCAAATCCAATCACCAGTGATGGCCCCCCTTCTCCCGAAGTTACGGGGGCATTTTGCCGAGTTCCTTAACCATAGTTCACCCGAACGCCTCGGTATTCTCTACCTGACCACCTGAGTCGGTTTAGGGTACGGGCCGCCATGAAACTCGCTAGAGGCTTTTCTCGACAGCATAGGATCATCCACTTCACCACAATCGGCTCGGCATCAGGTCTCAGACTCATGCACGACGGATTTGCCTACCGTGCGTCCTACACCCTTACCCCGGGACAACCACCGCCCGGGCTGGACTACCTTCCTGCGTCACCCCATCGCTTACCTACTACCACCTTGGTTCATCGGCTCCACCACTACCCTCAACTCCGAAGAGATCGGGCCGGCTTCACGGACTTAGCATTAATGGGCTCAGTACTGGGCGTTTCAAAGCGGGTACCGGAATATCAACCGGTTGTCCATCGACTACGCCTGTCGGCCTCGCCTTAGGTCCCGACTTACCCTGGGCAGATCAGCTTGACCCAGGAACCCTTAGTCAATCGGCGCACACGTTTCTCACGTGTGTATCGCTACTCATGCCTGCATTCTCACTCGTGAACCGTCCACAACTCGCTTCCGCGGCTGCTTCACCCGGCACACGACGCTCCCCTACCCATCCACACAGGCGTTAGCCCTTCACGCGTGAATGACACGACTTCGGCGGTACGCTTGAGCCCCGCTACATTGTCGGCGCGGAATCACTTGACCAGTGAGCTATTACGCACTCTTTCAAGGGTGGCTGCTTCTAAGCCAACCTCCTGGTTGTCTCTGCGACTCCACATCCTTTCCCACTTAGCGTACGCTTAGGGGCCTTAGTCGATGCTCTGGGCTGTTTCCCTCTCGACCATGGAGCTTATCCCCCACAGTCTCACTGCCGTGCTCTCACTTACCGGCATTCGGAGTTTGGCTAAGGTCAGTAACCCGGTAGGGCCCATCGCCTATCCAGTGCTCTACCTCCGGCAAGAAACACACGACGCTGCACCTAAATGCATTTCGGGGAGAACCAGCTATCACGGAGTTTGATTGGCCTTTCACCCCTAACCACAGGTCATCCCCCAGGTTTTCAACCCTGGTGGGTTCGGTCCTCCACGAAGTCTTACCTCCGCTTCAACCTGCCCATGGCTAGATCACTCCGCTTCGGGTCTTGAGCGTGCTACTGAAACGCCCTGTTCGGACTCGCTTTCGCTACGGCTTCCCCACACGGGTTAACCTCGCAACACACCGCAAACTCGCAGGCTCATTCTTCAAAAGGCACGCAGTCACGAC
>NZ_JBIWKI010000155.1:0-1772 GCF_044765565.1 Streptomyces sp. NPDC102437 | reverse complement strand
CAGATGCTGGACCAATGCCACGAAGTTAAGGCTCAGTTGACGTTGTCAAGTGCGAGCGCTGAGGAGACGGGCCTCTGCTATCCAGGGGATCGACCAAGATCTTCCTGAGAGAGCAGAGGCTCGGTGGCTCAGTCTGTCACGTACGGAATCGATGACCTGTTCGCACCTGGGCATGTCGGTGAATTGACGCAGGTCGTCCCGACCGAGCTGGTGGATGCGGTGTTGGACGAGACCGGGACGCGCGAACGACGGCTACGTAGTCTCCCCTCACGCGTCGGGGTGTACTTCGTGCTCGCGCTCGGGCTATTCGAGCACCTCGGCGCCGGGCTTGTGTGGGGCAAGCTCGTGGCCGGACTGACCCCTGCGGTGCCGCAGACGTCGGAGAAGGCCCTTCGCGATCTGCGGCGGAGGATCGGCGTGGCCCCGCTCCAGCGGCTGTTCGAGGTGCTGGCAGGCCCGTTGGCCCAGCCCTCCACCCCTGGAGTGCGCTACCGCCTCTGGCGAACGGTCGCCTTCGACGGCTGTGGGAGCCTGAACGTCCCCGACCACGAGCGCAACCGGTCCTGGCTCGGCCGTACGGAGCGCCGCCACGGCCCTTCCGGATACCCCCGGCTGATGCTGATGACCTTGTGCGAAACCGGCACCCGCGGCCTGATCGCCGCCATCTTCGGCACCGCCTCGAAGGGCGAAACCGACTACGCACACGACCTGGTCAACCACCTGACCTCGGACATGCTCCTGCTGGCGGACCGCGCCTTCGACAGCAACAAACTGCTCGCAGACATCGCGGCTCAGGGAGCACAGTTCCTGATCCGTGCCACCAGCACCCGGCGCCCGCCGGTCCTGGCCCTGCTGCCCGACGGCTCTTACCTCACCCAGATCGGCAGCGTTCGGCTGCGAGTGATCGAGGCCGAGGTCCGCTCCCGCACCGCCCACGGCGACGACTTCGGCGGAACCTACCGCCTGCTCACTACACTGATCGACCACCGCACCGACCCAGCAGACCGCCTGGTCGGCCTCTACCACGAACGCTGGGAGATCGAGACCGCCTACCTGGCACTACGTCATACCCGCCTCAAAGGCCGCGTTCTTCGGTCGAAGGACCCGGTGGGCCTCACCCAGAAGATGTGGGGCCTCCTGGCCATCTACCAGGCCCTGCGCTCGATGATGGTGACCGCGGTGGAGACAGTGCCCGGCTGCGATCCCGACCGGGCCGGCTTCACTGTGGCCCTGGAGGCCGCGCGCGACACGGTGATCAGCATCGCCGGGACGACCGCAACAGCCGCAGCTCCCTTCGGACGCCCCGACCTGGTAGGGCATATCGGCACCCGTGTCCTGCGAGCGTTGCTGCCCAAGCGCCGCATGCGGCTGTCCGCTCGCATCGTCAAGTGCGGAACGTCCCGCTATGCCATCTGGAACCGCGACGAGCGACCTCGCGACAGCACGCCGATCACCGCCATCGTGATCACCGTGCATCCACCGACTCTCCCCACCGCGCATGCCCCAGACCGGGCCCTCTCCGGCCGCTGGGGGCAGGTCTGCCGGGTCCTGGCGGAGAACTCCAACCAGGCCATGCACGCCCGCGACATCGCAGGAAACCTAGGCCTCACCACCACCGGACGTGTGCTCAGCGGCTTCAACGCGCAGCTCTGCTACTGGGCACGCAACGGCCGACTCATCCGCACGGCACCGAGCACGTACAAGCTCCCTTTTCCGAGGGGCCTTGACAACGTCAACTGAGCCTTAACTTCGTGGCATTGGTCCAGTATCGC
>NZ_JBIWKI010000154.1:0-1822 GCF_044765565.1 Streptomyces sp. NPDC102437 | reverse complement strand
CCGCTCTATCTCGCGACCGTCATCGACCTGGCTTCACGCCGTCTGGCCGGGTGGGCGATCGCCGATCACATGCGAACAGAGCTCGTCATCGACGCCCTCGCAGCCGCCGAGCGGACCCGCGGCAGCCTCGATGGAGCGATCATGCACACGGACCACGGGTCTCAATACACGAGTAGGGCCTTCGCTGAAATCTGCAGGTCAGCAGGGGTCCAGCAGAGCATGGGAGCGGTCGGGTCCAGCGCGGACAACGCCGCAGCGGAAAGCTTCAACGCCGCCTTCAAAAGGGAGACACTCAAGGGCCGCAAAGGCTGGCCGAGCGAGCGTGAAGCGCGACTCGACGCCTTCCGCTGGCTGACTCGTGATGTGCTGTCCCGGTGGCGGTCGGCGGGTGGTGGTTCTGGGGAGCCTCCGTTGTGAACGGGGCCGTTCGGTTCGCGCAGGCTGGTGGCGCCAGGCGGGAGGGTCCGTGCGATCCACCGGCGGCGGGCGGAGGGCCATGGTGGAGGGGCCGTGGCCGGGTCTCCAACTGTTCCGGGCTGACCTCTTGCAGCGAAGTGTTGCTATTCAGATAGCGGTGATTCTCGCTCCGTCGACGTCGCGGGGTGCCTCTCGGTGGCGGCGCGGCCGCCAGTTCCGAGGCGCTGATGCCCAAGACGGTTCGGCCGACGTCCGCCGTCCGCGGCCGGCGTGGCTCCGAGGGGCCCGGCTCGTTGAGCAACTGGAAGCGACCACGACGTCGTCCAGGTCGCTGGACGCGCCTTGGGCCCGGTGGCGGTCGCTGACTGCCGAAGCAACGCGAATGAGGACCGATGCCGAAGAAGCCCGCCCACGACCCGACGTACGGCTACGACCAGGACACGCGGACCGTGCGTGTCGGACACCATGATCTGGCGCGGCTGCTGTTGATGTTCCGCTCGCTGATGAGCGACCAGAAGCCGGGCGCGTGGGATCACATGACGGACTACGACCTGTCCTTCGAGCGCCTCGCGGACGCAGTCGATGCCGGGTCTCAGATTCTTTGCGGCGAGCGCTGGCAAGGGCCTGATCTGCGGATGCGCTGCACCACGACCGAGCCGGTCTACGACTTGGCCCGACGGCGCACCGTACGACGGTGAGGCGACATTCACCTGGAACGTGCCGGGCTACGGCTCGCACGCCGCTGAGGACGACCAGGTCCAGCCGCACTTGAGCACGGCCCTGTGCGGGTTCAGCGGGGCCAAGGACGACAAGCCGCGCCGGGTGGAGGGCCTGCCGGGCTGTCCCGAGTGCCGGCGCGAGGTCCAGCTCGGTGCCGAGAGCCCCCGCGGCCGCTGGTGAGGACCGCATGGAGCACAGCCGGATGGCGCAGCACCTCGACGTGCTCCCGACCGTTGTGTTGATGCATCCGCGTACAGGCATCAGATGAGGAGTCGTGATGGGCAGGAAGAAGCCGGGCAAGGCGCGTCGGCCACGTGTGCCACGTCAGTACACCCTCCAGGAGCTCCAGCCGCCTGGTAAGGGTTACGAGGAGTGGATTCGGGTGACCGCTGGCATGAACCCTGACCGGATCGACGATCCGCGGGTCAGCGATGAGGCCCTCGCCTTGATGAAGCGATTGGTTCGGCTCGGCCCTCTGTACGGCAACAAGGTGCCGAAGGCAGCCCTGTATCTGGATGATCTGATCGACACCGGCCAGCTGCCGGTCTTCGGGGACGGCGAGAAGGGCACGCTCCTACCCCTCGCAGAGGCGTTGTCACGTTAACTGACCGGCCTGGGATGATCTTGGAGTTGATCGTGCCGGAAGGGGTTCGCTCGTGTCGTCCGCGTCACCGTCGTACAAGGG
>NZ_JBIWKI010000153.1:0-1952 GCF_044765565.1 Streptomyces sp. NPDC102437 | reverse complement strand
GGAGTGGTAGCCGTAGGTGCGGACCTGTCGTCGCTCAGTGGATCTGCGTAGTTGTCACGCCTGTGGCCTGGTGTTGTGCAGGTTGATTGAGCGGGGCCGTGGCCTGTTGGTTCACTGATTCTGCGCGGCGGAGTGGGAGTTCTCGCTTCCGTGTCCGGGGTGGTTCTCGGTTCGATGTCCGGTCTTGGGTGCTGTGGGCCGGGCCGACTCGGGTGTTTCTATGGGGTGTTGAGTAGGGATGGCCGGGTGCTGGTGCTGGACAAGCAAATGAGGATTGGCCGGTCACTGGGTGAGGAATGCCTGGTCAGCGGGGCGGGAGCTCCAAGAGGGTAGGGCTCCACGGCGGGAGCGTCTGCGCAGGTCACCATGCCTGTAGAGGCGTGGTCGGGGTGCTGACATCCCCTCTGCGTACCCCCCTGCCGCCCGAACTGCCGAAATGGAGAGGGTGGGGGCGGGGCGGGCGGAGCGCCTCGGGGATCGGCGGCCGGCCAGTTCCTCTCGCGCGACGGCGGGGCCGCGCGCGGGGCGGGTCAGCGACCGGTGCCGCCGACCCGGGCTAGTGGCAGACGACCTGTTGCGGCTTTGCGCTGTGAGGTCTGAGCGCCCTGGACCGGCCTGCCGTCGCGCAGGACGCTGGAGGCATGGGCGAGCACAACTAGGACCAGGACGACATCGCCGGGCCGCCGCTCACCGCGGGGCAGGCACGGGAGGTGACGGCCGGGCTGCGGGAGGCGATGGATGATGTCCGGCGTTCCGTGGCGGTGCTCGCAGCCCGGGTCCGTGACGCGCATGCCGTCCGCGTCTGGGTGCCGCTCAGCTACGCCTCGTGGGAGTCGTACTGCGGCGCGGAGTTCGGTATCAGCCGCGCGCAGGTGTACCGGCTCTTGGACGTCGCTCGCGCCCTGGCCGCGATCCACGAAGCGGTCACCGCCGGCACCGAGGTGTCTCGCACGCGAGAGACCGACCAGGCCACCGCGGCCGCGCTCGACTACGGCCTGTCCCAGCGCGCCCTGATCGCCGTGTCCGCCCGTTCCGGCGACAGAGACCTGGTATGGGTCTCCAAGCGCTATGGCGACCCCGCGGCCCTTCGTGAGCTGGCTGCCGACAGTTACGACCGCGCGTACTACCCCGCCGGAGCCGGACAAACCCGGAGTGCTGATCCTCAGTGAGCCTTTTCCAACCTCAGGTTGAGGCAAGTTGAAGGAGGGGGACGGCCTTCACGATCTCGGTGATCCAGTTGCTGCTGCAGCGCACGTAGGCGCGGGGCGGCCGGCGGGCGTTGTGGCGCGCTCTCCGTCCGCGGCGTTCCGGCGACTCTCGCGGACGCGGCGCGTGCACGACGTGGGAATGCAAATCCCGGATCAGAGGGAGATTACGTAGAAACAAGACCCCAGAAAGGCCAACCCCAAGCAGAACCACAGGATCACGTAACCGACCCGTCGGCGTTCCCGCGGAACCGCGAAGTCCCCCAGAGCGAAAAAGAAGAACATGGCCGCGAGCGCCATGAGGCCCACAGCGACAAAGAAGTGCCTGACGCTCACAGTCCCCCACCTTCAAGATTTTTCTCAGACGATGAGCTCTTTGCAACCTGAGCTCGGTGCCTCGGAGTTGGGTTGCTGTACAACACGATGAAGCTCCTGGTAGACGGGTTCTCGACCAAGATCACCCGTGTCCGCCAGGAGCCTCGCGTGCTTGTCTACCCGTCGTCGATCGATCTGTCCAGCCGCACTCTGTGCTTCCTGGCCCGGCACCTCCGTTCCCGACGGCTGGAGATCGGGACCCGGTGGCGACGCCTCACGGCCGGGCGACAAGCACTGCTCGCCCTGGCGCACCTGCGGTGCGGCGATACCTACGCCCCGCCAGCTGAAGACGCACCCGGGTCTTGCTTGCAGCTGATTCGGCTGCGAGCAAGACCCCCGGCGGGGCAGAAGGCCGACTGTCCACGATGATCG
>NZ_JBIWKI010000152.1:0-2068 GCF_044765565.1 Streptomyces sp. NPDC102437 | reverse complement strand
CGGTGGGGATGTCGTAGACCCAGCCGCGCAGCGTGAGGGTCTTCGCCGCCAGTGCCCGGACGACGCTGGGGTGCGTCGCCAGGTTTGCCAGCTGACCGATCACGTTGTTCCGTACCAGGACGCTCACCTTGTCCTCGCCGGGCTCGGCACAGGCCGTGCGGACCCGGGAGGCCTCCGCGTGCCGCAGCCAGTGGGCGACGGCCGGCAGGGCGGCGAGGTCGTGCTCGTCCGCCAGGGCGGTCATCGCGCCGCAGGCGGAATGCCCGCAGACGACGATGTCGGACACGCCCAGGACGGCGACGGCGTACTCGATGCTCGCCGCGATCCCATCAGCGTTCGGGGTGTAGGCGGGCACCAGGTTTCCGGCCGTCCGGATGACGAACAGCTCGCCCGGCTCGCTCTGTGTAATCAGCTCCGGTATGACGCGGGCGTCGGAGCAGCTGATGAACAGGGTGCCGGGCCGGTGCGTGGTGGCCAGGTGCTGAAAGTGCGCCGCCTGGGTGGGGAAGATGCCCCGCTGGAAATGTGCGACTCCCTCGGCGAGGTCTTGCATGATCACTCCTTTCGGCCAGTGCCCGACTGGTGCGGGTTGACGAAGTCCACCATGCATGAACTGTGCTTATAGAGTCCAAGACGCACTGAATATAAGATCTATTGACCTCATCTATAGTCATGTCATGGGCTTCGAACTACGTCATCTGCGCTATCTGCTCGCCGTCGCCGAACAAGGCAGCTTCACCCGCGCCGCCGAAGTCCTGCACATCTCCCAACCGACCCTGTCCCAGCAGATCAGACAGATGGAACGCCTGATGGGCACGCAGTTGCTGGACCGTACGGGCCGTGCCGTGCGCCTCACCGACGCCGGGGAGACCTACGTCCACTACGCCCGTCGCGCTCTGCAGGAACTCGCCGCTGCTGAACGCGCCGTTCACGACGTGGCCGACCTCTCCCGCGGCAGCCTGCGCCTGGCGGTCACCCCCACCTTCACCGCCTACCTCATCGGCCCCCTCACCGGACAGTTCCACGTCCGTCATCCCGACATCACCCTGAGCATCAGGGAGATGACGCAGGACCGCATCGAGTCCGCCCTCCTTGCCGACGACCTCGACCTCGGGATCGCCTTTCGCGGTGCCCACCTGCCCGGCATCTCCACGGACGACTTGTTCGCCGAAGCCCTCAGCTTCGTCGTCGGCACCCACCACCCCTACGCCGACCGGACAGCCCCGCTACCCGTGCGAGAACTGGAAAGCCGCCCCCTGGCCCTGCTCAGCAGCGACTTTGCCACCCGCAGGCACATCGACACCTACTTCGATCAGCACCGCACCACACCGCGCATCGCGATGGAAGCCAACTCGGTCAATGCCGTCGCCGAAATGATCCAGCGCACCCCTCTGGCATCTGTGCTGCCCGAGGCCCTCGCCCGGGATCACCCGCATCTGCGTGCCGTCCCCCTCGACCCGCCCCTGCCCGAGCGCATTGTCACTCTGCTCTGCCGCTCGGGCTCCTACCAAAGCGCAGCCGCCCGGGCTTTCACCCACCTCACCCGACAATGGGTCGCCTCCAGCGGATACTCCTCCTCCCTGTGAGGTCGCGGAGGCAGCGGGCGGTGGCCCATGGCGCAGGGACGCCGTCGGTCGAGCCACAGGTCGAGCCGTGGAACTCTCCCTTCGTACGGCACGCCCTCTGATCGACTGGCGCACGGCCCGCACGGCCCGCACGGCCCGCACGGCCCGCACGGCCCGCACGGCCCGCTCAGCTCTCGCGGACGGTCACGGACGCCGCTGTCACCGTCGCGGGCAGCGGCCGGCAGGACACAGGTCTGGAGTTCGGAAGTACCGGCTCCGGAGCGATTTGTTGCGGCTTGAGTGCGGGCCGTGGATACGTGTGGCCACCGGGACATCTGATAGGCGAATGCCGCCGCGCCCTTCCCGGACCCGCTAAGTAGCGGGTCCGGGAAGGGCGCGGCGGCATCTCTAACCTGCGCGTTTCGCTTGGGCTTTGGTCCGGATCATGAGCGGTAACGCGAAAGTGCCTTCTGAGCTGGGACGATGAACCTTGTCGAGGGGTT
>NZ_JBIWKI010000151.1:0-2071 GCF_044765565.1 Streptomyces sp. NPDC102437 | reverse complement strand
AGCCACAGGGGCCGGTCGGTGTCGCGGTTTTGGCCGTAGGTGGCCAGGAGGGCCTGGGCCTCGATGGGGTCGCCGAGGCGGGTGCCGGTGCCGTGAGCCTCCACCACGTCGATCTGTCCGGGCCGTAGTCCGGCGTCGTTGAGGGCCTCACGGATGACGCGGCGCTGGGAGGGGCCGTTGGGGGCGGTCAGGCCGTTGGAGGCGCCGTCCTGGTTGACGGCGGAACCGCGGACCACGGCCAGGACCGGGTGCCCGTTGCGCCGGGCGTCGGAAAGGCGCTCGACCAGAAGCACGCCCGCGCCCTCGGCCCAGCCGGTGCCGTCGGCCGCGGAGGCAAAAGCCTTGCAGCGGCCGTCAGATGCCAGACCCTGTTGGCGACTGAAGTCCAGGAAAGGTGCGGGGCTGGACATCACCGTCGCGCCGCCGACCAGCGCCAGCGAGCACTCAGAACGGCGCAGGGACTGGCTCGCGAGGTGCAGAGCGACCAGCGATGACGAGCACGCTGTATCGATCGTCACCGCCGGGCCTTCCAGCCCCAGTGCATATGCGAGTCGCCCTGAAGCGATACTTCCCGAGTTTCCAGTTCCCAGGTAACCCTCGATGATGTCCGGGATTTCAGGAAGGCGGGAGGCGTAGTCGTGATACATGATGCCGACGAAGACGCCGGTACGGCTGCCTTGCAGTGCATCCGGAGATATCCCGGAACGTTCCACGGCTTCCCATGAGGTTTCCAGGAGAAGTCGCTGCTGAGGGTCCATTGCGAGCGCTTCGCGCGGAGAAATCCCAAAGAACTCCGCGTCGAAATCTGCTGCGTCGTACAAGAATCCGCCCTGGAATGTATCACTGCTTCCGGCCTCGCCCGGATGTGCGGACCGCAATGCGTCAATATCCCAGTCCCGGTTTCCCGGGAAATCGCTGATGGCGTCCTGGGAAGATGCGACGAGATTCCACAGGTCTTCGGGCGATGTGACCCCGCCGGGATATCGGCAGGACATCCCCACGATCGCGATCGGCTCGCGGCTCTTCTCCTCGGCGGTGCGGAGCTGTTGCTTGGTGCTGCGAAGCTCATTGGTCAATCGCTTGAGGTACCGGAGGGTCTTTTCCTCGTTCATTTCCGTCACTCTCGTTTGGGATTCGAAATCTTCGACGCTTCGTTGGTCAGGAAAGATCGAATTCGTCGTCGATGATGCCGAATACCTCCTCCAGTGATGCGGATTCCACGTCGGCTCCGTGGTCTGCTGAGCCATCCCTTCCACCCGTGGTGGCGAGGCCGTCCCCTCTCCAGACACTGAGGAGATCGTTCAATCGCACCCGCACCTGCTCGCGCCGTGCATCATCTGCGCCCATCTGCGTGATGCTGGATTCAAGTCGGTCCAGTTCGACGAAGACCGCGTCCGGATCGGCGGCAGCCCGTTCAGGAAGCAGCTCTGCCGCGAGGTATCCGAGCAGTGCCGCCGGGGTCGGGTGATCGAAGACGAGTGTGGCAGGGAGCTGGAGCCCGGTGGCTACGGACAGGGCTCCGCGGAACTCGACGGCCATCAACGAGTCGAAGCCCAGGTCCGTGAAGTGACGCTCCATCACGATGGAGTCGACGGACTCGTGCCCCATGATCGCGGCAGCTTGGCTGCGTACGAGCTGTGTCAGCCGTTCTTGTGCCTGGTTGGCGGGGAGTTCCCGCAGGGCGTCGGCGAGACTGGTCGTCCCGCCGTTCGCAGCATGCCCCGTCGTGCTGCCGTTCGTGTACGGCGAGAGGCGCCACAGCGGGCCTGAACCCATCAGCTGATGCAGGACGGATGGCACCCGCTCAGGGTTCGATGCCCGTCGGCGCAAGGTCGCCCTATTCACCTGGAGAGGCACGAGGTGTGGGCTGCCTGCGGTCACGGCGGCGTCGAAGAGCACGAGGCCGTCCGTCTGGTCAATGGGGGTGATGCCCGTACGGGACATCCGCAGCAGGTCGGCCTTACTGAGCGTGCCCACCATGCCGTCTTGGACGTCCCAGAGTCCCCAGGCGAGGCTGGTGGTGGGTTGGTTGTGGGTGTGGCGGTGGTGGGCGAGGGCGTCGAGGTAGGCG
>NZ_JBIWKI010000150.1:0-2144 GCF_044765565.1 Streptomyces sp. NPDC102437 | reverse complement strand
GGGGGTTTGCGGCGGCCGGCCCCTTCCCTCCCCGCTTGGGTGGGGGGGGGGGGGGCCCCCCCCGCCCCCCCCCCCCCCCCCCGCCAAGGAGACGGTCAGGCGCTGCTGATGAGGTCGAGGGTGGATTCGATGGAGTTGAGCTGGGCGACGATGTGCCGTACCCATTTGTCGTTCGGGTGGGCGGCGGCGTGCGGGGCGACGGTGCCGGTGATGAACCGGCGGAACTGAGTTAGCTTCTCGCCCACCACCTGCCGTTCGTAGGCTTCCAGCGCGGCCCGCTCCGCGCCGAGCTGGTAGCCGTCGGCGCGAGTCCAGATCAGCGGCGGCCAGCCCTTGGACGCGGCCTCGTCCTTCAACGCGGCCAGCCCCGAACGGACCTGGTGCGGGGACAGCGCGCTGGCGCGGACCAACTGGTGCAGGACCAGCCCGGCCGGACGTGCTTCGAACAGCACGAAGCGGACGGTGTCGGCGTGCCGTCTGGCGGCGTCGCCCTTGCGCCGGGAGGCGCGGGCCACGGCTACTCGCCCCGCAGGATGGCCGCGAGCTCGTCGTCCATGTCGACTTTGCCGGTGTCGACCGCGGTCTCGATCCAGTCCAGCGTCGCCCGGACTTTCGCGATGTTCTGGTGCACGATCGCGGACTCGTCCTCGCCCAGGGTCCGGTCTCGCAGCCCCGGGACCGTGCGGCCGGCCGCGGCCACGAACACGTGGCAGGCGGTGACCAGGTCCAGAAACTCCACCGTCCGGTCGATATTGCGGACCGCCGGGGCGACCGGGCTGGTGTCCTCGAAGTGCTGACGGGCTTGCCGACTCCGTTCGTTCTGGGCATGGTTGACCTGGAAACGGGCGTGGTCGTCGCTCATCGCCTTGAACGCGACGTCCGGCCGCCGGAGCAGGTTCGTCGCCGCCGTGGTGGCGACGTGCTCGTCGCGGGTGAACTCCTCCACCACCCGGGTCTTGTCCACCGGGGTGACCGAGGCCGTCACCTCTGGACGTTTCAGGAAATCGCTGGTCACCGCTGCGGCGACCTGGTCGTCCTGGGCCAGCGAGTGGATAGCGGTGATCTTCTCCTGAGGCGTGATGGGCGTTTCGACCTGGTTGCCCACGTAGCGCCGGGCGTCGTCCGGCACCCACCGGGTTTTGCCCTTGGGCGGAGTGAGGATGACGGCGAACCGCTCCTGTTCGTCCTCGATGAAAGCCAGCGTCCGGTGAACGGTGAAGGAGACACCGGGCTGACGACGATCGGCCGGCCAGCGCGAGGACGTCCACCTCGCCGACTTCACCGTGCTGAACTTCAGGCCGATGTCCTCGGCCAGCCGCGTCAGTGTCGCGGTCACCGACCACTCCGGGTTGGCTGGCACGCCGCCGCCCGTCTCCCGCATCGGCTCGATCTCCAGGGCGCGGTCCCCGATCGTGAACTGCCCGCGCGTCTGCTGTTCCACCACGTCCCGCAGCTCGGCCACGATCTGCTCGTAGCGGGACAGGGTCACTTCTCCGACGTTGTCGATCTCCTCCGGCATGGTGCTGTCACCATCCATGCGGGCCGGGGCACGAAGCTGAAGTTCGTGACGTGGACACGACCCGCTCATCACCGAGAGTCAGACCGGAAATCCACTGATCACAATGAATGACTGCAAATGACCGACTGCTGAACGAAGTTGGGCTCAGGACGCGTTCGCGATGCGGTCACTGTGACCGTTCGCCGAACGTTTTCTTCCGTCGCCGCCAGGCCCTCACCTTGCACCGGCCCGAGCAGAAGAGCGCCGTCGACCTCCGGTCGACGCTGGCCACCCACCGGACCCCGCACTCGGGACACTCGACCTCGCCAACCCCGCCCCGCACGGCCGCCAAGCGCTTGCGCAACCGGCGTTCCGTACGCCACTGCCTGGCACGACACGCTGAGGAACAGAACAAAGCGTCAGGCCGGGCACCCGGCCCCAGCCGTTCGCCGCAAGCCCGACAGTTCCTCTCCCCGGCCCGCCCGGTGCCCTCGGACACCACGCCAGCGTAGAACCTAAGGCTACTCAGAACCGGGGATGAGAAACAGCCACTTAGCTTGTCCTTTATCTACCAAGATCTGCCGAGCTTCCCGATGGCCTTGAGTGTCTCGGGGCGTTTGACGGTCTTGCCGACGTCGTAGCGCGG
>NZ_JBIWKI010000149.1:0-2189 GCF_044765565.1 Streptomyces sp. NPDC102437 | reverse complement strand
GCCTGCCCGCGACGGCCTGACCGACAGCCGACAGCCGCCTCGACCACGCCCTGACGCACCGCCAGACGCCTATACCCCCGACAACGTGACAACGCCGCCAGGAAGACGGGGTGAGTTCCTTGACCGTGCGGCTCGTGTCGCGTGCGAGCAAAGCAAGGGAGCCGTCGAGTACGAGTGCGCCGTCCCCGTCACGCTGGACGGCGTTCCTCAGCGATCCGTCTGTCAGGAAATCTTCCACGCCGGGCAGCATGGGGGCCTCGCGCGCGACGATCAGGTCGTAGAGACTGCCCTCAACGCCCGGGGCGGCGACGGTGCCGCTGAAGCGGCTGTGGCCGCCGAGAGGGAACGCTGGACGACCGACGGAACCGGCCCCGCACTGCGCCCACGCGGTCGGCCTCACCGCCTGGTGACAGGCGGGCCCACACCTCAACTCACGTCCCCGTCTGCGATCCGGTGGGGCATGAACCGGTAGGCCGCCACGGCCAGGGCGAGTGGCAGGAGGCTCACGACCAGCATGGTGAGGCGCAGGCCGTTGGTGAAGTCCAGCCCGAGGTCCAGTCCGGACTGCCGGAGCAGGTTCGGGTCGTATCCGGAGGTGCCCGGACTGTGCACCATCGCGCTCCGTGTCGCGTCCACGGCCTGGTCGGCCCTGGAGACGGAAATGCCGCGCGCTTTGGCGTCGTTGAGCCACTGTCGCTGGAAGAAGAGATTGAGAAGCAGGAGGTAGACCGCGGGGCCGAGTGCGTAGCCGGACATTCCGAACGCCGGCTGAACGGAGGCCACGGCGCCGGACTTCCCCGGTGGGGCGTGCGCGAGGATGGTTTCGGCCACGGCGGAGGAGGTCACCAGCGATCCGAGGTTGGTGAGCCAGGTGGCCAGTACGACAATCCACAGAGCTATCGTGGGATCGGCGGTGGCCGCCATCAGCAGCCCGCCCGCGACCATCACCAGCAGGCCGGTGATGAGGACGGGCCGAGGGGTGTACTTCCCGATCAGGCGCCCGGCGACGACGACGCCGACGGCGATCGCCAGTGTGCCGGGAAGGAAGAGCAGGCCGATGGTGCGCGGGGGCAGCGAGAGGATCACACTGCCGAACTGCCCGAGTGTGAAACTGAACCCGGCGACGAGAAAGTTGAGCGTCAGACTGGCGAGCGCGGCCACGGCGAACGGGCCGCTGCGGAACAGCGACAGGTCCAGGACCGGCTCCGGTGTCCGGCGCTCACGGAGCACGAACAGCACACCGGCGACCGCACCGATCACCAGTGGCAACCAGGCCTGGAGCTGGGAGATCCCGTTCTCCGCCTCGGCGATGCCGTGGACGAGGGTCAGCAGGGCGATACCGACCAGGCTGATACCGACGATGTCGACTCCGCGGCGTTGCAGCAGCGGGGGCTCGGTGACGTACCGGGCGGTCAGCCCGAGTGCGATCAGCGACAACAGCGGGGCGAGCAGGAACAGCCACCGCCAGCCGACGGCCTCCACCACCCAGCCCCCAGCCGCGGGGGTCACCCCGCACAGCACCATGTCGATGGCCATGAAGAGGCCGATGGCCGCCGGCCGTTTCTCCGGCGGCACCGACACCTTGAGCAGGGCCATCGATACGCCCAGGACCGAGGCCAGCGCCAAACCGTCGAGGAGGCGCATCACCAGCAGGAAGACGTAGCCGGGGGAGATCGCGGAAAGCAGGTTGACGACGATGTCGCCGACCAGCCCCAGCATCAGCAGCCGCTTGAGCCCGAAGGCATCCCCGAGGCTGCCCACGGCGAGCACGGCGGCGGCCACGACCAGCGTCGCCGCACCCCCCAGGAATCCGACGGCATCGGGCGGCACGGCGAGGGCCCGGCTGACCTGCGGCATGTTCAGGCTGAGGATCAGCGGGTCGACGGCCGTGATCGTGAAAGCGAGAGCGAGTCCCGAGACAACCGGGAGCATCGCGACGGCAGACCGTGGGCTCGTAGTCGACACAGCAGGAACCTCCCGTACGTCGGCCGGGGCCGGCCGATCGCCGACCGACCGTAACCGGGCATACGTCTCCGGCCCGTTCACCCCGGCCAATGTGCGCGGCCCGGCACCTGTTCGGGCCACCCTCGTGAAGGGCCCTGACCCCGGATTTTGGACACCGGAGACACTTGGATCTTGATGGTCCAGGAGAACGGAGTCCCTGTGGGGATGAAGCACTACCCCGCCGA
>NZ_JBIWKI010000148.1:0-2224 GCF_044765565.1 Streptomyces sp. NPDC102437 | reverse complement strand
CTTGTCCTTTATCTACCAAGATCTGCCGAGCTTCCCGATGGCCTTGAGTGTCTCGGGGCGTTTGACGGTCTTGCCGACGTCGTAGCGCGGTGCCCGGTGTTTGTTCTTCGCGCCGGGTGGTCGTCCGGGGCCGGCGCCTCGGGGTTTGGGAACACGGGTCGGGCAGGCGAGGTGAGCGCGGATGTTCCTGAACCCTCGGCGGACCCGGGCCGGGGTGAGCCGGTCGGAGGTGGTGGGTTTCTCCCAGGGTCGGCGGAGGTCTGCGACGAGCGGCCGGGCGAGCCGGAGCTGGGTGTGGGCGACGATCAGGATCCAGGTCCAGCGGTCCGCGGCCTCGGGGGTGCGGAGTTTCGGGGTGGTCCAGCCGAGGGTTTGTTTCGCGAAGCGGAAGGTGTGCTCCAGATCGAAGCGGCGGAGGAATGCCTGCCAGAAACGGTCCACGTCGTCGGGGGTAGCGTCGGTCTTCGAGGACCATAACCACACTGGCGGAGCGTCCCGTTCCTTCGATAGGTGCTCGACCTTCAGTCGGATCAACGTGCCCTCGACCACGGGTAGTTCACCGTCGTGGTCGAGCCAGGAGGAGCGGTGGGTGAGCCGGGGGTGGACCCTGTCCCATGCCTGGGTTTCGGCCTTGCCGTAGTTGGTGGTGTCGGTGGCCGTGGTGATCGCGGGCTCGGGCCAGGTCTCCGGCTTGGTGAGGCGGAATTCCGGTCCGTGCTTGGGCGGCCGGCCGTTGACGCCGTGCATCCTCGGTGGTTTCGGCAGACGCATCACGCGGTCGGAGCGGACCCGGCCGACCATCTCGACCGGCAGGTCTCGCAGGACCCAGGCCAGGCGGGTGACGTCGTAGCCGGCGTCGCTGACGATCACGATGTGCGGGTCCCCGGTCTGCCACTGGCCCGCTGCGATGAGCCGTTCGACGACACCCCGCAGCTGGGCGGCGGTGACCGCGGTCGCGTCGTCCGCCGGGCCGAGCCGGACCGCGTCCAGGATCGCGGTCCAGGACGTGGCGCCCGGCTCCAGCACGGCGACGAAGGAGTAGGGCCAGCCCGGGATGAACTGCGATGCCGTCTTCGCCCGGCCGTAGACGTGGCAGAACAGGCGCTCGGCCGAGCACGGCGCGTCCGAGCGGAGCCACGGTGACACATCGACCGCCAGGACCAGGCGCCCGCCGTCGAAACGTGGCAGCGGCAGGCCGGCCAGCACGGTCCGCAGCCGAGCGGTGTCGATCCGGCCGTGGTTCAGGCCGCCGTACATCGCTCCGTGCCCACGACGGTGCTCGGGCAGCAGCGTCAAGTCCACCGGGGACTTCACGGCGCCGTCCGCACACAGCACCGCGTCCACGAGCTCGAACAACTCGTCGCGCCGGGCGGTCAGACACTCGTAGAACTCTCCCCGGAAGCGTGACGCTTCCGCGAACGCTTCCCTCCGGACGTCATCAGGCAGCAGACTCACCTCACGGCCTTCGTCGTGATCACGTGCACCTTGGTCGGAGCACATGATCAGACGAAGGCCGCCCCCACGTCCGGCGAACCCCCAGGTGAGCGACCCAGTTCGAGACACCGTTCGAGGTCGGAAGACACAGAGCAAGCTAAGGCTGGGCCAGCTTCTGGAAGAGCGCGCCGATCTCCACCCGGTTGGCGACCAGCGGGAGGGTGTCGAAGTACAACTCCCACTCACCGCCCGAGCCGAAGCGCTCCACGATCCCGAACGGGATGTCCTTGCCCTTCGGTCCGGAGACCGTGCCGTGCCACTCCACGTAGGTCGTGGTCCTGCCGAAGGCGACCTGGCCGGCCTTGAAGCGGACGTCCGCCGTGCCGAAGAACCGCTGGAGGTAGGCCCGCTTGCCGGCCTCCGTCGTCAGCGGAGCGTCCAGCCCCGGCCCCGACAGCCGTGCGTTTCCCATCCGGGCGAGTAGGGCATCGACGTCCTCCCCGTTCCATGCCGCCAGGCGGTCCGGGATCTCCGCAGCCCGCAAGCGCTCAGGCGCCGGGCCCCGGGAGGGAGCCGGGCCGGGGTCCGCGATCCCGTCGAACAGGCCCTCGGGCGCCAGCTCCGGGACCGTGTCCCGGAACAGGGCGTAGCGGTCGTAGTAGCGGCGGGCCTGGAGGGTCTTGCCGTCGTCCCCCAGGACATTGCGCGCGATCTGCGGGTAGGCCACCTTGTGGCCCTTCAGCGTGACCTCGTTCCACTGGCCGAACATCATGACACCGCCGTCGGCCAC
>NZ_JBIWKI010000147.1:0-2241 GCF_044765565.1 Streptomyces sp. NPDC102437 | reverse complement strand
GCTTCCCGGCCCTGGGAGACCAGCTGCCAGAGATGATCGGGGGTGTCGGCTCCTCCGGGATAGCGGCACGCCATCCCCACGATCACCACCGGATCATCGGCATCCGCCGCCGAGACCTGCCCGGTTGCTATCGCAGGGTCCTGTGTGGAGCCTACGAGCTCTGCCTCTATGCAGCGGGCCACCGCGCCCGGTGTCGGGTGGTCGAAGACCAGTGTTGAGGGCAGCCGTACGCCGATCTGCGCATTGAGGCGATTGCGCAGTTCCACTCCGGTGAGTGAGTCAAATCCGCTGTCACGGAACGGCCGATCGAGATCGATCCGGTGATGATCCGTGTGTCCCAGCACCGCAGCCACCTGGGAGCGGACTGCGTCCTCGAGAGCGGCCGCACGCTGCTGCGCTGGCATCGACGTCAGCTTGGCGGCAAACTGAGTGTCCGCAGCAGCGCCGCCTCCGGGACTACCGCCCGCTCCGTCGTCCAGGAGCGCGCGAACCTCGGGCAGGTCCTCGATGAGAGGGCGTCGCCGCGCTTCTGCATAGGCCAGGGAGAATCGCTCCCACTCAAAGGCCGACACCATCACGGTGGCCTGACGGCCATGGGCAGGACGGCGCAGAATCGTCAACGCGTGCTCGGGGGCCAAGGTCGGCACACCGTGCCGCGCGAGCCTCTCCTCGACATCCCCCTCTGCCGCCATACCGTCGCCCTCCCACGGTCCCCAGGCGTACGCCGTCGCCGGCAGTCCCAAGGCACGGCGGTGCTCGGCCAGAGCATCCAAGTAGGCGTTGGCCGGTGCGTAGTTGCCTTGGCCCGGGATGCCGAGGACACCGGCGATCGAGGAGAACAACACGAAGTCGTCCAGCTCAAGGCCCATGTCCAGGGTGAGCTCGTGGAGGTGACGGGCGCCTTCGGCCTTCACTCGAAGGACACGGTCGAGCTGAGGGAGGGAGAGGGAATCCACGACAGCGTCGTCGAGTACACCAGCAGCGTGGATCACCGTTGACAGATGTCCGTCGCTTGTCGTGCCAGCCAACAGCGCCGCCACGGCCTCGCGATCCCCGATGTCGCAGGAGACGACACTGACATCAGCGCCCGACTCCGCTAGCTCGGCGCTCAGTTCCCGGGCGCCAGGGGCGTCCGGGCCGCGTCGGCTGGTGAGCACGAGCCGTTCCACCCCGTCCTGGGCCAATCGCCGTGCCACGTGCGCACCGAGCGCTCCGGTCCCTCCTGTGATCAGCACGGTGCCGCGGGGTGGCGCGTCCCTCTCCGGCTGCGGCCCCATGGCAGCGGCATGCACAACCCGGCGCACGAAGAGGCCGGGGTCCCGCACGGCGAACTGATCCTCGACCGGCGACCCGTCATCAACGATCTGCGTCGCCAGTGCGGTCATCAGCTGTGCCACAGAGCGCGCGTCGGGATGCTCGGGGACATCGATGAGCCCACCCCAGAGCTCAGGCTGCTCCAGAGCTACGACTCGGCCGAGCCCCCATACCTGGCTTTGCGCGGGCCGTCGCGGGACGTCCGAACCGCCCACAGAGACCGCCCCGGACGTGGCATGCCACGTAGGAGTCCGAAGCCCGGCATCCGACAGAGCCTGGACCAATGCGAGGGTATGCGCGGTGCCTATCGGAACCGAGGGCGCGGCAGGGTGCGGAACATCGGTGAGCGGCAGCAGCGAGAGCACACCGGAGAGACGGCGGCTGTCCGTCGGTCCCGACAGCGCTTCGGCAAGCCGTGCCCCGACCTTCTGCCGGTCATGACCCTCTGTGCCAACGAGCAGGAGCGGCACGACGTCGATCCCGGCCTCGCCTAGGGCATCGCAGAGGGCCCGGGACCAGGACGACTCCTGGTCGGACCCGGCAGTGACCACCAGCCAGGTTCCCGATGGCACAACGGTGCTGGAGCGGCTTGCGGCCTTCCACTCGATCGAGTAACGCAGGGCGTTCAGTGCCTCGTCCTCGCGCTGGGATCGTCGCCACTGTGACATCGCCGGCAGGGCCTCATCGAGCCAGGAAGGCCGGCCCGCATCCCCGGCCGACGGCAGGCTGAGAACGTCGGCCAGGGCCTCAGCATCGTTCGCGTCCACCGCATCCCACAGCGCGCTTTCAGCGACACGTCCCCCCGTTGAGGCACTCGGCACCGAGGCCGGATCAGTGTTGATCCAGTGGCGGGTGCGTTGGAAGGCGTAGGTGGGGAGGGGGGTGTGGTGTGGGGTGGTGTGGGTGTAGAGGGTGTGCCAGTTGACG
>NZ_JBIWKI010000146.1:0-2266 GCF_044765565.1 Streptomyces sp. NPDC102437 | reverse complement strand
CGGGGGGGGGGGGGGGGGGGGGCCGGGGCGCGGGGGCGGGGGGGGGGGGGCGGGGGGGGGGGGGGGGGGGCGCCCCCCCCCCCCGGGCCCCCCCCCCCCCGGTGGGCGTGACCGGGGATGCGCAGCGCGTAGCCTTCTTTGGCGGCCGGGCCAAACCTGGACCCGTCCGCACCATGGAGGCCCTGTCCACGAGCCTCTGAGTCGTAGATGGCCGGAAGCCCGCTTCCTCCCTCGCATTCGCCGTGTCACCGAGCCGGAGCCGCCTCCGGGACCGACCTTGCCGGGGTGCTCAGCCCGACGTGTGCCAGTGGCGCTCTCGCAGCTGCTACGGGGACCTGGCACATCGAGGCTTGTGACGGTGAAATGACCGCACGCCTCGCGGCTCTGTTCGGAAAGCCGTCGGACCGTCCTGCAGCGGGTTGTTCGCGCGCGCTGTGTGTCGACTCCAGGCTGACGGTGCTGCCGATCGTGATCGAGGAAAGGGAGTCGATCACCGTCCGGATGGTCCGGTGCGGTGGCCGCGCAGCCGCGCATGTTTGTGACGGCGAATCTCGGGTGGTTCCAGCCGCCAGGGCAGGCGAGCCGTGCGGTTGTCCGCGAACGATGGCAGAACGAAGGGCCGCGGCGCAGTCGGGGCTCGGCCCGAAGCCCGACATCACCATGATCTCCGGCTTGCCGATGCTCCCGCGGTCGGACGCTTCGCACTCCGGACGTCGTCGTGGGATCTCGTCGGCGAGCTGGAACGAGTCCTGCCAGCATCCGGCCCGACGGGCCCGCCCGATCGCTTCCGTCTGCTCCTGGCCACGGGGGAATTCGTAGGTCGGGGCGGAACCCGGGTGCGCTGCGCCCGACCTGGAATCGAGTGCGAGCAGACAGCCCTGGCCGGCGGACCGGAGGGCGGACCGTCAGACAACCGGCCCAGCTCCACGAGCGCCCGGGGCAATGACCTGGTGAGCTGTACTCGGAGATTTCCGGTGCCCTCACGTCCGGACTCCCGGAGCGTATTGAGGAGGATTCCGTGCCGGACACAACGACGTCGTACGCCGACCTGCGCGCCCTGGTGATCAACTGCACCCTGAAACGTTCCCCGGAGCGCAGCAACACGCAAGGGCTGATCGACATCAGCACCGGGATCATGGAGCGCCAGGGCGTGCAGGTCGAGGTGCTCAGGGCGGTGGACATCGACATCGCAACCGGTGTCTGGCCGGACATGACGGAGCACGGGTGGGAGACGGGCGAGTGGCCGGTGATCTACTCGCAGGTGATGGCCGCCGACATCCTGACCCTAGCGGGGCCTGTGTGGCTGGGAGATAACTCCTCAGTCATGAAGAAGGTGATCGAGCGTCTGTACGCCTGCTCGTCGCTCCTCAACGAGCGTGGCCAGTACGCCTACTACGGTCGTGTGGGCGGCTGCCTGATCACCGGCAACGAGGACGGCGCCAAGCACTGCGCGATGAACGTCCTCTACAGCCTCCAGCACCTCGGATACGTCATTCCGCCGCAGGCGGACGCGGGCTGGGTCGGCGAGGCCGGCCCGGGCCCGTCGTACCTCGACCCCGGCTCCGGCGGGCCGGACAACGACTTCACGAACCGCAACACCACCTTCATGACCTGGAACCAGCTCCACCTGGCGAGGATGCTCAAGGACACCGGTGGCATCCCCGCCCACGGAAACCAGCGCTCCGAGTGGGACGCCGGCTGCCGGTTCGACTTCGAGAACCCCGAGCACCGTTGAGTGCGGACCGGAACGACGGAGGTCCGGTGGAAGTCAGCTCCGGATCAAGCAGGCCCGTCGCGCGGCAGTGCCCGCGACGACAGCGGCCTCAGCCTGACGTCCTGCCTCAAGGCCGCACCGAACAGCTTCCGTCCCGTGCACCATCAGGGAGTGCACGGCGCTGAAGATCCGCGCACCCGCCCATACCCCGGTGGCCGGCACGGAGAACAGGCGAAGGTCGATCCCGGCATCCGCGAACAACTGCTGCTCGGTGTGCCTCCGCCGGTGCCGCTTCAGGTGGACGTCGACACCGGCGGCGCGGCACCGGTCCACCAGGCGCCGGTTTCGCCCCGTCCCGGCGGTGAATGCACTGCTGTGCACCACACAACCCGGCCAGGACAGCGGGCACGATGCGGTGTCGGACGCGGCATGGACGCTGACGCCGATCTGGCAGTTGCCGACCTTGCCCAGGAGCTGTATTTCAATAACTGCTCGATGGGCAAGCCTCGGTGTCAGGCTGGAGTATGACTTGCCCTCAGCTCTCCAACGCTT
>NZ_JBIWKI010000145.1:0-2280 GCF_044765565.1 Streptomyces sp. NPDC102437 | reverse complement strand
ACGACTGCCTGTACCAACGAGCTCCGTTGCTCCACGTCAAGGACCCGTCAACACCCCTTGCGTGACCTGCGAAAACGCTAACTACCCGGCCTTGGGGAAACTTCAGCACCGACCTCGACCAGCTCGGCATGCGCTGGTAGACGACATGGGGCGTCGGCTGGTGAGCCCGCTTGGCGCCCGCCGGTCACCGAAGCCGGAGGAACCTGGAGCCGATACGCCCCTGGCGACCACACACGGTGACACCAGTGCCCACGTCGCAGAGGAAGCCACGACACCACGAGGTGCCAGCCCGTCAGCGTCACGGGCCGCTCACCGGACGTCGTTGGGTCGGTGCATGTAGGTGGCGGAGGGGTAGTCGGCGAGCAGGATCAGCACCTCATCGCCGTCACGCAGCAGTGTGTCGTAGCGTGGGGCCGCATCGCTGGTGCCGGTCACCACATAGCGGGCGTCCTGCTCCTCGTCAGGACACAGGGTGGTGGGCACCTGCGGCACCGCAACCCTCACCGGCAGCGCGTCGGGAAGGTCGGCCAGCGCTTGGCGCAGCTCGCCAACGGTCCACTGGGGCACGGCGTGCTCGTAGGGCTGCAGTTCATGATTCGTCACACCCAGGAGCGTATCGGCGGGAAAGCGCTGGCGATCAGGTGCAGACGCGCACTCGGGCGTGATCCATGCCACCCACGACGCTCAGTAGTCAAAGAACCGGTTTCCAGGCAAATACGCGACACATGAACATGCGGGCCTACCAGTCGAGCCCACCAGTATCAACCCCCTGTTCTGAGCGCACGGTCAACTCCCGGAAGTGCCGCTTCCGGCAGGATCGGGGGACGTTTGGGACGCTGCTTCACGCCGCTGCTGGTAGATGTGGAGCAGTCGAGCGACCTCCAGGTTGGTAGGGTCCCTGTTCCACTTACGAATGTTGGCGAGCCCCTCGTTCGTAGCCCATCTGGCGCGGATCGTCGCCTCGCCGATGACCACGCAACACCCCACCACCGTGCAGATCAGCGTGGAGAGTGCAGTGCTGGGGTCGTCGCCATGTGGCTTGGAGGCGGCCCAGATCAGAGCTTGCGTCAAAGACGTTACGAGCGCCAATGACATGCCCACCCACAACCCAGACAGCACGGAAGGTCGCACCATTCGCCAAAGCATGGATCGCGCCTGCTTCCGATCTGGCGCGTCCGCCAGAGCAGCAGCCAACTCCTCGTCAGCGGGCGTCTCGCTGGCGCGCACACAGGCACGCAGTGACTCCATGCCGGAATCCAGACTGGCAACGAACCGCTTCGTCTCCTCCTTCCCCTCCTTCGCCAGCGTGTACGTCTGCACAGCTCCGACCAGTAGCAAGGCAGAGTCGATGGCCGTGATGACGGCGACGTAATCGGTACTCATAACGAGAGTCATGACAGGTTCTTCTACTGGATGGGCGCCCCTCAAGCCAGCCACACAGCTTGTGCGCGGATCCCAGAACGAAGTCTGGCATTGCGGATGCTCTCCGCTACCACGACAAGACCACCACCCGCTCCGCAACGAGACCAGCGGAACGTGGAGCCTATACGCCGCTGAAGATCACACACGGTCACCAGCCGGCTGGGTTCGTTGGGAAACAGGCGACAGTTGAATACGAGAGCCCACCAGTATCAGACCCCGGCACGTATGCATCACCCCGCCGGGCGGTGAACCCCTGCCGCCCGTACGGTCGGACATGAGTGCCCTGACAGGACGGTGCTCCCGGGATGGCCCTGCGGTCACTTCGCACGTTCCGCAGGGCCACCCCACCCGTCAGGTCAGAGCATCCAGACGTGAGCGCCGGCCATCCTGGCGGCGACCGCCCCCGCCAGCAGGACGAGGCCCGTCCACGGGACCTTGTCCATGCTGACGTGGAACCCGCGGGCCCTGAACTCCACGTCGGGCCGCAGCTCTTCTCCCGTCTTCCCCGACTCGCGGCGGGCCGTCGTGCGCTTGCCCATGAAGCTCCTCCTTCGTCCATGCCGCATGGGTGCCGTGCGGCGCGTAACGGCACTCTGGGGCAGAGGAGGGCAAGCCGCGCAACCAGCCTCTGACCTGCGGCTATTCCAGATCGGGCGAGCGCCTACCACTTGAGGGGGTTAACGGCGCAAGCCCCGAATGTCTGGTCGCTCGGACGCGCAGAGTGACAAGCCCTCAGGTAGTCAGGGCCTGGTTCTCGTCGAAGGGGCCCTGACCCCGGATTTTGGACACCGGAGACACTTGGATCTTGATGGTCCAGGAGAACGGAGTCCCTGTGGGGATGAAGCACTACCCCGCCGA
>NZ_JBIWKI010000144.1:0-2430 GCF_044765565.1 Streptomyces sp. NPDC102437 | reverse complement strand
GGCTTCGAGCAGGAGGCGCTGCTGGGGGTCCATGGCCAGGGCCTCGCGCGGCGAGATCCCGAAGAAGTCCGCATCGAACTCCGCGGCGTCGTACAGGAAACCGCCCGCTGTGGCGAAGCTGCTGCCCGCGTCGTCCGGTGCTGAGTCGAGCAGGGCGGCCAGATCCCAGCCGCGATCAGTGGGGAAGTCCGACACCGCATCACGACCGGACCGTACGAGATCCCACAATCCTTGTGGGTCACGTACACCTCCAGGAAAGCGGCAGCTCATGCCGATGATGGCCAAAGGTTCGTCTGAGGTGCCCCCCGATTGCACGGTCGGCGCAGGCGGGGCGTGCGATCCGACCTCGTCGGCGAACAGCGACGCGAGGTGTACGGCGAGCTGTTCGGACGTGGGGTAGTCGAAGACCAGCGTCGAAGGCAATGTGATGCCAAGGCCATTAGCGAGCTGATTGCGTAGCTCGACTGCGGTGAGCGAATCGAAGCCGAGATCCTTGAAGGACCGATTGGCCTCGATGTCGTCGGAGGCGGAGTGTCCGAGTACAGCTGCCACCTCCGTGGTGACTGTTGCCAGGAACCATGACCGTCGTTCCGCAGCCGTCATTCCAGCGAGCCGCTGCAGTTTCCCGGACTCGCCCGTATTCGCCTTCTCTTCCCGGAGGCTCGTGCCTGTCCGGCCTGAGCCTGCACTCCCATCGAGTATGGTCCGTGCCTCGGAGAGGCCGGACATCAAAGGGCTGGGGCGGGCGGAGACAAAGGCAGGCAGAAAGACATCCCACAGGACATCGGCGACGGTGACACACGCTTCCCCGAGCCGCACTGCCTGTTCAAGAGCGGCGATCGCAAGGTCGGGCTGCAGCGCAGGCAGGCCACGACGGCGCATGTGCTCGCCGGCATCTCCGTCCGCCATCCCGCCATCGGCCCACGGGCCCCATGCGACGGAAGTGGCGGCAAAACCCCGAGCCTGACGACGCTGCGCCAGCGCGTCTAGGTAGGCGTTCGCTGCACCATAAGCAGCTTGGCCGCCGCTTCCCCAGACACCGGAAATGGATGAGAAGAGCACGAAGAGGTCGAGCCGCTGCTCGTCTAGGAGCGCATCAAGGTGCGCCGCTCCAGCCGTTTTGGCGCTCAGTATGTCGGCGAATTCGTCCGTTCCGGTCTCCAGCAGGGGCGTCAGCTGGCCGACTCCTGCCGTGTGGACGACGCCACGAAGCGGCTTGTCTTGAGGAATGGTGGACAGGAGATGCTCCACCGCAGCCCGGTTCGATACATCGCAGGCGGCCATGGTGACCTCGGCACCCAAGGCGGTGAGTTCATCCCGCAGCGCGTCGGCCTGTGGAGCGTCTGGACCACGCCGGCTGACGAGCAGCAGGTGGTCCGCGGCCGCACGTGCCAGCCAGCGCGCTACATGGCCACCCAGCCCGCCGGTACCGCCGGTGATCAGAATCGTGCCGCTGGGGGCTGTCCACTCGGTGGCATCCTGCGCTGCGGCGGCGGAGGCGTTGGCGCTACCAGGGTGTCGAGAAAGGCGGCGGGCGAAGACGCCTGATGCCCGCAGCGCCAGTTGGTCTTCGCCACGAGAATCGGCAAGTACGCCGAGAAGCCGTTTGATCGCTCGCTCGTCGAGGGCCTCGGGCAGATCGACGAGCCCGCCCCAGGTCTCCGGAAGCTCCAGCGCCGCGGCGCGCCCCAGCCCCCAGAACTGGGCCTGGCTGACGTTCCGCGGTTCCTCGAAGCGGACCGTGGAGACCGCCTCCCGCGTAGCGCACCACAACGGGGCCGACGCCTCGGACTCGGTCAGGAACCGAATGAGCTCCACGGTCGCGGCGAGCCCGGGCGGCAGCCCGCGGGTGTCGCTGCTGATGTCGGCGTGGTCATCCAGGGCGAGGAAGGAGAGAACCCCGGAGAGTCCCGCCACGTCATGGACCGTTTCACGAACAACATCAGGTACCGGGAATGCGTCCTCTGAGATATGTACGGCGTCAACACTGGCACCGCCCTCTCGCAGCGCGCGCACCACGGATGCGATAGATGCGTCCTCGCGAAGGCTGTCCGGCACTACGACGAGCCAATGGCCTTCTGGTGTGCGAGACGACGGCGCGGATGTTGAGACCCAGCTGACCCGGTAGCGCCAGGAATCGACAACGGATTGCTCACGTTGTTCGCGGCGCCATTTGGCGAGAGCGGGAAGCGCAGATGTGAGGGTTGTCTCGTCGGCCACCCCCAACGTACGGGAAAGCGCATCGAGGTCCTCGCGCTCCACGACTTCCCAGAAGAGGGAATCGGCAGACTCTGCCGAGGAGAGCGCTGGATCCGTGGTGACGTTGTCTGCTGATTTGAGCCAGTAGGTGTGGTGTTGGAAGGGGTAGGTGGGGAGGGGGGTGTGGTGGGTTTTGGGGTGGTTGTAGTAGGTGGTCCAGTTGGGGGTGTG
>NZ_JBIWKI010000143.1:0-2447 GCF_044765565.1 Streptomyces sp. NPDC102437 | reverse complement strand
CTCACCACGTCGTCCATCCGGGCGAGGGAGTACCCCTTGGCATCGAAGACACGGGCGGCGGCGCGCAGAATGTCCCGGCGCGTTGCCGCGCCCTTCGGTGTCAGTTGATCCACTGGCCTTCCCATGCCCCCGACAATAAATACATTCGAGTCGGTTTTTCAAGTTGATCAAGAGCCGCGTCACCCGGAGGGCCCCGGCCGCGGCGAGCGGCGCACTGGAGTGCGCGGCATGACCGGCCGGATCCGGTGCCCGATCCGGGAATCGTGGAGGCGGCCCAGACCGCCCTCGACGAGGCCCTGGCGGGCCGCCCGCTGGTCTCAGCCAAGCGGTTCTGCCCGTCCATGCGCTCCCTGTACGCCGGGCCCAGGCCGCGCACCCTGACGCGGCCGGCGCTAGCGATCGGCTGCTGTCCCGGCTGGGAACAGGCCGGTTTCCCCCACGCGGTCCTGGCCGCCCAGGACCGTGTCCGAGGGGCGGAAAACGGCACGGCTGGACCAGTGTCGTGGGGAGGCTGCCGAACCGCTGTCCACGCTGCCCGCGCCACCGGCGATCGCCGCGATCGACAGCAACCTCCGCCCGGATTGAGGACAAGGCCGCTTTCAACGTCCTGCTCGTAGCGGCAAGAGTGCCGGAGCAGGTGCGGATCCCGTACCTACGCGTCGAGGGAAGCATCCTTCTCTGGCCGAGCTCCGGCGCGCCAGGTCGGTGCGCGGCGGCTGGTGGTGCAGTCCAGGGCCGACTCCGGCGGACGGTGCGCAGACCCTGCGATCGCACGGTCCGCCCGGCTCCGTTCCACCAGCGGCGGATGGATTCGACGGCGAACGCGGCGGTGTCGTGGTCGGTGCCCACGTTGACCCAGCCGGTGTTCGCGGCGACGTCGTAGATGCCATAGGGCACCGCTCTGCCCAGTTCGCGGTCGGGGAAGTCGTGGGTGTCGACCCGCGCCGGCTCGCCTGCCGGCTCCCATTCACGGCCGCTGTTCTTGAAGGGGCCGACCAGTTCCTTCTTCTTCGTGTCCACACTGATCACCGGAGCCTTGCTGTCCTGGTGGTCGCGGGCCTGCTCGTTGAGGTAGTGGAACTGTGCGTCCCGGTCGGGGTGCTGCTTTCCTTCCAGTGTCTTGGCGTTGCTCTGCAGGCTGAAGCCCTCCTCGCGCAGGAGGTCGCCCACTGTGTCCGCGGAGATCTTGTGGCCCTGGCGGGCCAACTGCTCGGCAAGCTTGCGGGTGGATTTAGTCGTCCAGCGCAGGGGCGACATGGGGTCCCCGCGGACGTCGGGCTCGACCAGTATGAGGAGTGCCTCACGAACGGATGGGTTCAGGTCGACGACGCGTTTGCGGCCACCTCCGGGTCGGCGGATGCGTCCCAGCGGGGCCTCTTTGGAGTCGAGTTCCCTCATTCCGACAGACACAGTGGCTTCACGGACACCGGCGGCACGGGCGACCGCTCTGATCCCGCCGTGGCCGAGGGACTGGGCTTCCGCTCCTATCAACAGGCGACGCTGTCGCTCGTCAAGGTGCGGCAGAATCGCCCTGAACTTGGCTGCCAGCATGGCCCGTTGTCCTTCCAAACCGCTCATGCCAGAGCAACGAATCACCGAGCGGAAAGCCACGAGTTAATGATCTGCACGCCCCAACCGGTCGTAGAGAAATGCCGCCATGGACCAAGCGTGGCCGACCATGTGCGGGTTTGTCTCAGGGATATCGCGAGAACCAGAAGGAGCGGAAACGGGCACCGCGGCCGGGCAGGACCACCCTGTCCGGCCGCTGCCGCTGCTCGGACGTCGGGCGGCGCTGAACTCGTGGGCGTGGCCGCCGCGCCACTCCACCCACCGGCAGTCAACTCACCGAAGGCAGGGGCGCGGCCTTCGGACTCGGCCATGATCACCCGCAGTTTGAGGAAGTCTCGGCCCCTACTGATCGAGGGGCCCATGAAACAGTGCGCTCCCCCGGCGCGCCGTCAGCGAACCCGGATCTCATGTCGTGCAGGGTGAAACGGGCTCCTCTCCCCAGTATCCGGCGTGCACGGCCACCGCGTCCTCATACAGGTGCGGCCCGGACACCGCCACGGCGCTCCCTCCTGCCTCGAAGACCCGGCGGCACGGCAAGTCGAGCAGTTGTTCACTGGGGTCCGCTCCCGCAAGGACGTTCAGCTCTGCCGCCGCGAGCGCGTACACGACTCGGCGAACACCGCCCCAGTAGACGGCGCCGGAGCACATCGCACACGGCTCCGTGCTGGCGTAGAGAGTGGCATGGACAAGCTGACTCGGCTGCAGCGTACGCGAGGCCAACCGCACCAGGTTGGTCTCCGCGTGTCCGGTGAGGTCGCGTTCCGTCAGCACCGTGTTCTCGGCCGTGAGCAGGACGCTTCCAGTCGAGTCGGTCAACAGCGCGCCGAACGGATGGTTCCCGTTCCTGCGCGCCTGGGCCGCGAGCGCGATGGCCGAGA
>NZ_JBIWKI010000142.1:0-2498 GCF_044765565.1 Streptomyces sp. NPDC102437 | reverse complement strand
GATCACCGATCGCCTTCGAGAACGCCCTCCAACACACACCAACTACGCTGGCACCAGCCGCATAACTCGTGTCCAGGATTCGGGGTCAAGGCCCGCCAGCACCACCGATACCCCGAAGTGCTCCACCAGATCACGCAACACACTCAAGATCGGAATCAGCAACCGGTCAGGCAGCGCCTGAACTTCATCCAGCACGATGACCGACCCCGCCAGCCGATGCAGCTTCCGCACTGCGGAAGGCTTCCGCGCGAACAAAGACTGGAACAGCTGCACCGTCGTTGTCACCACAACCGGCGCATCCCAGTTCTCGGCAGCCAGGCGCGCCCAGGCCCCCGCACCGTCCTCCTCGTCCAGCTCCACCGAACTGTGGTGCTCCAGCACAACTGGCCCCTCTTCGCTCCCCTCAGGAGGATCGAGCAGGTCCCGGTACACGTCAGCGTTCTGCTGCGTGATGCTGATATACGGAACAGCGAACACCACGCGCCCCAGACCATGCTCAGCCGCGTGCCGCAATGCGAACCCACCCGCCGCAATCGTCTTCGCCCCGCCCGTCGGCACATGCAGCACATACATCCCCGGCGCACCCGAAGCCGCAGCCAACGCCTCCCCATACACCCGCTCTCGCAACTCATCCACCGGAGACGCATCACGCCGGGCGACCAACCGAGTCCTCCGCCATTCAAAACGCTTCAGCAACTCCCCCATCTCCGCCCGCACGCCAATGCGCGGCTTCCCGCCGGCGAAATGGGCCGCGGTATCGAGATAGTCCGCATCGACCACACAGCTGAACACCATGCGAGTAAAGACATCCAGGGCGAGGGCCCTCCTGGACGGCGACTCAAGCCCAGCAAGCCAAGCCGGCGGCAGGATTCGGTCGTTCCGCAGGATCTCCGGCACCACCCGGGCCACGGCCGCCGTCGCCTCCCGGGCACGATCCGCCTCTGGCCCAGCTCCCCGGAGCTCGGCCAGTACATCCTTGATCTTGTCCTGATCCGGCAGCCCTCCGTGGTGCCCCTGCACCACAGCGGCAAGCTGACGCCCCACCGTCTGCGTGGCAAGCACAGTGCCCGCTTCCTTGTGAGGAATCCCCACCGGCTTGCCCATCGGCTCAGCATGAAAGACCAACCGGTCCTGCCAGGCGCAGCACCCCTTCCCGACGTCATGAACCAGCGCCAGGTACTCAGCCACCTCACCCGCACCGAAAGCCTCGGCGAACGACCGCGCCAGGCCAGCTGAGCCACGCAGATGGTCCTCCAGACGATGCCGGCACCCCGACTGCGGGCTACGGCTGTGGGCAAACAACTCACGCACCGAAACCGATCCCCCAAGGTTCGAACCGCAGACCTCTCGAAGCCGCCACCCTAAGGGTTGTCCCGTAAATGATCTCTGAGTGGCTTCGGGCAGGGTGGGCTGCTGTGCGGCGGGTGGTCTATCCGGCGAGGGCGAGGTTGTGCATGCGGGCGATGCCGAGCATGGCGTGGTGGACGCCGTCGCCTTTGAGGCGGCAGTCGCGGAGGATCTTCCAGGTCTTCATGCGGGCGAAGGCGTGCTCGACGCGGGCGCGGACCTGTTTGTGGGACTTGTTGTGGGCCTGTTTCCAGTCGGGCAGTTCCTTGCCCTTGCGGCGTCGATGGGGCATCACGAGCCCGGTGCCCGGATAGCCGCCGTCGGCGATGGTCATCGTCTTGCCGACGGCGGCTTTCGCGCCGGACTCCTCCCATGCCTTGCAGTCGTTGCGGTTGCCGGGCAGGGGCTTGCCGACGACCACGACGAGGCGGGTGTCGGCGTCGATGACGACCTGGTGGTTGGTGGAGTACCGGTAGTTCTTCGACTGCTCGGCGACGGCGTGGTCGCGGGTGGGCACCAGGGTGCCGTCCACGATCAGCACGGTGTCCTTGGCGAACCGCTTGCGGGGCTGGAGGGCGAGCATCGGTCCGAGGTGATCGATGATCCGGTCCGCCGCCGACTTCGACACCCCGAACAGCGGAGCGAGCTGGCGCATGGTCAGGTTCGTGCGCCAGTAGGCCGCGACCAGCAGGGCCCGGTCCTCCAGCGGCAGGCTCCACGGCCGGCCCCTGCGGACCGCATCCGCACCCTGACGCCGCAGAACCGTCACGAGCTTCCCGAACTGCCGCGAGCTGAGCCCGGTGAACGGGGCTATCCAGGACGGCTCCGACGCCGTGATCACACCAGCCACGGACATGATCATTCCACTGAGTCGGAAACTCCTTCGACCATCGCGACCCGGCAGCGTTCCACCTGGTCAGCGAGCGCTTCCATGAACCAGCGCATGATCTCGTAAGGAATGACGTGCTCGTCGTGACTGTGGACATGGACGGTCGGTTCCAGACTCGGGTCCTCGTCTGGAACAAGAGCTACCAGGAAGGCGGCTCCAGGTGAGCGTGAACCGCCCCGGGTTCGGTAGAGATCTCAGATTGTGGTTGTGACCTGGGGTTTCGTGGATTCCATGTAGTGATTGGCCTCGTACTCGACGGGCG
>NZ_JBIWKI010000141.1:0-2521 GCF_044765565.1 Streptomyces sp. NPDC102437 | reverse complement strand
CAGGATCCAGCTCCGGCCCCACCTGATCAACGGCTGCCTCACCGCCACCGGTCTGACCCTCGTACCACCGACTCCACCCTGAAAACCTCAGTAACCGGGCTGGAAACATCATCAGCATCAGCGGACTTGTCCCGTTCTTCGCGGGCCGCTTCGACGCCATCCCCGACGAGGGCGACCGGATGGCCGCGCTGACCGTCTTCCACAGTGCCCGCATCGTCATCGTCGACACCCCCGACGTCGCCTGGGACAACAATCCGCAGGCCCGTGAAAGCGGCCAGCTGCGCACCACCTACCGCGGTGGCGTTGGCCGTATTTCCATCGACGACGTACTCGACCTCGCCGCCCAGTTCCGCACCCAGCTCGCTTAAGTGATCACAGGAGACGTCAATGGAACCCATCACCCACGAAATGCCGTCCGGCCGAGCCGACGGATCCCCTCCCGGCCTCACGCCATGCTGCTGGCTCAAGCCGACCAGCCTTCCGCTCGGAGATCGACTCACGGCCCGCCCCGAAGAGGTCACCTGTCGACGAATCGAGCCGACCGTTCCTGGTGTTGAGACCAAGGCTGATGCTCCGGTCCATATCTTCCCCAGTGACGTTTCGATCGTGAAGCTGATGGATTGCTGCTGCCAGATGCAGGAGAGGCGGCCCGGCGAGTTGATGACGCCTTACGGACCCCATGTGACCTGCTCGGGGGACGGTCGTGACTGGTCGGTACATCCTCAGAACCCGCTTGTTCGTGAGCAGCGCTTTGGAGCGGCGGGCCAATGACTGTTGCCAAGCTCCGCACCCAGCTCGCCGCCTGACCCTGAGAAGATGTCATGACGACCGAGAGCATCACTCCCGACCAGATCCGCACCATCCGCCGCCTCCTGCGCGAGCAGGCACAGGACGGCGAAGCCGGAACTGTCGGTTTCTACAAGGGCCCCACCGACCCCGACGGCATCGCCTCGCTGTCCCGCCAGGAAGCCGACCTGTACATCGACTCCCTCCGAGGCGACTACTGATGCACATCGTGAAGCTCCACATCCGCAAGGGCTCCCCGGATGTCGAGGTCGACCTCGACGGCCTCACTCCTAAGCCCTGGCCGAGGCGATCCACATGTCCTTCGGGCACCAGCCGCTCGGCGTCCTGTGCGACACCGGACGCACCAAGGGCGACAACCCCAACCACGCCTACATGTACGGCACCGGGCCGGCCGCGGACGAGATCGGGTCCCAGCCGGACCTCCGGTTCATGACGAACCTGGAACTCCTCCCACGGAATGCAGAAACAACGCCGGAGAACTGGCTGGAGTACAACGCCCGCCAGATGCCCTACGATGCGTGGCCGATCGCCGGCGCGAAGAGCCGCATGGAGCCTCTGGAAGAACGCGTACCCTCCGCCGAAGCAGCCCGCGAGGACCGGTGCCTGACTCGGGACCAGGCGGTGCGCTACCTGACCGACCGCAGCGACCGAAAGATCGTCATCGGCAAGGAGGGGTGGATCCGGCTCCAGAAGGCCGGCAACGCGCCCGCCCCCCGGCATTACGCGCTCGACGGCCTGATGCCGCTGTGGCACGTGAACGACCTCGACGCCTACGCCACACGGGACTACGAGCTGTGGCCGGTCAGCTGGATCGCCGAGTACCTCGGCTACACGGGCACTGCGGCCAGCGCGACTGCGAGGAAGCAGCTATCCCGGTGGAACGTGTTTCCTGTGACGCGGCAGCCCGGGGCGAACGGTGAGCACATGTACGCCGATGACCAGGTGCGCGCACTGCACGCCCACAGGCCGGGCAAAGGCCGCCACGGCGCGGCGCGTGACGGCGGAAAGTTCACCGCCGACCCTGCCTGAACCACGGTTGTGCGCCCCGACGGCCCCGTGGAGGTTGACCTGGCCAAGCGCCGCACCGTCTCGTGTGGAGCGGCAATCTGTCCGGCCTCGGGGACGGCTGGGGGCACCGGGACTCGGAAAGCCAGAACCCGACTTTGAGCAGCAGCTCGGTGGCCGTAGGAGAGATCGTTCGTCTACCGCTCCCGGAGGGACCGGACAAAAGCGCTGGCTACGGGGAAAGGTTGTCCATGGTGGCCCCGCCGTCGCCGGGCGCCTGGTCCGTGGTCCGTACTGCTGCGACGTCGTGAACATCGACACCACCATCGTGCGGGCGCCTCCCACGGTGGTGAACAACTGCTGTCGTGAGTCGGTTCTGGCACACATTCCGTTTGCGCCGTGAGGCGCTGTTGGTTCGAGTGGAGGTGGAAGACCTGCGCCAACCCGCTGTCGCAGCAGTTGGGTTGAAGCTGAGGGCAGCCTGATCCGGGTGATGCCGGGGAGGGCGAGAGCGGCCCTGACAACGCCGGGACGTGTCCAGTACTGCCAGATGGGGCGGGTCCGGCAAGCGTGATGGAGAGGAGTACGCGAGGAACCGGCGTTTTACGTCTCTTAGAGGGCGTTTGATCTAGGCAAATTGCCCTTTCTGCCCTAGTAGGTTCCTCGCCAGGTGGGGGTGGTCTCGTCCGTTATGCGCTTGGCGAGGTTG
>NZ_JBIWKI010000140.1:0-2523 GCF_044765565.1 Streptomyces sp. NPDC102437 | reverse complement strand
CGATCTCCGATCGCCTACGAGAACGCCCTCCAACCACCATCAACTACCCTGGCCCAAGCCGCATAGACGTGTTCAATATCTGGGGTCAAGGCCCCTCCCCTCCGCCCCTCCCCCACCGGCCAGAACGCCGATGACACGTCAAAGGCCGACCGGGGGCGGCGCCGCAGCGCCGCCGTTCATGGATCCGGCCGGCTCACGCACGACCTTGCCCCAGCCCGGCCGGACCCGGTGGGCGAATACCCGAACCGGTGAATCACGGTGAATCACGGTTCCCCAGCATCGACGTCAGCCCGGACAGGATGGGAGCTCAGCCGTCGCCTCCTGCTGCATCTCCCGGCATCGCGTGGAACCCACGGTATTTCTGGGCTTGGCCTTTCAGCGACGGGTCCGCCGCTTTGCGGCGGCGGACCCGTTGTTCTTCTAGAGCTGGCGCCATTCGGCGCCGACCTGGTCGGTCTGGCGGATGATCCGTTCTCCGGCCGCGGGAGCGGGCCACACCTGAAGCAGGTACACCTCGACCGGGTCGTCGTCGGGGCCGAGACTGTCCTTGGCGCGTCCCTCGTCACGGCCGCGGGCATGGACACGCACGCGGTAGGCTCCCGGTCCGTTGGGGGCGAGGTCGGGCAGGTCCTCGGCTTCGCCGTCCTCCCAGGAGGTGACAAGAGCCGAGCCGGTGGTGGAGATGAACGACGTCTCCACCGCCTCGTCCCAGTCGCCCTCGTGGAGCGGTGGCTCGGACGCGTGCGTGGTGACGGTGACCTCGACCGGTCCGACGGTCAGTCCGGTCAGGATGCTGGCCCCGTCCTCCTCGACGGCGATCAGCCCGTTGCCGGCGTCCGCAATGTCCGGTGCCTGGTCGGTACCGAGGTCGGGGTCGATGATGTAGAACTGACGGGCATACACCCACACACGGGTACTCCCGCGTTCTTCCGGCATACCGGGTGCCCCCTCGGTGTTAGGAGATGGCGACCCAGAAGGCGTCGCCGTTCAGGACCCTATTGTCCTTGTACGCCTTGAGCAGGTACTTGGATCCACCGGCGGTGCTGTTGTGCTTCTCGTTGATCATCCGGCGGCTGAAGACACCCGTCGCTCCGCCTTCCTTGGTCGACGCGAAGGGGTACTCGTCGCAGCTCTTGCCCGTCGGGCGGGGCAGACTGCTCGGGCAGGCCTTGCCACGGTTCTTCTTAATCCGCTCCTTGTCAGTGGTGCGGTGCAGGGGCTTGCCTACGCCGGGCAGCCCCGGATGGCCCTTCAGCTTGCGCTGCGCGTCCCAGACATGCTGCGCCGCTTCCTTGACGTTCTTGTCGGTGCGGGACATCGCGAAGGCAGGAACATACGCCGGGTGAACGCACCCGCCTGCCTTGGTCGTGATCCCCTTGACGGAGTCACAGCGCACGGTGGCGGCCTGTGCGAGGCTGCCGGTCGCAGGTGACCCGACGGCCGCCTTCAGGGTGACGACGGGTGTTTCCTTGTGCTTGAGCGTCTTCGACCCGGGTGATTTCAGGGCGAACGGGAAGCTGGTTTCCTTCTTGACCGACAGGCCCTTGGCGCCGGGAGCGGAGGTCACCGTGCACTTGGTCTTCGCGGACTTGCCGCAGTTCAGCTTCAGGCTTGCGATCACGCCCCGGGCCGCCCCGCTAGCGCTGGTCGGGTAGAGACCGATGGTGTGCTTCCAGGTCCGTGAGTCCCTGGCCGCGAGCGAGGTGCGCTGAGTGACCCGGATGTTCATCGTGCCCAGCAGCTTCCCGCTGGGCACCTCAATGATGTCGAACCGCAGGCTGCTGACCGAGCACGCCTTGTGCCGGTCATAGGTGAGGTAGCCGGCCCTGCATGTCAGCCCGGCCGCCGCTGACATCGCGGTGGACGTGGCGGCCGTTGTCCGGGTCGCCTGGGTACAGGTGACGGTGTGCTCGCCGCGCGCGGCCGCGGACTGCACGGCCTTGTGGCAATCGGCATTCAGTGGTTGGGCGGTGGGCTGCGCATGGGCGGGTGCGGTGCCAGTCATGAGAGCGGCTGTGACACCTGCCGCTCCGATGACCGCCGCGATCCGTTGACGTGTGATGCTCATTGATTCCCCCTCCTGACGGCCCGGGGCGCAGCAGGGCAGGGCTGGAGGTGTCAACTGGCTCCCCCGAGCGATGCGCTGTGCTGCGGCCAGGCACACGTACTACCGACGCAACAGACTTGGCTGCTGCAACGTGAGCAAACTTATAGACAGAACCCTTACCCATCAAGCGAATTGCAACTATCCAGCCAATAGGCTTAATCAGCCGACCGATAGCCACCCGCGGATCCGGTTCGCAATCGAACTCTAGAAGCACTATTGCAAAGTTTCTGGCGACTCGGACGGCATCGCGGGGTAGGCGGCTAAAGCCCGCTGACACCGAGCACCGTGGGCTGCAGGGCACCGTGCCCTCGGGTTGTCCTAACTGATCGTTTCAGAATGAAGTTCGTTGTGGGTCTTGGCAGTTGGGTGATGTGTCGGCAGGATCTGTTGGGTGTCTGCTGATCTTGTGCCTGATG
>NZ_JBIWKI010000139.1:0-2526 GCF_044765565.1 Streptomyces sp. NPDC102437 | reverse complement strand
TCGGTCGGGTAGCGGGGACGCATCGCTGCGTCCCCGCCCCCTCAGAACCGTGCTTGCGCCTTCCAGCGCACACGGCTCAAGCGGGCCTATGGCCGCTCAGTTCGGTGCCATTCTTCCGGTCACCGGCGTGCAGCTGCCGGTGGCACAGAGTGTGTACGACTTCCAGATTGTCGAGGTGGTCGCTTCCACCCCGGCTGCGGTATTGCAGATGGTGCACGTGAATTCCCCGGTATGAGGCCGTGAACCAGCGGGCCCAATCGTTGACGTCATCAGGGTCGTACCCCGCGCCTTCGATCAGGTCCTGCCCGCATCTGGGGCACAGTCCCTTCTGTCGGGCTGCTAGCAAAAGAATCCGTTTGGATTCCACTCCTGGCATCCGCTTTCGGGCTCGTTTTCTCCAGTAGCTGTCCAGTTCCGCGTCGTCCTGGGAGGAGTCTCCCTTGACCATCACGTGCCGGACGATTCCGGTCCAGGCGAACTTGGGCAAGTATCCGGCTTTGGAGCCGAAGACCCACCTGTCCTCTCGACTTTTGTCGAACTTCCCCCAATACCGCTCCCGGAGCCAGCGGGGCGTCTTCCGTCGATTGCAGTAGATCGCCCACCTTCTCAAGGCGTGGTGCGTGAAGTCGTCCAGCTTCCTGAAAGTTTCCTTCGAGACAACGTGCCGATAGTAGATGGACCATCCTCGAACAAGAGGTCCGAGGGCGCCAGCCAGGCGTTCGGCGGGTGCGCCCCGGTGTTGTCGGATGATGGTCCTTATCTTCTTCTTGACCCGTTGTACTGCATCCTTGCTCGGCTTGATGATCAGCTTCTGGTCGTAGCGCCTGACGTTGAATCCGAGGAAGTCAAATCCATCAGCGAGATGGACGACACGCGTCTTCTCCTCGTTGAAAGAAAGCCCTCTCGGCTGGAGCCAGACAGCCAACTTCGTTTGCAGATCATGCGCCTCCGACTCCGAGGCGCACAACACCACGAAGTCATCGGCGTACAGAACAAGAGCGGGGGGAACATGCCTTGTCCCTTTGGCGGGAACATTTGCGTTAATCGCGCCCCCCATCCCGTGCAGGGCCACATTGAGCAACAGAGGACTGATGACTCCGCCTTGCGGCGTGCCTTCGATCGTGTGTGCGTAAGTGCCCTCCTCCATGACCCCAGCGCGCAACCATCCTCTGATCTGCCGCCGGCCCGGAAACAGGCCGATGGAGTCCATGAGGTGACTGTGGCTGATGCGGTCGAAGGCCGCCGACAGGTCCGCGTCGAGAACCCACAGCCGTTTTGCGGTCTTCTGGCAGGCTATCTGGAAGATAGCCCCGATCGCGTCAGCGCATCCGCGCCCCGGCCGGAACCCGTAGGTTCGACCGTCGAACCGCGCTTCCCATTCCGGCTCTAGAGCGTTCTTCACCCTCGCCTGGTTTGCGCGGTCGCGTATGACAGGAATGCCCAACGGTCGGGTCTTCCCATTTGCCTTCGGGATGTACACACGCTTGACGGGCTTTGCCGGGATATCCGGTTCAGCGAGAGTCTTCCGCGCCAGAGCACCCCGGTCCTTCGGAGTCAGCGCGACGACCCCATCAATACCCGCCGTCTTCTTTCCGGTGCTCTGCTGTGCCACCCGGCGAACACTTGTCAAGCTGTTCGCCTTGGATCGCAGCATGAGCTTTTGCAGGTTGCGCACCCGCTTCATGTCGCCGTTCCGTGCGGCCCTGTAGATCCTCTGGCGCAGCCGCTTTACGGATGCTTCTTCTGAGCGCCAATCGATACCGGCCCAGAATTCTGCGTCGCCCTCGGGTCCGTTCATCGGGAGGGCACACTGCGACACCAAAGACATTGTCGCCCCTCCTCCTGTCTAACTTGCGCCTCGGTGCAAGGTTTTGCCCGTTGGCTCTACATGGCCTACCTGTCCCACGTCAGCGCTCTTTCGAGCCCAGCTACAAAGCTGGTATCCGCCGAGTTATACCCGGAGGGGGAGAGTCCCCAGGACCCGAGCTTTCCTCTGGGCTTTCGCCCCAGCGGCATTCGCTTCTTGGGACATCCTGTTCCCGCACCGGAGTTCTGCCTTCGTTGCCTCCGGCTTACCGGCTGACCAGCCGGACCCGTACGGGGTTCCCGTGTTCCACTGCCAACAGTTACGTCCGGACAGGGCGCCCTCTCTAAACCGACTCCCACGGTGACCTACGCTGGAAACCAGAGGTTCCCTTGAGCCTCTTTCAATACAGCTCGCGTCGTGTCGCACTTCTCAATGCAAGGAGTTCCCACCGCCGACCGCTTCGCCATTGACGCGGTGTTCCTCATGTCGGCTCGTAAGGACAAGGGTTCGCTTTCGCTCGCCCGCTCGGACTTCCCCTTCGCTTGTGGCGTGATGATGGCCCATCGTGCCCTTGAGCTTGACCACCTCGGCTCAGCACCCCCGCGTCACCGCAGACGCACCCGAGGCTGGGGACCGGCCATCGGTCACAGGCCGGGGCAGTCGACTCCTCTCCTTGCAACTACCACTGCATGACAGCGACTTCACGTCGCACTGAAAGC
>NZ_JBIWKI010000138.1:0-2562 GCF_044765565.1 Streptomyces sp. NPDC102437 | reverse complement strand
CTCGACAGCTGTATCGGTCATCGGAACCACCCGAGCATGCCCGTTGACCATGCTGCCGCACCGGGAAACTCCAAGATCCCCGACAGAGTCAAGCTTAGGTCGCGGTCGAGATGAGGTTCTTCCCCAAGGTTGTGGCGGTGTGTCGCACCATGTTGCCGTGTCGAAGGCTGGTGACCAGGCCGGCGGCTCGCAGTGCGGCGACGTGTTCCGAAGCCGAGGCGGGAGAGATGGCAAGGCACTCAGCGAGTTGCTTGGTGTTATGGCCGACAGGAGATGCTAGGGCTTCCAGGACGGCCGCGCGGGTTCGGCCCAACAGTGCCGCCAGGGCCGTCGATGCACGTGGCCGGGCATCCGCTGGTGCGGTGACGAGGTTGTCGCTCTGTTGATTCCAAGCGGGCGCGTATACGAGCACGGGGGTGCCCACCTCGTTGAGCAGTGCGCGGGGACGCGAGCCGCAGAAGATGTGGGCGGACAGGAGAAGTCCTCGCCCCTCCAGGTGGAAGTCGACCTGGCCTTGTCCGGCGAAGCCGGCAAGCTCCAGCACGGGCTCCTCCCAGCGCACCTGCGGGTGCAGGCCGGCCAGCACCGCGCCAACGCCGAGGCGTGCCATGGTGTGCACGCGCCAGGCATGGTCTGCGTCCAGTACGGCCCGCATGCGGTCGACGTATGGAGATACCGCGACGTCGTAGTAGTCCGCCAGGGTGTCGGTCACCGCGTCCAGTGCCTCGCGGTCCCCGTCGGCCAGCGGCTGTGTCCAGGCAGGCAGGCGGTGGTGGCTCGACAGACGGCTCAATTCGGCCGCCAGACGCCTGCGTGGTGTGGCTCGTATCGCGTCGAACGCCCCCGTGGTGGGGGATGCGTGGTCAGGGCCTGGGGTGAGGAAGTCCGGAGCCCAGCCGGAGGCCGGTACCAGGGAGCCGAGCAGTGACGCCCGTGCGGGCAGTTGCTTTCCGGCGAGGTGCCGCCACGCGGAGAACCGTGAGCCCGAGCCGCGACGGAGCGCTTGCAGACTCATCACAGCCTCGCTCACCGGCAGTGAGCTGTTGTGGCCGAGCGTCACCCGTGCCAGATCTTTCGAAGTGAAGTGGATTCGTAACATAAAGCCCCCGATGTCCGCATTCTTGGGTGTAGCACGTGTTGACCAGGGACATTCGGCTACAGCCGACGGTCTTTGTCGAGATCATGCTCGGCCATAGACGATGTGACCGAGCCGAAGTTGCTCTGTACAGCAGCCGGTCCGGCCAGAATGGCGCGGGCGGAGCCCGGTGGCTGATGCTGACCGGTTCTGCTTGTCGTGTTGCCAGGCGTGCAGTCTCTCTTTGGCTCTCGAATAGGAGGAATCCATGAGGGATAAGGTGGCCATAGGTCACATGTCACAGAAAATCCGCTTTGCCGTTATTGGTGGAGCAATGGGAATTTCCGCCATGCTCATGAGTGCTGGCCCCGCGTCTGCGGCAGTCATCGTTCCCGACTACACCGCGACTGGCACCTACGGAGACGTAGTCGGCGCATACGGCAGAGGTACCTACGCAGTGGGGTATGTCAACAACGTCGAGTCCGTCTTGACGACTATCGCAATCACGGACACCGCCACGGACAGCCACGGAGCCCGCCTCTATGTCCGTTTCGGATTAGCAACCGGAGGCTCGTCACAGCCTTCCAGCGTGAGCGCTTCAGGCAAGGGTGACTACCAGACCAAGGCCATCAGTTTTCCTCGGATCAACATCAGTAACGGCGAAGACGCCATCCAGGTCAAGGAGTGTTTGACCGAAGCCGGAGGGGACTACAGTTGCGGCTCCTGGAGCAACGCCATCTGGCTCAACTAGCCCCCTGACCCTGGGAGCCCGTGCTCACCTGTCTGAGCGCACGGCCGCACCGCTTGACCGCATCACTATGAAGCCAGCCCTGACCGTGGACAACATACGAGGGGCGGTCACGTATCGCCCCGCGAAGGCGGCCTCCCCAACGATGGCTGACGTGTCTCCGTCAATGTCTGGATCCCGCTGACGTGTCGGAGTGGCTGATCCCATCCCGGGAGGGGGCTAAAGCGGTCGAAGGCGGCCTCTCTCTCCGCCTTAATGGTGTACAAGTCCGAAAATGTGCAGCACCGTGAAGATGGCAAACAATCGGCTGTTCTAGGGGGAAACATGAGTTTTTATAGGAAGTTGGCCGCTCTATCCGTCACGGTGGCGGCGATTGGTAGTGCGCTCGCCGTTTCGGCTCCTGTCGCTGCTGCCGCTCCGGCACCGGGCGTGCTGGCTGAGGCACCCGGTTGCGTCTATCGCTACTGGGACAATGACCCGTCCGGTTTCGCCGTCGTCATTGAGAACAACTGCAGCTACACCGTGAGGGTGCAGGTCATCGTCGACTGGGGCACCGACAGCCCGTGCTGGTCTCTTGCACCGGGAGCAGACAAGTACTGGTTCAAGGAAACGATCACGGGACAGTACAGCTACTTGGCGACGTGCTAACCTGCGCGTTTCGCTTGGGCTTTGGTCCGGATCATGAGCGGTAACGCGAAAGTGCCTTCTGAGCTGGGACGATGAACCTTGTCGAGGGGTT
>NZ_JBIWKI010000137.1:0-2563 GCF_044765565.1 Streptomyces sp. NPDC102437 | reverse complement strand
TCCTCCCGATACCCCAACCGCCGGCCCCGCCGCACCGAGCCCTCCGGCTCCGCCTCCGGACCCAGATCGGTGTCCTCCCGCTCCCAGCGCTCCGCGTCCTCCTTCAACCCCGCCTTCGGACGGGTGGCCTGCACGTTCACCGGACGTTCTGACACGATCGTCACGTCGGTCCCCTTCTCACACAGTCGGTCCGACAGCGGCCCCGGGGAGGCACCCCCGGGGTCGCGCTGCGTCGCGGGGCGTTACCCTGCGATGTAGTGGATAGTGCACTAGCACACTACCCACGTCAAGTAGTACGCTGCACCGCAGTGAGCTAGTGAGCTACGAGAGAGGACAGGAACATGCCTGAACTGGACCGAACCCCGCCGTATCTCCAGGTGGTGCAGGAGTTGCGCCGCCGCATCGTCGACGGCGAGCTGGCCGACGGCGACCGGCTGCCGTCCGTACGCCAGATCGCGGAGGAATGGCAGATCGCGCAGGCCACGGCGATGAAGGCGCTGGCCGCGCTCCGTGCAGATGGGCTCGCTGAGTCCGTGACTGGCGTTGGCACCGTCGTGCGCAGCCGCCGCACCCTGCACCGGTCGGCCGCTGACCGACTCGACCGCGCACTCCGGACCGGAAAGATCTACCCGGAAGATGAATACGCGGTAATTCAGGCCGCTGAATTGGCCGTGGCGCCCGCATGGGTGGCGGACCTCTTGGGTCTCAACGAGGGCGCACAGGCAATTCGGCGGCACCGTGTTACCCATAACTCCGATGGCCCCGTTAGTGCCTCGGTCTCCTGGTTCCCTGCGGAATTCGCTGAATCTGTTCCGGCACTCCTAATTGCCGAACGAATTCCGGGAGGAACGCCCAGTGCGATTGAGTCGGGAACTGGTCGGCGTGCCGCAAACGACGCAACAGAAGAAGCCAGTGCAGTTTTCCGTGCCACCACGGAGCAGGCTAGTGATCTAGGAATCTCCGCTGGGGATCCCGTTTACGTCGGACGCAACATCTACAGCGACGTAAACGGAGAAATCATCGAGATCGGTGAGTCAGTAGCGCCTGAGGGTCGCTGGAGGATTCACCGCTAGGAGCTGGGCCACGTTGCGGTCGGGAGACTGGCCGCAACAGTGCGAGAGCATGGCCCAAACGCAGCGAGCCCCCGCCAAACGGGCGGGGGCTCGAAGGTCCCTCCGGGTTCGCGGCCCGGACGGAGAAGCACTCTCGACTGGCAAGAGGAGGTGCGCTCTCTTGAGCGTACGAGACAACAGGACCAGCAGGCCACAGTGCCTGACCAACGCGGCGGCCGGGGCGGGGGTGGCCCGGTGAGCCACCAGGCGCAGACGTGGGTGGACAAGGTCGGCATCCGCGATTGCAAGAACGGCGGTGAGCTCCTGGTACTGATCCGGGTGGCGAACCACACGAACGGCGAGATGCGGGGCTGCTACGCCTCGGGGGAGACGCTCGCGGGCGAGTGCCTGATGGGTGAGTCCACGGTGCTGAAGCACCTGCGGCGGCTGAAGGCCGGCGGGGTGCTGCTGCCGGGCGATCCGAACCTCGTGGATCACATCCGGGCGGACCGACGCCCGCCGGTCTACGACCTGGCCGGCGGGCACGAACCGGGGTGCCCGGGGAAGCACAGCGCCGATCTTGTATGCGAGACGGTCATCGCGGGTGTTCAGATCGAGCACCCGTCGAAAAGGCCACCCGCCACGGGTGCTCGATCTGAACACCCGCAGAAAAAGCGCAGGCCAGCGGGTGCTCGATCTGAACACCCGTCGAAGGAAACACCCGCCACGGGTGTTCAAATCGATCTCTCACGGGTGTTCAAATCGAGCACCGATAGTTATAAGGAAGCGAAGCTTCCTCTCTCTCTTAACGCTGGCGCGCTCAACCACCAGCCGTCACAGCCCCCTCAGAAGCGAGAGAGAGAAGCGGCTGCGCCGGAGAACAAGACCCCTGCCCCGGTCGCTGGCGGGACAGCTGCCGCTGTCGTGGATGCGTGGGCCAACGGCCTGAAGGCCTGCGGGCATCAGTTCCTGCCGAAGCGCGCGGCGGCCATCGGTGCCGAGGCCGCCGAGCTCCTGGCGGCCGGTCACGATCTCGATCACCTGTGCCGCGTGGCTGAGTGGATGGGGCGGGCGAAGCCGAGCTGGAAGATTCTTGAGGACGCGATGACGTGGCCCGAGGCTCCGCAGGCGGCGGTGCCCAGGCAGCGGCCTCAGCGGGCGATGTGCGAGCGGCATCCGGCGTTCGCGGCCGACGACTGCGCCCGGTGCCGGCGCGCGGAGATGGACCGGCAGCAGCGGGGCGCTTCGGAGCCGGGGCCGGTCGATGGGATGGGGCTGCTGGCCCGGGTGCGTGCCGGTATGCCCGCTGGGGGTGCCCAGTGAGCGCGGCGGCCGAGAACCTGGACGTGGTCCCCCGTCAGCAAGGCGCGCCTGCGCAGGACCTGGACGCGGAGATGTCCGTGCTCGGGGCGATGCTGCTGGGCGGCAAGGACGCGGTCGGGGAGATCCTGGACTGCCCGATGCGGCCTCGGGACTACTACCGGCCCGCACACGAGACGATCCACGCCGCG
>NZ_JBIWKI010000136.1:0-2624 GCF_044765565.1 Streptomyces sp. NPDC102437 | reverse complement strand
CCCGCGTCGGGCCCTCACCATGCCCACCGGCCGACACGGCCTGAAACAACCTCGCCCAGCCGCCCAGCAGACCCAACTGAAACGCCGAGGCTAACGCTATAGCGGTCCATGAGCGGCACGTCTCAAGGGGCGGTCCCGGCATACCGGGGCCGCCCCGACCGTTTCCGCCACCGTTGCGCTAAGGAACCGGGGGCAGCCATGCGGAGGGGAAGTAGACCGTCGCGGGAACAGGCGTGCCGACAGCAGCGAGAAGCCCGTCGGGAGCCGGACCTGACGCGTTCCTGAAGTCCACCGTGGCCCCGGAGAACGTCGCGCCCCCTGTCGGGCCGTCGAAGTGCACGATTCCGCCAGCGAACGCCGCGCCGTCGAAGTTCACGTAGCCGTCGGCGAACGCCGCGCCGCCGAAGTTCACCGTCCCGCCAGCGAACGCCGCGCTGCGGTGGAAGATCCAGCCGCAGCGGTCATCATCGGCGGCCCTGGTGCACCGCGGGGACTGCGCCCTGTATCCGGCCGAGGGCGGATTCCTCAACCGGGAAGAGGCGCTGATCGCCCTGGCGGAGCCGGACATCGAGGCGTGCCAGATCTGCAAGCCCGAGACGGGGCTCGTCGACGGGTAGGCGCGTACAGGCCGCCCGACGAGCTTCGCGGGCGCCGAGCTCGCAAGATCAGTTCCGTGCCTGCCAAGGCCCCAAGGATCTCGGACAGGGTCTTGTGGGCGTCCGGCTCACCATTTCATCTGGCTGTTCGCCCGGCTGTCTCTGTACGTGACAGAGGGTTCTGGCTCAGGCTGTGTGGAGCGCCCACGATGTATCAAGTCTGCCTTGGTGCCAGGTGCTGGGGAGCCGACCGGGAGGTATCAGGGCCTTGCGGTCCGAGCGGGCTGCCTGGTGTAGTGGGCGAGGTAGCCCCTTTCGAACTCCGGCAGTTCCACGCCGCTGAGTTCCAGTGTCGGCGTACCGATGGCACTGGCACTGGAGTCCTCGTAAGCCTTCTCGGATGCGGCGACGAAGCCTTGGTACTTCATCGTCTTGACCGCAGCGTCGAAGCCCGGCCCGCGCAGGCCTTCTACGCGGGATGCCATCTTCAGTAGGAACTCGTCGGTGAAGCCGTCGACCGCTTCATCTGGCTGATGTGCGTAGAGGACCTGGTGGTACTCGACGAACTTGCCTTTTGCCAGCGCAGCGCGCAGCGCGTTCGCGGCCTTCTTCGAGCCGTTACCGCCCAGCCTGTCGTCAAGGAAGGATGCGAGCGTGTAGTGGACCTGCACCGAACCCTTCTGAGTCAGCTTGTTCAGCTCGGTCCCGGCGCCCTGTGTCTCGAACTCCTCACAGAAGGGGCAGCGCAGATCCTCAAAGAGCCGGACGGTGGTACCCGCGCTCTCATCGCCGACCACGATGCTCGTCCCGTCCGCGCCCAGCGACTCCGGTATGTCGGCATCAGTGGCATAGCCGGTACGCGGCCCGCACGCCGCAAGGGACAGTCCCAGGACGGTGGCGACCGCCACTGCCCGAATCGCATGCTTCACCAGCATGAATGCCCCTCCCCAGTGGCGAATGGCCCGGACTCTATCCGGCGGCCCGCAAGGGCGGATCACCAGCCCGGGGCACGGACAAGGACAGGGTCGACGCCCCGTACCGCTATCTCCGGCCCGGGAAGCCGGCATTGCCGCTCGGGTCGGACATGACACTCGGCCGACTTCTTCGACGGCTGGGACGCGGCGGGCGGAGGGTGAAGGGCCGACCGGCGGGCGCCGGGCGGGCTCATCGGCCGACGCCCCACGTCGGTTACCAGCGCATGCCGAGCTGGTCGAGGTCGGCGCGGCGTTGTTCGGGGAGTTTCGCGGCGCGTTTGCGGACGTTGTCGAGCCAGGTGCCGAGCCTGACCACCACGGCCCCGTCAGCGCCGTTCTGACGGCCCGGCACCGCCTCTGCCGATTCCAGGTGCTCAGCATGCTTCCGAGGCACCCTCAGGTGCCCCTCACGGGCGTGGAACTGCCGTGCCGCCGCGAGGTTGGCCGCCCATTTCGCGTCCTGGGTCTGCTTCACCGGCCGCTCGTTGTCCTCGGCCGGGGTGAGCTTGAGGGTGTTCTCCAGGATCCACTGCTGCACAGGCGCCAACTGCTCCCACCCCAACCGCTGTACGTTCACCCAGCGTCCGAGGTCTTCGCCCTGGACGACGACGTCGCCGTCGACCGTGGGGAGGGTGCCGCCGGCCTGGACGTGGTTCTGGACGAGGCGGAAGCAGCGCTGCCACCCGGTGTCCCATGCCGGGCACCACCCCGGGTCGATCGCATCGAGCTCGTTCTGCCGGGCCTGGGTCATTGCCCCGGCCGCCGACCGCACGGGGCGGCCGGCCTCGCGCAGCTCCTCGTTCTCCCGCGCCCTGCGCGCCGCAGCGCGGGCGTTCTTCGCCCACACGCCGATGGGATGCCCTGCCCAGGTCGCGGTGACCGGGGGGAGGAAGTGGCCGTAGGCGGCGGCGTACTGCTTGGCCACAACAACTCCGTCCGCCCAGGCCGCTTCCTGCTCTGACCAGACCATCCCGAGCTTCTCCAGCTCGGCGACCCGCCCGGCGTCCAGCGTCCCGGATCCGTAGGCGCGGCGCTGCTCGTTGATCCACTGCCC
>NZ_JBIWKI010000135.1:0-2641 GCF_044765565.1 Streptomyces sp. NPDC102437 | reverse complement strand
AAAGAGTCCTCCGCAAAGAGATATTTGCGAAGAACTCTTTGCGGTTCGCCCTCGCTTGCGAGGCGCCGCTGTTCAAATGTGCTGACCTGCCTGCCCTCTGGATCAACGGAAATTCGAGCTCTTGGGGTGCGGCGGCGCGCGGGGCCGGTAGCTCCTCAGCCCTCGAGCACCGAGCTCGGCTCGCCATTCTCAAGGCCGCAGTGGACTATGCGCTCGCGCATCCCGACGGCCCGCCTGAGTTCCGCATGTCGGAGGACGGCAAGTCCTTCTTCTTCCAGGGGCTGACCTACCACGTCCTGCCGAAAACGTTCCATGACGGCATCGCATGGCTGCGAGAGCAGCCGAACTTCGCGGTACGCGACCTTCTGGCAGCAGTTCCTGTGGGGATGGGGAGGGTTCTACCTCCGTGACAGGACGGGGGAGGAGTTCGAGTGGATGGCGGAGTACTCCGGCATCCCTGCCAGCGAGATCCCCACAGCCCTCGAAGCCTTCGACCGCTTCTTCCCGATCCCGAACGGCTGGCTCACCACACCGGGCCACACCGACATCCACATGCTGAAGCTGGTTCCGTGGGTCTTCCAAGGCATCGGAGTCCACCAACGCCGCATCCAGTACAACCTCGTCGACAACCTTTCCGCGCTGCAACCGAGCGCCCAGTACACGGTGCCCGATCTCTCGAAGCGCATCCGGTGCACGGTCGACTTCCTGCTGTAGGCGTGGCACCTGCCCGTACTTTCTCCCGCTGAGGCTGGCCCTGAACTCGGCGCTCACCGGTTCATCGGAGGTGAGCGCCGTCTCGGGCCGATCCGTCGCTGTTCGGCGGGCTGCCCGGCCCCGGCAGCCGTGGTCAGTGCTCCAGCGCGGGGAGCCGGGCAAGATCGGTGTCGTGCATGATGCGGTCGACGGTGGCCGCCAGGACGCTGTCGGCGTCGATGAGTGTCTCGATGCTGCCGGGCAGGAGGTCGAGCGGCCTGTACCACTCGCGCAGCTGCTCCTCGCCGATCTCGTCTGCGATGGGTTTGGTCGCGTGCCTGGCCAGGGTCTCCCGGAAGGGGACGTCCAGGTAGTAGCAGTGAGTGTGCCCGCGATGGTCGGCGCGCAGCTGTTGGAGCATCTGCCCGTAGCGGTCGGCGTACAGGATGCCTTCGAGGACGACGTGGTAGCCGGCGCTGAGGCTGTAGCGGGCAACGGTGTCGATGAGGCCGATGTTCGCGCCGCCAGGGCGGTCGTGCTCGCGCAGGACGACCCTGCGGAGGTTGTCCTGGCCGACCAGGGCCAGACCGCGACCGAAGCGCTCCCGGATCCCCGCCGCGATCGAGGACTTGCCCGAAGCGTTGTTCCCACGCAGGAGAACGAGCCTGGTCTCTGCACTGCCCACCATCATCCACACGACCCTACCGGCAGCCACCGGACACGGCGGGGCCTGCAACACACGGTCCCTCACCGGCTCCACGAACCTCTATCCAGGACATCAGTGCAGGTCAGGAGTGAAACGCGCAGGAGCGTTTCACCGGTCGCGTTTCACCCTCACAGGCCGGTGTTGCACCTGCACGGGGGCTGCGCAGCGGGCAGGGACTCTTCGCGGTGAAGTCGCACCGATTCCCGTCCTGGTGGACCCCGCGTCGCACCAGACTGGTCGCATGACAAAGGGACCGAAGGTGTACGGCAGCGAGCGTGATGACCCGGAGCCCGGGCCACAACCCGGCCGCGACTACCGCGAGCTGACCGGTGGGCCGCTGGACGGGCAGCTGATCGAGGTGACCGGCTGGACGGACGAGGAGATCACCACCGGCGCGTACTTGGTCACCCCTCATAGCGCATACGGACCGGGCGGGCGGGCCTCATACGGGCCTACCTTCAGCCGTCCTGGCGGTCCGTGGGTATGGGAGGGTGACACGCCCTGATCGGCTGAGGGCGCGGCAGACTGACCGGTTGCGGTCTCCAGGCGGTGCCTTCGATCATCGTGGACAGTCGGCCTTCTGCCCCGCCGGGGGTCTTGCTCGCAGCCGAATCAGCTGCAAGCAAGACCCGGGTGCGTCTTCAGCTGGCGTAGAAGTCCTGCAGGGTGTCGTCGAGGTCTTCGAGGGTGTCTCCCTCGCTACTGATGCCGAGGGCGCTCAGCATGCCGATGCACGAGGCGGAGTAGCGGCCGAGAGCGACGATGAGGTCGCCGCTCCTCGTCCTCATCGAACAGTCGGGCCAGGAAATCGGCGGTCTGCTTCACGCCGGGCGATCCGGTCAGCATCGTCTCGATCATCTTCACCACATCGCGCTCCGGGATGCCTTCCGGGAGCCCGACCGTGAGCTGGGATATCAAGGCTTCCACCTCCACCCCGCGCTCCTTCGCGAGCCAGAAGGTGAGACCTGACGCCGCCATCCCGGCGCCGGTGACAAGCTGAGTGACGTGGTCGAGTCCACCGGCCTTCAGGTCGGCGTTCACTGCCGTGATCACTACACGGCACACCGGGTCGTCAGTGCGGACACGGGGCTTCCACCGCGGCTGATATCCACGGGGCCGCCGGTTCGGCATGACAGCGCCCGATCAGGGTTACTGAGGTTTTCGTGTTGTCGTCGGGGAGTGACGGTTCATGATCCCTGCGGTATGCCGGTGGGATGAGGTATCCGGAGGGTGGGGGCCTGA
>NZ_JBIWKI010000134.1:0-2697 GCF_044765565.1 Streptomyces sp. NPDC102437 | reverse complement strand
CGCAGCCCCATCGCCTACGAACAAGCACTCCGAACAACATCAACTACGCTGGCCGAAGCCGCATAACCCGTGTTCAGGATCAGGGGTCAAGGCCCTACATCGGCACGCTGACCGTGCAGCGCGCGCCGCGGGAGCCGGCTTCCTGGCCGCATCAGGTTGGTGTGGTCCCGTCCTCGGCGCGGTCGTTCCAGTACCGGGCAGAGGCGGACCGGCTGCGGGCTGCGGTCGATGGCGGAGGTACTGCTGTGCTGTGCCAGGTGCTGACGGGGATGGGTGGGGTCGGCAAGACCCAGCCGGCCGCCGACTACGCCCGCGCCGCCTGGGACGAGGGTGGCCTGGATGTCCTGGTCTGGGTCACCGCCAGCGGCCGCTCGCCCGTGGTGAGCGGATACGCGCAGGCCGGCGTCGAGCTGTGCCGGGCGGACCCCGACGACCCCGAGCAGGCCGCGAAGACGTTCCTGGCCTGGCTGGCCCCCAAGCCCGGGCAGCGGCCGTGCCGGTGGCTGATCGTCCTGGACGATGTCACCGACCCCGGCGACCTGGTGGCCAACCCCGACGACCCCGGCAACCGCTACAGCCTGTGGCCGCCCGCCAGCCCACACGGTCGGACCCTGCTGACCACCCGCCGCCGCGACGCAGCCCTGTTCGGCCGGGACCACCGCCGGATCGAGGTCGGTCTGTTCACCCCCGCCGAATCGGCCGCCTACCTCACCGCAGCCCTCGACGCCCAGGGCCGGACCGAGCCCGCCGGCCAGCTCACCGCCCTCGCCGCCGATCTCGGACACCTGCCCCTGGCCCTGGCCCAGGCCGCCGCCTACCTCATCGACTCCGGCGACACCGCGGCCGCCTACCGCGACCTGCTGGCCGACCGCGCCACACGCCTCACGGACCTCGCCCCCGACACCCTGCCCGACGAACAGGCCACCGCCCTCGCCGCCGCCTGGTCCCTGTCCATCGACCGCGCCGACACCCTGCGCCCCGCCGGCCTGGCCCGGCCCATGCTCCACCTGGCATCCTTGCTCGACGCCAACAGCATCCCCCAGAGCGTCCTGACCAGTGAGCCGGCCCGCGCTCACCTCGCCGCACACCGCACCACAACCAGCCCTAAACGAGCGCGGCGACCCAAGTGGTGGCCGGGCAAGCGGCAGCGCACCACAGCATCCACGCCACTGGTCACCCTCAAGGAGGCGGTCGACGCCCTGCGTGCCCTGGACCGGCTCAGCCTCATCGACCACCAACCCGGCACCTCTCGCCCGGCCGTACGTATCCACCAGCTCATCCAGCGCGCCACCCGCGACACCCACACCCCCCACCAGCACCACCAGGCCGCGCGCACCGCCGCCGACGCCCTGACGGCCGCCTGGCCCACGATCGAACGCGACACCGATCTCGCTCAGGCCCTGCGCACCAACACCGCCGCTCTCGCCCGCCACGCCGAAGACGCCCTCCACCGGCCGGACGCGCACGTGTTGCTGTATCGCCTCGGCCGCAGCCTCGGCGAATCCGGACAGGTCACCGCCGCCCACGGCCACTTCGAGCACCTCGCCGAAACCACCAGCAGCCACCTCGGTCCCGACCACCCCGACACCCTCAGCGCCTGGGCCAACCTCGCCACCATGCGGGGGGAGGCGGGGGATGCGGAGGGGGCCGCACAGGCCTTCGCCGACCTACTCGATCACATGCTGCGGGTACTGGGCGAAGACCACCCCAACACCCTCACCACCCGGAACAACCTCGCCACCTGGCGGGGACGGGCGGGGAACGCGGAGGGGGCCGCACAGGCCTTCGCCGACCTACTCGATCACGTGGCGCGGGTACTGGGCGAAGACCACCCCAACACCCTCACCACCCGGAACAACCTCGCCACCTGGCAGGGACGGGCGGGGAACGCGGAGGGGGCCGCACAGGCCTTCGCCGACCTACTCGATCACGTGGCGCGGGTACTGGGCGAAGACCACCCCAACACCCTCACCACCCGGAACAACCTCGCCACCTGGCGGGGACGGGCGGGGAACACGGAGGGGGCCGCACATGTCTTCGCCGACCTACTAGCCGACCGGGCGCGGGTGCTGGGCGAAGACCACCCCAACACCCTCACCACCCGGAACAACCTCGCCACCTGGCAGGGACGGGCGGGGAACGCGGAGGGGGCCGCACAGGCCTTCGCCGACCTACTCGATCACGTGGTGCGGGTACTGGGCGAAGACCACCCTCGCGCGCGGATGGTTCGACACAGCCTCGACCACTGGCGGAAGGAAGCGGAGAGGACTCCGGACGTACGTAACGACCGTTCGTGAGACACCAAGATCGCCTCGGTGTTACCGCAAGCCGCGACTGTCACGCAGGCCATGTACGTGTCTATGTGATGGTCCCCTTCTTCTGCGGCTGCCCGCAGGGCCAGGTCCTCTCGGCCGGGTGAGCCCGCACGGCGTGCCTCGGAGCATCGGCCGCCCCGAGGCACGGCAGGGCCGTCCGAAACGGCCTCGGTGCCAGTCAGCCGTCGTTCCTGGAGATCTGTTCCCGCCTGGCGGCTGCCAGGCGGGCGCGGACGGTCGCGGGCTCGGCTCCTGTCACGGTGGCGATCTGATCGACGCTCAGCATCAGCTTGACTCTGTCGGGGATCTTGGAGTTTCCCGGTGCGGCAGCATGGTCAACGGGCATGCTCGGGTGGTTCCGATGACCGATACAGCTGTCGAG
>NZ_JBIWKI010000133.1:0-2788 GCF_044765565.1 Streptomyces sp. NPDC102437 | reverse complement strand
CTGATCCGTGACCGACGGTGCTACCAGGTCACACCCTCAGTGACGACGGCGGCTTGACATCAGCATTGGGAAGCACCTGGACGAGGTCTTCATCAGAATCAACGGAGAGCAGAAGTACCTGTGGCGGGCTGTGGACGCCGACGGCACCGTCCTGGACATCCTGGTCCAGAACCGGCTGGACACCGCTGCGGCCAGGCGGTTCTTCCGCAAACTGCTCAAGAAGACCTGCTCGGTGCCGCGGGTAGTCGTCACCGACAAGCTCCGCTCCTACGGCGCGGCCCACCGCGAGGTCATGCCCTCCATCGAGCACCGTTCCCACAAGGGCCTGAACAACCGGGCCGAGAACAGTCATCAGCCCACCCGGCAGCGCGAACGCGCCATGAAGGGCTTCCGTAGCGTCGGCGGGGCCCAGCGGTTCCTGTCCGCGTTCAGCGGTATCTCACCCCACTTCCGACCACGCCGCCACCTGATGACCGCCACCCAATACCGCACCGAGATGACCACCCGCTTCGCCATCTGGGACCAGGCCACCGGCGCCGCCGGCCAGCCCGCCGAAGCCTGAGCACCAGCCCGAAACCCCAGCCCCACCACACCCCGACGCACCGTCAGAGACCCAAGCAGCCAACAACGTGACAGCGCCGTACACAGTCGGCTGCGTCCTGGAGGAGCAGGCGGAAACAGGTCCGAAGGAGGACCTGCCGGCCGACGTCCCGGCCCTCGGCCATGAAGCGGCATTCGAGGCCGGCCTCGCCCTCATCCTGGGCGGCCTCGTGCAGCACACGACCACAACCTCCACGGTCCACCCGGAACACGAACGCTGACCCCGTCAGAGCCCGACAGCGCCGACGCGACCAGCAGCCAAACCACGACGGCCGTCAGCCCGTCTGTTGTACACAGTCTGGTAAATCGGCCTACCAGTGTCTGCGCCCTGATATCCGACGATCTTGCCCTCGGTCAGCGCCGGGTCAGGGGCTTGGGGATGTCTTCTGGCGCTGTGCCCCGTTCGATGAACTCGCCGCCGTGCCGCATCATGATGTGAGCGAGGCCGGCCTTGGCGGTGCCCTTTTCGAGCCAGGCCGGCGGCACACCAGGCCTGGCATACCGCCCACCATGATGAGGTCCGCCCGACATCGCCGAGATCGGCTATCAGTGGACCCTGGGCGCGCACCAGCAACCCACATGACCAGCATTCACGGTGCTTCCTCCGGCGGCGGTGGGAAACGCGCGACCGGGTTGAACCGGCAGTCATAGCGGCCCGTTCAACCGGTCAGTGGCTCGCGTGCGCTCGCTCTACGTACTCTCGGCCCAGCTGGGCCGCGGCCCAGCTGGGCCGAGAGTACGTAGAGCAGTGCGAGACTGATCAGCCAACCGGCCACCGCGGAGAACTGGTTGATCGTGAACTTGAAGGCCTGGCCCAGCAGGAGGTCCACCAGAAGGGCGGCGCGCAGGGTGCGCAGGGCCGCGCTTCGGTCGCGGCGCAGCAGAGCAGTCCCGCGCAGGGAGAGGGCCAGGGATGTCAGGGAGCAGGCGAGAGCTCCCGCGATGGCGGTCCACTGCGTCTCGTCTGCGAGGCCGCCCGTGAGGCCGTCGACGGCGATGGCGACCAACAGGAGTGCTGCCTGAAGGGTCGCGCCCCACGCGGCGATGTGGACGAGCGGCCGTTTGCCGGACACCCGGGCCGTCACCCAATCACGGGCTCGCCGGGCCAGCTCGTGGTGCGGGGCGGGCCGCCTGGCCGGGCGCTCGGGCACGGCTTCGAGCACGGCCGCCAGAGCCGCGTCCAGCGCGGTGGCCGGGCCGCCTGTGGCGCGCAGACGGCGCAGCGCCTCGTCCCTGTCCTGTGGGGTCAGCCCACACAGGGCGCCGTGCAGCGCGGTGTCCGCCGCTGCCGCCGAGCGGGCCGCGCCGGATACCGTCTCCCTGTCCGTACGCCCGCGCCGCGTGACCCACCAGGTGAGGCCGGTCAGGGCGACGAACGACAGGTAGATGAGCCCTGCGGCCGGGCGGTAGAAGTAGCCGTCGACGGCGACCAGTTTGCCCACCTCGTCGATGAACAGGCCGAAGCCGACGCCACCGATCAGCGCTCCTCGCCGCCGCGAGGCAAGTCCCGTGAAGACGAGCATGACAAGGAGCCCGGCCAGCATCAGCAGCCCGCCCCACAGCATGTGGGCGATGTGCAGCCCTCCGTGGCCCGCCCCGCCGCCGAGCTTCGGGTAGTCGGTGAGGACGAGGAAGGCGCGTGTCACCAGCACGGTGGCGACACCGACGAGCACGAAGAGCCGCAGGTGCGCCGCGGCGCTCGCCGTACGCAGGAATCCGCGGGCCAGAGTCATTCGGGGCATGGGCCGAGCCTCGCCCATTCGCACCGCCGGATCCATGGGGCCAGCCCCCGTCTCGCCGACGGGCTGTCCCCCCCGTTACCTAATGGGGGCCGAAGCCGGCGGATCGCTACCCGTTACCCGGTCCCGTGAGACCTCTAAAAAGAGCGCAGCCGCCGGCTTCACACGGGGCCCTGGCTTCCAGCAACAAATCGGCGGGCCCGACGTACGGCACACTCACGTCCGCTGTCGCGCAGATGATCGAATGTCCGTGGTCCGAGCCCTCCGCAGGGCGGAGGCCTCCCGGGTCCGTACGGCCTGTGCCGAGCCCGGCGAGGACAAGGTGAGCGTCCTGGTACGGAACAACGTGATCGCTCAGCTGGCAAACCTGGCGACGCACCCCAGCGTCGTCCGGGCACTGGCGGCGAAGACCCTCACGCTGCGCGGCTGGGTCTACGACATCCCCACCG
>NZ_JBIWKI010000132.1:0-2815 GCF_044765565.1 Streptomyces sp. NPDC102437 | reverse complement strand
CCTGCCCGCGACGGCCTGACCGACAGCCGACAGCCGCCTCGACCACGCCCTGACGCACCGCCAGACGCCTATACCCCCGACAACGTGACAACGCTTTCAGCACCTCTCCACGATCCTCGCAGCTCCCTGACTCCAGGGAGCTGCGAGGTCGTTAGAGCCCGCCGACAGGAGAACGGGGCCTCAATTTGACCGGGCTACGCGCTATCCATGAGGTGGTCTGCCAGCAGCTCACGGAACTGGGGACTTGCTGCCACTTTGAGGTCGGCCGCTGCCGCCTCGGCGCCCCCCACCAGCTCGAAGTAGCGCCCCAGTGCGTTGCGGCGCTCCTCCCCGCTCAGCTTTCGGAAGATGATGTCCATGGCGGCCCGGCCGTCATGCCAAGGCATCTTGACTTGGGGGCGTTCCGCAATCGGCGGCTTGGCGGGAACGACGGGGATGGTCCCGGTAGGAACGGTGGACAGCTGGGTTCGAGGTTCCGGCAACGATTGGCTCGGCTCGTCGGGCACCTGCACCGGATCGTCGACGGCGGGACTCGGGGCTGTGGGGCTCGGCTGTGCGTCTGCCGCGGTATACATGGGCACCGAGGCTGGCAACTCACTCCGAGGCGCCGCAGGAGAAGAGACGGGTTCGGTCGCCAAGCCGCGCGTCGGCTTTACCGCGGTAAAGCCGCTTGGGCCGCTGGAGACCGGGGGAGCTGGTGCTTCAGCGGTCCGGCGGGTCCGGGGACGCTCCTTCTCCACATCACGCTCGAGCATGCGCTGCTGCCAAGCCGCGCGCTGTTCGGCGTGCGACAACTTGACCAGAGCGCGCGTCTCCCTGACCGGAAGATCGCCGCTGCTCACCAGCTTCTGTAGATCAGGGGCCAAGCTGAGAAGGTACATCTGCTGGGTCACCCAGCCGCCGGACTTGCCGTAGTGCTCAGCAACTTTGGCCTTGCCGCCGAGTTCCTCGACCATGGTCTGGATGCCGAGTGCGCGCTCAATGGGGTCAAGGTCTTCCCGGTCGTTGTTCTCGGAGAGGACCGCGTCGAGAAAGTCGGCTTTGGACTTGGCGACCTCATCGTCGACGACGACCTCGAGGGTGCCCAGTCCTGCGGCCTCGGACGCACGGTATCGGCGCTCACCGTTCGCGATGACGTAGCGGGCCGTCCCGACCAGTGCGGCTTCGTCCGCCCACAGCTTCAGGTATGCCTCGCGCGTGACGGCAACTGCGGGCTGTAGCTGCTTCTTCTTGAGCTTCAGCCCGAATTCGAGCAGGTCTTCAGGTGTTCCGAAGTTCTGCCGCGGATTGAACCTGGTGGGCACCAGCTGCTCGAGACAGATGGTACGCAGACGGCTGTCGGGCGCCCCGACGGTGGCGGCTCCGGTTGCTGCGGCTACTGCCTGGCGTCGGGCGCTGACGGCGGGGGCGGCCCCGAACCGGCCGGCCCCGAGCTGGTCGGCCTTGCTCATGAGATCTCCCGTGCAAGGGCGCGCATCGCGACGGCCTGCTGGCTTCGTGGTGCGTAGGCGAGGAGCGGACGCTTCACGCGAACCGCTTCCTTCTGCTCCTTGAGGTCTCCGATGAGGCCGACGACCCGCGGATCCTTTATGTCGACCCACCCTTGCAGAGAGGACGTTGCGATGTAGCCGCGGCGGGAATCGTAGAGGTTCACGACGATGCCGAGGTAGTCGATGTCGATGGCGAGATCGCCGCGCAGGTCTTCGAACTGGCTGGTGAGGAGTTCGTATGCGTCGGCGCTGCTGTCTTCTGCCTGAACCACGATGAGGGCCCCCGACTGGCCGGGCGCCTCGCCATCACGGCGACGGCCGTAGTAGGCGGCAGCATCCATGCTGAGTCCGAGGCTGGGCGGGCAGTCGATGAGGATGACGTCGTAGTCGGCTTCCAGGGGGGCAAGGGCACGCTCGAGGGCGGCCTCTCTGGCGCGGACCGCGGAGAGGCGGACGTCCAGCAGAAAGGCGTCGTTGCATGCGGGTAGCAGGTGCAGTCGGCCGCCGAAGGTCTCTTCGTCGATGGAGACGACAAGGTCACGCAGATCGCCCTTGGGGTCGCCGGCCATGTGATTGGTGAGGCTGTCACCGTTCATCGGCAGCGGGGTGGCGCCGAGTTGGTTGGTGAGGTGGCACTGCGGATCGAAGTCGACGAGGAGGACGCGCAGGCCGAGACCGGGGAGGCTCTCGACATCGAGAGGGCTGTTGTCACCGGATGCTGCTGCGAGCTGCTTGGCAATCCGTACAGGGTGAAGAGCGTTGGGATTCTCTGCGAGGGCTTCACCGGTTCCGGCTGTGATTGCGGTCTTGCCGACGCCGCCCTTCTGATTGCAGACGATGAAGCGACGGGTGATGGTGGGCCGTTCGAGGTGCGGGGCAGGGTTCATGTCCAGCCAGAGCTGTACCGTCTGCGCGAGCCCCTGGATGAGGGAGACCCCCCGGTCGGCGGCTGCTTGGCGGAAGGTGTCCCACTGGCCTTCGGGGAGGAAGGTTGCGAAGGAGTCGGCGCCCCTGGTGTCGATGGTCTCGAGACTGGACGCCAGGTCGCACCAGGCTGTGACGCCCTGCTCGACTGCTGCCTGGATTTCGATGCCGTGCTGGGCGGCCCTGACCTTGAGGTTCTGCCGGAGCCATCCCGGCAGCTTTGAGACGACCTTCTCGCGGTCGCTGGCTGGAGAACTCATGGGGACACCTTACTAACGCGCAAGATCATAGGGTTGCATTGGTGCGTTACTGAGGTTTTCAGGGTGGAGTCGGTGGTACGAGGGTCAGACCGGTGGCGGTGAGGCAGCCGTTGATCAGGTGGGGCCGGAGCTGGATCCTGC
>NZ_JBIWKI010000131.1:0-2922 GCF_044765565.1 Streptomyces sp. NPDC102437 | reverse complement strand
CTCCGGCGGATAGTGCTTCATGACCACGACACGTCCATCTCTCAGATCCTCAAGATCCACTATCTCCAGTGTCCAAGATCAGGGGTGAAGGCCCCCCCAGGGGCCCGCGAACGCCCCGTACGCCCAGGCGGCTGCAGTCGTGAAGGCCGACGCCACGGTGGTGCGGGCCAAGGGTGTCGTCCGTGTCGACAAGGTCAACCCCGGCCGCTACTGCGTCACCGTCGCAGAGGGCATCGACTGGGCCAAGAGCGTGCCGCAGGCCACCCTGGGCCCCGGCGCCAAGTGGAACGGGGAAATCCGAGTGGCTACGGAGCCGTCCGCAGTCTGCGGCAAGGACGCGCGCAAGCTGGGCGTCTACACCGGCGTCAACGGCGCCTACGCCGACCAGCCGTTCAACGTGATCGTCCCCTAACCACACCCAGCAGCCGAAGACCCTGGCAACCCAGCAGAAGCGGCAGCACGCACAGCGGGTACGGCCCGGCCACCCCACGGTGACCGGGCCGCACCCATGAGCCCTACGGCGGGCGCCCGCCGGCCCACCCACTCCCCCGTCCGCAGGGAACGGCCTGGCACCAGAGACACGGACGGGCTCGCGGCGCGGGTGTTCGCCGACAGTGCCTGCCACAAAGGCGGAGACGCCCTGCCGCTGAGTCTCAGGCGGGATGGTGGGGCAGTTCCTCGTCGGGACGGCCACCGGTTCCCAGGGGCCGCCGCGGAAACGAGGGCGCGGGCACGCAGTTCGTCGAGGCCGGACAGGCGCTCGGATGCAGCACGGCCTGCCCACCCTCGCCGCCCGCAACACGGCCGTGATCGAAGTGGTGGCGGACAGCACCGACGGCTTCGACGTCCGCGACGAGGACGTTTGTCCAGCACCGCATCAACATGCTCGGCCGGTACTGGTTCCTGCTGCCCGAATGCCCGGCGGGCTGGGGCCCCTGCGCGACCCGGAGCAGGCCGAGGCGTGAGCCCGCCGGTGCGGCGGTCCCACCACGCATCGCGTGGCGGGACCTGGCTCCCCCGTAAGAGTGATCTTGGATGGTGAGCGGCTTGTTCATCATCTCCATGGAGAGACAGCGATGGGACTTGTCGTGAGAAAAGGAAACACTCATGGGACGCATGCGCACAGGGGACTTCCTCTTGGAGCACTACAACCACCCCGGCCATCTGGTGCGTATCACCGGCAGTGGGTCACTGATCATCAGCAGTGGGGACGTGTCCCTCGGCCCGAGCGACAGCGAAGACCAGAGGTTCCGGATGAAGCTCGTGGACGGTTGGTCGAAGGACGGGGACTGGGGCGGCTATCTCCAGGCCACCCGCGGCAAGTACGAGGGTTACTACCTCGACTCCAAAGAAGGCTGGGCGAAGGTCTACTCGTACAAGGACGGCCAAGTCGTCTTCTTCGACAAGGGGGACTGGTACGAGATCTCGCAGATCTACCAGGACAAGCCCCGTCCGCTCACCAGCGCCGACGATGGTCTGCGTTTCGTTGTGGGGGGGCGAGCCCCTGCGCTTCACCATCCAGGACATCTAGAGCTTCGGCTCGGTAGCGGTGCCGACTGCGGGACCGGGTTCCCCCCTCGCAGCCGGCGCCCCGGTCACGTCGCCGCCGCCCGGCGCCTGCCGGGCTCGGCGGGCCGGATCGGCGGCAGGGTACAGCGCCCGGGCGGCAGGATGTCCTCAAGACGGTGCTCCGGCCCCCGCTTCAGAAACGGCCGGGCACCAGGCCCGGCCCGCGCGCGGCCCCGCCGACGCGCGAGAGGGACTTGCCGGCCACCGATCCCCGAGGCCCGGAGAGTGGAGTTCATCCGCTGGCAGGTGCAGCAGGCTGTGCAACCGGAAGGAGGCCGGGGTTACTGCTCCTGCGGACTGGGCCCCGCCCGGTCCAGGGCGGCAGCGGCCTGGTCGGCGAGGGTGACGGCGACCAGGCGGGCTTTGAGATCGGGGCGGGCATCTGGAGCGGGCGTGAGCATGAACCGGCCTTGGAAGCGGCCGCCTGCGCTGGCCCGCAGTTCGATTTCTTGCTGGGGCCAGCCTCGCTGCTCAACGTTCCAGCGCTTGCGGCCGACGGTGACATTGCCGTCTTGTTCAAGACGGGCGGGGTGGCCAAGGAGGGAGCCGTACTCGAACCGGCACCCGCGCAGCTGTAGCAGCTCGGTGAGTTGCTGCTTGACGTGGTCGACCACCGCGTCGGCGGATCTGGTGGTCTGGGTGAGCTGGGCGGTGTCGTGAACGCGGGCAAGGTAGTCGGCATCCGTGACGACGAGTACCTCCAACCGCCGGGCGCGGGCGGCCAGCTGCGATACGGTCAGGCCCACTGCCAGCAGCAGGACCGCCGTGGTGATGTCTGCTCCGCGGTTGATGTTGAAGCTCTGGTAGGGACGGGTGAGGAAGAAGTCGAACCACGCAGCCGAGGACAGGGCTGCCAGGCCGCCAGCCAGGCGGTTGCCGGCAGCGGCGACCGCGACGATGGCCACGACCAGGATCAGGGCCAGGTTCGTGCTCGACACACTGCCCCGGAACGGCACCAGGACGAGGGCAAGAAGCAGCGGACCGGCCACGGCTGCCGCCAGCGCGATGCGGTCACGGAGCGGAAAACCGGTCACCGGCGCACCTCCCACCCCTTACTTACCACGTTGTATCCGTTATGTCCGGGCGGCGTGCGGGCAGCGACCCACAGCACTTCACGGGCTGAGGCCTCCGCGGTGGCCCTGCCCCGCCGCCGGCAAGGGGGCCCACCGGCGGCACCACACGGGTGCGGTTTCTGCGGCGGATCAGGGCGCGCAGCCGGGCAGGTCCGACGCAGCACGGTCCGGTGGCCGTCGTTCTTCAGACTGCGAGGTGTCTCATGAGACACCGTGATCAGACTGTGGGTCGGACGCACACCCAGTTTTCAGGTGTAGGCCGCGCGCCCCTGACCGGAAC
>NZ_JBIWKI010000130.1:0-3198 GCF_044765565.1 Streptomyces sp. NPDC102437 | reverse complement strand
GCACGACGGCGGAGCTCAAGCGGGTATCGGGAAGGCCGTGCCATGACTCGATCCTTTCATGAAATCGAGCCTCTACTGAAACCGGGGCGGTTCACGTCGTTCCATCTCAGCTGGTTAGGAGGCTCGCTGAGCTCGATGAGCTGCCGTCCCGGATTTGAGGCTGTTTTCCTGAATTTCAGGAGTTGCTGCTGTAATTTACCTGTCCATGGCAGATCTCAGGACGCGCGTGCTCTCCCTCGTACCGCCGCCCAGCGAACCGTCGTCCGCAGACGTGGAGTTGCCGGGCGGCGAGCCGGGGCTGAGCGATGTGCTGTTGCTGCAGCGCCGGTACGCCGGCGGGGCCGACGAGGAGGACGAGCAGCTGTTCTTCATGGACACGCTGGTCGAGTACCAGTGGGCGCGGGATGTGGCGGGCCTGGCGTCCTCGACGCTGGACGGGCTGACGAAGCCGGTGATCGAGGTGTGCGACCACTACGGTGTGATGCCGTGGCGGTTGACGCCGCGTCATGTCGATGCCTACTTCGCCGGTGTCGGCAAGCGCCAGGCGCCGACGGTCCGGTCGAAGCTGAACCGGATCGACCACTTCTTCACGTTCCTGGAGCAGCGCTACGCGCACGAGATCTTCCGGCGGTTCGGGGCAGCGGTCGAGTCGCCGATCGATCCGTTCAACCGACACGCACACCGAGGCGACTTTGGCCTGCGGGTGCCGCCGTCGGCGCGAGCGGTTGGCGAGTTCTTCGCCGGCTGGCGGCGGGAACTGGCGCACGCCCGCAAGGAGGCGGTGGCGTGCAGGGACTACGTGATGTCGAAGTTGATCTACATATCCGGGGTGCGCGCTTCGGAACTGTGCCAGATGCGGATGAAGGACCTGCACTGGGAGGCGGGCGACTTCGGGCGGTTCGTCGTCCAGGGCAAGGGCGCCCGTGGGTCGGGGCCGCGGCAGCGCGAGGCGTTCCTGTTCGCCGAGGGCCGTGAGTTGCTGTGGTGGTACGTGGAGGAGGTGCGGGGGTTGTTCTCGGACGACCCGGAGCACCCTGAGTCGCCGGTTTGGCCATCGGAGCGCCTGGCCCGTGATCTGGGGGGCGGGCCGAGTCCGGTGGGGCCGGCGGTGACGACCTCGACGCTGCGGAAGGCGCTGGTGCGGGCCTCGGCGGCTCACCTGTCGGGTCCGGTCGAGCGGATCTTCCCGCATCTGCTTCGGCACGCTTGTGCCACACACCGCTACGAGGCGGGGATGTCGCTGTGGGAGGTGCAGAAGTTGCTTGGTCATGACTGGACGACGACCACGGTTCGGTACATTTTGTCTGCTCAGAGCGATCCGGAGATGGCGAGTCGGCGTTCGTCGAACAGGGCAGCACAGCGGTTGCGCGTGGATGCGGGGGGTCTGTCGTGAAGTGGAACCTGCGGTGGGCGGCGGCCAACCGGGGCATCTGGCGGCCCAGCGAGCTGATGCCCGTGTTCGAGGAAGTCGGGTTCACCCCGTCGCTGTCGAAGGTCTCCGCGCTCTGGTCGGGCACACCGGTGACGGTGCGGCTGGAGGATCTCGACCTGATCTGCGCCGCGCTGCAGTGCACGGTCGCGGATCTGCTGGTCGCCGAGCCCGTGGCCCGGAAGACTCCGGCTGCCCAAGGCGAGGAACTGGCGAAGGCCGCGGGAGAGCTGCCGCGGCCGTTGCCACGCCGGCCGAGCGGAGGGGGGCGGCCGAGGTCGCTCCCACCGAACTGAGGTGACCCGCCTACGCATACGCGTTCCTTCGCTGGGGCAGTGCGCGGGGTGTCTCGGCTGGGGGCCGCGGGTCCAGTCGCCGTTCTGTTCGCCGTGCCACCAGTGGCGCTCCAAGCGGTACCACCCGGCGGCCGAGTGCAGACGCTGCAAGCGGCTGTGGCGGATCAATAAAGAAGGATTCTGCCGCGCATGCGTCGTGGCGATCACCGAGTACGACGTGTCCTGGTACTACGAACCCGCCCAGGCCGCACGCCACCCGGTGTGGACCCAGCTCGCGTTCTGCCTGCCGGCATCCATCCGGCGGCCTGCGGTGCCCACCGGCACCTACCGGCTCCACTCCGACGGCCGCTACCAGACACCTGGCTGGGCACGCGCCCAGCGTCCCGCCGCCATCATGGACGACGGGCGGATCTGCCCGCCGGCAGTACGCGGACAGATGGCCATGTTTCCCCCGCCCTACCGACTGCTGGAGCACCACGCCGTCTTGCTCCGCGGCCGGCTCCAGGGCGATCTGGAACGACTGAAACCGCTGATCAACGAAGTACAGACCGAGCACCGCTTGAGCCGCACCTGGCGCGTCAGTGCCATGGATGCCTTGGCCCTCGCGCTGGCGGCCCGCGACGCCGCAGGTCAGGGCCTGGTCGACGCCGCCATCCTTGACGCCCTGCCTCACCAGCCCTCCGGAGTCACTGCGGTCCTGAACAAGGCTGGGCTACTGGCGCTTGGCCTCGATCACGGGGTGATTGTGCTGCCGCACGCCCAGCGGGCCCGCTCCCAACCTCAGCCACGAAGCTGCGATCACTGCCTTTCGTGGGGCCGAAACCAAATATGCGTCGCCTGTAGGCACTGGCGTCGCAGATTCGCTGACCAGCAGGGATGTTGCGGACGGTGTGGCGCCGGGCCTCTTCCTTTGCAGAACGGTCGATGCCGCGACTGCACGAGCCTTCGCCTGCGGCTGGGACCTGTCACCGAGGCCAGCACCTGGCGACAACTGCGGTTCGCCGGGCCGTCCCTCCCGGCGGGCGTCAGCGCACGTCGTCCCGAAGGCCACCGACTAGATCGACCGGTACTCGGCCCACCGGTCGTGCAACACGCGGGCCAGTTGACGATCTTCGAGGCGGAGCGGGACTGGCGCCCGCTGGTCAGCGCACTGCTGCCATCCCCGCTGCCTTCGGTGATGGCCATCCTGGCGGACTTCGCCCGATACACCGCAGAGCACCATTGGAGCCAGAAGTCCCACGAGTCCACAGCCCCGGTCCTACGGGTGGCCGCCACCTGGCTGGGCGCCGACACCACCTTCCACGAGGACGACCTGCGGGCGCTGAACCTCACGCGTCCCAGCAACGGTGGTCGCATCGGCGGGCTGATTGCCTTCCTGAGAAGCCGTTGTCGTACCGAGAGGTTCGGTTGCGGGTCGAACTTGGGTGCCCGGTTGAGTGATCGGCTCGTGGCCGGGGAATGAAAGCAGGGCCT
>NZ_JBIWKI010000129.1:0-3203 GCF_044765565.1 Streptomyces sp. NPDC102437 | reverse complement strand
ATCACCGCGCCACCCAGCCCCGTCCCACTGGGCTGACACCCTCACAACGAGTCATCAACTGACCTTGACAACCACATTGGGAATCAGTAGGACGCCTTGGCGTCCCTTCCCAGGATCCCGTGCCGCGGCAACGCCTCCGGGCCGGGCAAGCCTGCCGCGCGGTGAGCTTGCCCAGGGTTCCCTTGGGCTTGCCCGGCACTCATGGCCGGTCACATGCCCGCGGCCGTGACCGGTGACCAGCCGTGTGACCGATCCGGTCGCACCCATCGGCCAAACCGCACGTCAGCGGTGTGACCGATCCGTGCAACCCGGGTGTCCGGATCGGCCAGCCGGTCAGCGGCCAGCTCCCCCGGCCAGGCGGAACTCCTGCGCCCCACCCGTGCAGTGCCCGGGTGCCAGCTAATGGGTGGTGCGGTCGGGGTCGGGGAGCTCCGGCGGGAAGTGCCGCTCCAGGATCTCCGCCCAGCGGTGCAGGACGACGAAGCCGGTGGTGTCGGCCTGCGCCTGGACCAGCTCGCTCAGGGCGTCGGCGAAGGGCTGGGCGGCGGTGTCGGCGGGCATCGCGGCGGCGGCTTTCCTGAGCCGCTCGTGCGCAGCGGGGAAGACGCCCCGGGCCCACGCGTCCTGCTCTTGGGCCCGCTTGCTTCCCTCCTCCATGTTGATCTGCCTGATCGTGAGCGCCGGGCAGTCGGGGGCGTGCCAGGTCTCGCTGATCCCGCCGCCGGTCTTCACGTACGCGATGCGGGTGTTGTCAGGGCCCGGCAGGGCGAAGCAGTCGGTGCAGTTGACGCGTTCCGTCTCCGGCTTGTCGGTCATCGCGGAGCTCCCTTCGCTGGAGGCAGAGCCTGCCATCCCGGTCAACGGGCGACCAGGGGTTTCCTCCACCGCAGCGGCCCGTTGGCCCCGGAGCTCGAAGCAGACCTCTCCCCCCGGCTATCGCGTGGGAAAGAGGTGTCGCCGTCCGACAGGGGCTTGCCCACCGGGGGTGACCCGCGAGAACGGGTGGTGTCTGATTTGGGGGGTCCACACCTTCGGTCACACCTGCGGTCCCCCGCTGAAGACAACCGTCCAGCCAACGGTTCAGCCCCCGCCCGGTGCAACCCCCTCCGGGGCGGGTGTGGCCTCCAGGCGTTCGTAGAGAGCGCACACGAGGCGGGCGCGGTTCTGGACGCAGTGCGCGGTGCCCTTGAGCTTCGCGGACAGCCGGCAAGACCGGCAGCAAGCCGCTGTCGTTCTGCTACAACCAGCCCCTCGTGCACAGTGCGCTGACGGCCTGGAAGGGCGAGAAGGCCAACACCTCCACCGCGCAGGAGGCCTACCTGCGTCGCGGGTGGATGAACTCGAGGGCCGCCGAGGGCCAGTGGTCTTCCGACCAGGAGTGAACCCCACTCACGAGTGTCCGGGTGTTTGCCCTCCACCGCTGCCCACTGTGCAAGCAACGGGAGAGCACGCGTGGGAGGGCGCCTTGCTGGCCGGCTGACCGGCCTGCTCGCACCCTGGCTGATCGGCCGGTCAGCCGGCGACGGATCACTTCCCGCTCCGCTTTTTCGCGCGCCAGGATCCGCTGGTGGATCACCGGGTCGCGGTGGGCCCCGATGGCCCGGCGCACGATGGCCGCCAGGATGTCCGGGGGCAGGGCCTCGGCCTGGGTGGTGGCGGTGCCGGAGAACGAGCGGCGGTCAGTGGCCTTGGGCGGGGCGGTGGGCAGGTTGTTGGCGGTGACCTGCTCGGCGGTGACCGCGACCCGCTCGAGCTCCACCTCGGCACCCGCGGCCTGGGCGAACGTGATCACGTCCTCGGCAAGCGCGTTGAACAGATGCTCACCACTCGGGTCGTGGTCTCCGAGGTGGAGTACGACGGTTTCGCGGCCTCCTTCCACCGCTCGCAGGGCCGCGTCGTGCTTGCCGGCCAGCCCGTCGAAACCACCGCCGGAGAAGCAGGCGATGCCGAACTCGGCTCCGATTCTGGACAGTTGGGGGACCATGCCTGCCGTCTCGCACCACAGTTCAAGCCGGACGGGCTGGCCGGCCTGGCGGTCGACGCGGTAGTCGTCGGCCGCCTCGGCGACGGCCGCCCAGAAGCCAGCCGGCCCGGTGAAGGAGGGCGGGGCGTCCACAGTGGTCTGGGTATCGTCCCGGATCGCCTCCCAGGGAACGCGGCCGGAGCGGCGGGCCATGCCGACGTACTCGCACATCCGCTTGTAGTCGCGTTCGGTCTTGGCCATCACCCCGTCGCTGACGAGCACGTACCTGGCGCAGCGTGACGCCGCCCTCGTAGCTCTCCACGATCTCCCGGGACCGGTCCACGACGGCCGGCCGCCGGATCCGCTGACGCGTCATTACCGGTACTCGTACCTCTTCGCGCCTCGCCAAGCGAAGACCACCAACAGCACCGCGGGCTGGGGGGGGGTGGTGCCGGAGGCGCCGGTCCGGGGCGGAGGCCGGACTCGCGTGGCTACGGCCACATCGGCCGGATCTCGATATCCGACCCGAAGGCCTACGTCGGCCGTGTGGCTGAACTCGCGTCTCGTCCTTCCCGTAACCGTGGTGGGTGGCAGGCCGTTTAGCACTCGCCCAGCACCTATTACTGCTTGAGGGAGACCAGGTGAGCGACGAGGAAACGCGCAGCGCCGGCGCTTTGGGAAGGACGCCTTGCGGCGGCCCGTCTATGGGTCGCGCCGCCGGTGGACCGGTCTCGGCCTGCTCGTCATCTCGTCACTGCTCACGGGTGGTCGGGTCGGTTCGTTGTGCTGGGCGGGTCGAGGTTTGTCCTGTCGTCGAAGGGCGAGTCGGCCCGGCCGCGCTGCTGGGAGTCGTGGCCGGGTCCGGGCGTCCGGGCCGGGCACAACGGCGGGTACCGCTCGTGTTCTGACCGTCTGTCCGCGCAGGCGCTCAGCGCGTGGGGAGCGGCCGGGGCTGCGTCGCTTGTCACTTCTGAGAGCGGTCTCTGCCCCACCCTCAATTAACTACGTTCAGCAACCACTCACGTTTGGTGGGTGGCTCGTAAGGAGAGCGTCTTGAACATCAGCAAGGGCCTGATCGTGGGTTCGGCCGTGGCCGCACTCGGTGTGACGGCGGCGCTAGGCGGGGTCTCCATCGCCAACACTCCCGGGCCTTGACCCCTGATCCTGAACACGGGTTATGCGGCTTCGGCCAGCGTAGTTGATGTTGTTCGGAGTGCTTGTTCGTAGGCGATGGGGCTGC
>NZ_JBIWKI010000128.1:0-3279 GCF_044765565.1 Streptomyces sp. NPDC102437 | reverse complement strand
CCGCCTTGAACTCCGGCGGATAGTGCTTCATGACCACGACACGTCCATCTCTCAGATCCTCAAGATCCACTATCTCCAGTGTCCAAGATCAGGGGCGAAGGCCCCAACACGTCAACGCGTTGACCGACTCCCTGAGCCCATGACCGGACGTCGAGAACATCAACAGGAACACCAAGCCCAGCCGGTCGTCACCACCAGCCCCAGACACCAACCCAAAGCCAAATCCGACGAAAACCCAGAGAACACACTCTCGCAGGAACTCAGCCAGGCCTGGCGCGGGTCTTGCCTGGTGGAATGCTGTGCGCCAGTGCCCCAGGGCGAGGCATGATCGTGGCCATGCTGATCGCTCATGAGGGTTGTTCGCCGACGGTCCACCCCACGGCCTACGTTGCTCCGACCGCCACGCTGTGCGGGGACGTGCGCGTGGCGGCCGGGTGCCGGGTGCTGTTCGGTGCGGTGCTCACCGCCGAGGGCGGGCCAGTGGAGCTGGGCGAGGACACCATCGTGATGGAGAACGCGGTCGTGCGTGGTACCCGACGGGATCCGCTGATTCTGGGACGGCAGGTCCTGGTGGGCCCCACCTCCTATCTGACCGGCTGCCGGGTCGAGGATGAGGTCTTTCTGGCCACCGGCAGCCGCGTCTTCAACGGAGCACGGATCGGGACCCGCTCCGAGGTGCGGATCAACGGCATCGTGCATCTGCGCACCGTGCTGCCCGCCGACTCGATGGTGCCGATCGGCTGGGTCGCCGTCGGCGACCCGGTGCGCATCCTTCCGCCGGAGGACCACGACGGAATCTGGGCAGTGCAGAAGAACCTGGACTTCCCCGGCTACGTCTTCGGCCTGGACCGCCCAGCCGACGGCGAGAGCCTGATGCCAGCGATCTCCGAACGCTTCGGACGCGGCCTCGGCCGCCACATCAACGACCAACAGATCTGACCCCCGGCCGGAGGAGCTCACTCCTGGCATCCACCGCTCGGCTCCACCAGGCAAGCCGCAATGAGTGCCTGCAGTCAGCCTCGCTAACGCTGGGGGTGCACTCCGGCCGCCGCGTCCGGTGCGCATCGTGGTGCGCCGCACTCCTGGCCTCGCACGTGGAGACCGCTGCATTCCGCATCGCCAGGAGGCGTTGACCAATCTCGTCAGGCATGTGGGCACCGCCCGTGCCCGGCTCCACACAGGAAGACCGAGGCAATCGTGCAGCTCGACATCACCGACGGGCGCGGCCATCGGACAGCGACCCGCCCGCTCCCTCCCTCCGGCGGCCACGGCCTGATCAACATTCGGGAACATGCACGTTCGTGCGGCGGAACCGCCGAATGCGGTCCCCGTACCGACGGCTCCGGCTTCCGGGTCCGCCTCCCGCTCCTCCCTCCGTCATGAGCGGCGGTACGGCGGCCGGGCCGCTGCGCGTGGTCGTCGCCGACGACCAAAAACTGGTCCGGGCCGCCTTCGCGGTGATCCTGGACGTCAGCCGGACATCGAGGTCGTCGCGGAAGCAGCCAACGGCGCCGAGGCGCTCGCGGCGGTACCGGCCCACGCCCCGGACGTCGCACTGCTCGACATTCGTATGCCGGGCATGGACGGCCTCACCGCCACCGCCGAGATCTGCGCCACCACCGCCACCCGCGTGATCATCCTGACTACCTTCGACCTCGACGCATACGTGTTCGAGGCGCTGCGCGCGGGTGCGAGCGGCTTCCTCCTCAAGGACGTCCAGCGCGACGATCTCGCCACGCTGGCCGGGGCGTCGCGGGTGGCGATTTCGTCCTTTCACCTGCCGCCACCAGTAAGCTCATTGCCCACTGCACCAACGCATCCGCCGCGGTGTCGCTGCTCCCCGACCCCCGCCTCGGCTCCTTCACCTCGCGCGGACCCTGCGCCTGCTCGACCGTGGCCTCACCGATCCGGAGATCGGCCGCGACCATGGGCATCAGCGAACACACCGTAAAGACTCACGTCAGCAACATTCTCACCAGGATCGGCCTCCGCGACCGCATCCAGACGGTGATCACGGCGTATGAGGCAGGCCTGGCGGTACCGGGCCGCAGGAGCCCGGTGAATTCCGTTGCCGGAGCGTCTTCTTCCGGCTCCGTCAGGGCGACGTCGGCAGCCCCACTTCGTGGGCGCGCCCAGACGTTGAAGGGTATTGGCGACGTGAAGTGGGCTCTGGCAGCGATCACGGGGGAGTCGTCACGGTTGGTGGAGGGGCTGTCCGATCCTGGTTTGTCTGCCGGGGTAGCACGATGCAGCCCATACCCACCAGACCTGCGGAGCAATGCTTGGAACCTGTGGATCGGTCCTGGGAAGGACGTAGAAGGCGTACCTTCCCGAATGATCCTGTGAATGGTCACCGAGCAGGCCCGCGTTCGCAGTGCGGATCGGGAAGGCGCGGTGCTCAGCAGTAGTCACTGCCGACGGTTCCTCCCAGTCCGGCTCCCTGATCGACGAGATCGTCCGCGAGAGCGCCCGCCGGTTGCTCGCCGCCGCACTGGAAGCAGAAGACAACCAGTACGTAGCCGAGTTGGCCGCCGAGACCGACGAAAGACGAACACGGGCGGCGCCTGGTGGTCCGCAACGGCCACCACCAGCCCCGGGCCGTGGTCACCGTAGCCGGACCGCTCGAGGTGAAGGCACCGCGGGTGAACGACTGCCGCATCGACGATGCGACCGGCGAGCGCAAGCGTTTCTCCTCGAAAATCCTGGCCCCGTGGTGCCGCAAGTCGCCGAAGATCTCCGAGTTGCTGCCGTTGCTCTACCTGCACGGACTCTCGTCCGGGGACTTCGTGCCCGCACTGGAGCAGTTCCTCGGCGGCACGGCCTGAAGTTCCCCCTGGGGCCTGGACAGCGGGTATTTAGGCTGCGGGGGTGAGGTCCTGCCTGAGCAAGGTCCTCGTTTCGAGCGGGGTGACGTACCCGTACTCGGGGTGTCTGCGGAGTCGGATGCGGTTGTACTCGATCTCGATGTAACGGAAGACATCGGCTCGGGCGGCCTCGCGGGTCTCCCAGACGTTGGTTCCGATCTCCGCTTTGAAAACGGCGAACCAGCTTTCCGCGGCAGCGTTATCGTAACAAGAGCCGACACGACCCATCGACTGCCTCATGCGCAACTTCCGTAGCTCTGTGCTGAATTCGTCACTCGTTTATTCGGCGGATTCAATTGCGACGACCGGTTGAGTCCAAGCAGTACAGCAGCCGGGCCTTCGCCGACGCCTGCCGCCGGGCAGGCGTGACCCAGTCCATGAGTGCCGTCGGCAGCTCGGCGGACAACGCCCTGGC
>NZ_JBIWKI010000127.1:0-3304 GCF_044765565.1 Streptomyces sp. NPDC102437 | reverse complement strand
ATACCGGCCCCCGTCAGGCGGGTGGTGAGGTCCGCCGGTGTCGAGGCGGGCCCCACCCACCAGGAGAAACGGCGACCGGTGCGAACCAGCGTCTCCATGGTCTCGGTGATCCGTGCAGCAGCGTCGGCGGCGGTGAAGCGGGCCGCAGCAACGATGTTGAAAGTGTCGTCGTCCAGGCCGCTGTCCGCAACCAGGAGGTCACCAGCCTCCGCGACGGTCGCACCGCTCATGCTCCGGTGCAGGTGACAGGCATGCTCCGCCAGGTTCCGTTCCATCCTGTCCATCAAGTTGGCTTCATCAGGAAAGTGATCGTTCATAGCGATTGATCTCAGCATGACTGGGTGAAGATTGCATGCGATTTCAGGGTCGTCCGTCGCCAGCGTCGCGCTGGCGACCAGCACATTCGATACACGGCCTAGTACTCCAGCCGTAGATGTGATCTTCACGGCTGGAGGGCGGCTTGGCGCCGGTAGTGGCTGCGTTGGGCGCGGGCTTGGTGTCGGCGGCGCCAGGTTGACCAACGCAGCCGATGGGCGAGGTCGCGTGCAGGCAGCGGGATCAGGGCGGTGAACAGGCGCTGGATCTCGTTGCAGGTGAGCGGGGCCAGTCCGTCGAGGCTGGTTCTGTCATCGGTCAGGGGCTGGCGTTGGCGTTCGAGGGCGGCGGTGACGGCGAGGAAGGCGTGGGCGAGCAGGGCCAGGGTGACCCAGCGGTGCCAGGAGTCCCAGCGGCGGACCTGATGCTCGTCCAGGCCGGCCAGGGTCTTCGAGCTCTGGAAGGTCTCCTCCACCGTCCAGCGGCTTCCGGCGACCTTGACCAAGGTGGATAGCGGCACCGGGCGGGGCGAGTAGCAGCGGTAGTAGGCCAGTTCGCCGGTGCGGCGGTTTCGGCGGATGAGCAGGTGCTGATGGTCCGCCAGCCCGATTGCGGTGATGGCGATCTGTGCCCAGTCGTACCAGCGGTGACCCTTCGCTCCCATTCCGGCGGACAGCTTCTGCCAGGCCCGGCGCGGGATGCGCTTGGCCAGTTGGTCGGCGCGCTGGGGTCCGGCCGGGGTGGGGACACGGTGGGTGCTGGAGACCGCGAGCACGTAGCCGAGCTGGCGTTTCTCCAGCGCGGCCCGGAGCTTTGGGTTGTTGCCGTAGACCTCGTCGCCGGCGGCCCAGGCGGCCGGGACGTGGGCGTCCAGGGCGCGTTCGATCATCTGCTGGGCGAGCTGCGGCTTGGTCGCGAAGGCCACGTCGTCGGGGACGGCGGCCTGCTGGCACCGGTCCGAGTCGGCGGTCCAGGACTGTGGCAGATAGAGCGCGCGGTCGATGCCAGCGTGTCCGTGCCGGGAGGTGTAGGTGAGGTAGACGGCGACCTGAGAGTTCTCGATCCGTCCGGCGGTGCCGGTGTACTGGCGCTGGACGCCTACCGTGTGCGTGCCCTTCTTGAGGTCGCCGGTCTCGTCGATCACCAGCACGGCCTGGTCGTCAGCCAGGTGCTCCAGCACGAAGGCGCGCAGGTCGTCCCGCACGAGGTCAGCATCCCACTTGGCCCGGCCGAGCAGGTGCTGCAGCCCGTCCGGGGTGGCGTCCCCGGTGTGCTCGGCGATCGTCCAGCAGTTCTTACGCGGCAGGTCCGCCAGTAACCCGAGGACCAATTGCCTTGCCCGCAGCCGGGGTTCGACCCGCGCGAAGCGATCCGCGATCCGGTCCATCAAGCCCTCGAACATCGCCCGCCAGCGGGCGGGCACTACGCTGTGGCCCGAGGCCACCGCTTCATCGTCAGTCCACACACCTCACGATGATCATCGGTGGCCGCAGTCGTCTCCGCACCGGGCCCCACCAGCAAGATCACGCCGTAGAACTGCTGAATGTGGCAGTTCTGTTCGCATCGGGGTGGCTTGGACCCAGGTGAGTGTCGGTGGACCGCGCTATCGTCCCCGCTATGGAAAAGGATCTCCTCAAGCACTTTGCTCCTCTGCCGGATCGGACCGGCCAGGTAGGCGGCATTGAGTCACTCGCTCTGGATGGGCACCGCTACTACTTCGGCTTCGACTACAAGAGCGACGTGGTTCTCTCTCCGCTGATCGACGATCCCAAGGCCATGGCCGCCTTCGCGAGCGAGTACATGCGTCAGACCACTGGCAGGCATGACGTGACCTACTGGGAGGGCCTGGTCCACGCAGCGGCCGAGGGCACGGAGCTGGACTGCGACGATGCGGAGCGGGACATCGCCTCGCAGGACTTGCGGAGGGATTTGCCGGACACCGAGAGTTACCTGCTCTACCTTCTGGGCGCGGCTACGGGATGGGACGACTGGTTCGAGGAGGCGCCGGAGGTACAGCAGGCGTACGAGCGTCTAGGGTTCGATGACGAGGACTCGGAGTTCATCGACCACTGTCTTCAGGCTGTCCGGGAACACGGGGCACAGGCGCGACCTGACGAGTGGACAGTCGCGCGCTTCCACCTGACCGCGGCGACACAACATCTGCCAGGCAACTGGAACATGTTGTTCGCACCGCTCGCGGAGGGCGTCACGAGTCACCAGTGAGCGGCGCCGCAACAGGACAGGAGCCCGCTCGCCGTCCGTAACGGGCGCGGCCATCTCCTGGACGGCCGGGTCCATGCAGCCTTCCTCGCCAGCGCCCGGCGCCGCAGCAGGACAGGAGCCCGCTCACCCTCACCGCACCGGACCCCACCGGCAAGATCACATCTACGGCTGGCGTACTAGTTCAGAACAGTGAGTCCTGGTCGGGTTCCTGACGCGGCAGCGGTTGGACGTCCTTGCCCTCCCACTTCGCTCGCAGGTGCTTGCGCCAGCCCTGGGGCGGGGGCCAGGGAACGCCCCACTCCGCAAGCTGCTTCTTTGTCCAGCCACCGTCGGGAGTCTGCGCGGCAGTCACTTCGTCGGGAGAGGGCACGTAGGTCGGCATGGCCCTGATGATCCCGCCTCAGCAGCAACACCAGGCACCTGACGCCTAAAAACCCCTGCGCGCCTCACTGAGGCACGAACACCAGTCAACCCGGACAGGGGGAGGCCCGGGGTGACTGGCAGGCGCTCAGAACGCCGCACAGGGGCGCTCTACGCGGCGAAGCCGATGCTGGCGGCTGCCGACGCCACCGCCCCCGCGCGCGGCCCCGCCGTCGCGCGAGAGGGACTGGCCGGCCGCCGATCCCCGAAGCGCTCCGCCGCGCAGAATCAGTGAACCACCAGGCCACGCACCCGCTCAATCAACCTGCACAACACCAGGCCACAGGCGTGACAACTACGCAGATCCACTGAGCGACGACAGGTCCGCACCTACGGCTACCACTCC
>NZ_JBIWKI010000126.1:0-3461 GCF_044765565.1 Streptomyces sp. NPDC102437 | reverse complement strand
GCAGCCCCATCGCCTACGAACAAGCACTCCGAACAACATCAACTACGCTGGCCGAAGCCGCATAACCCGTGTTCAGGATCAGGGGTCAAGGCCCGCCGTCCGGATGATGAGGTGACACGGTGATGAACCACGATGAGGCGGCGGCTGTCCGGCCGTTGACACTGGCTTGGGTGAGCCGGCATCTGGAGGCCGGCGAGCGGATCGTCAAGGCCACGGCGCTGCACGGCGGCATCACCGCCGAGGTGCGGCGGCTGACCATCGGGACGCGGGACGGAGGCACCCGTGACCTGGTGCTGCGGACCTACGTCGACCCGTTCTACGTGGAGCACGCCGAGGGCGGGCTGAATCGGGAGGCCGGCGCCCTGACCCTGCTCACGGGGACCGGCGTGCCGGCCCCTTCACTGGTCGCGGTTGATCCGACCGCCACGCAGTGCGAGTTTCCGTCGCTCCTGATGACACATCTGGCGGGCCGGACGGTCCTCGACGATCAGGGAGTGGAGACGCGTGTTCGCCTGCTGGCCCGCCAACTCGTGGCGATCCACGCGTTACGACCCGCCGAGCGGCCCCGAAAGTATGTGACGTTGACGACCGCCGACACCGTCGTCGTCCCGAAGGGCGCCGACGCGGCTGTATGGACCGCGGCCATCGACGTGATCCGCAAGCCCGCGCCGCCTTGTGAAGGGCACTTTCTGCACCGGGACTTCCAGCCCGGCAACGTGCTGTTCGACGTACCGCCTTCAAACCCGGAAGATGCCCGCATCACCGGCGTCGTCGACTGGGCACCCTCCTGGGGTCCGGCGGATCTCGATGTGGCGCACTGCTGCGTCAATCTCGCGCTGCTGCACGGCCCGGCGTGGGGTATGCGGTTCGCCGAGGCGTACGAGGAGGCCGGCGGGGTATTGGCCGCGACCGCGAGCGAGCGGCTGTACTGGCGGGTGCGAGACGCGCTGGCCGCCTCGGAAGAAGTGCGGTCGGTGTCCCAGCCATGGCGGGAGGCCGGTAGGGCTGAACTGACGACGCGAGCCGTGGAGGAGCGGCTGGATGCCTATGTCACCGCCTTGATGGACGCGCCGGGCTGACACTGGGACCCAGCAGCAGATGCCTGGAATTGAGCGAGACGTACGACCTGATGCCTCGCATGGACCGAGACCGCCTCGGCTTCAGCGAGACAGGATCGAACGCGCATACAAGGAGCAGCTGCGCCGCGCGGCCGAGCAGCAGAAGGTCGAGCGGGAAGCACGCCGCCCGGCATGCGCCGGCTGCGGCACGAAGCTCACCGACGACCGCTGGAAGGCGGCCCAGGCACACCCGACACCGGGACCGCGGTGGCATCCGACGCTGTGCGACGGATGCGAGGACCGGGCCGTCCGGGCCGCGAGCCAGGCCGAGAACGAGCACCAGGAGCAGGAGGAACAGATCCCCGGGCAGAAGGCCGGCGGCTGGTTCTCACGCCTGCGCACCTGACCCGGGCAGCCTTCCGCCGGCGGCGCGGGCAAGCCCAAGGCGGCCCTGGGCAAGCCCGCGTTGCCGGCGGCGGCTGGAAGGCGTGGACAGTCCATGGCCATGCCGGTGTGCCGGCAGTACGCGGCGATCAGCAGGCCGGTGACCCGACAACAACCAAGCGTCGGCAACGAAGTGCCCCGGCCTCTCGTAGTACGGTTACACCCTCCCTGGGAGATCACTGAAAGTCACCTCCCAGGCCCCGGATGCCCTTCCCGTTCCAGTTCTCAGCGGACTTTGACGTGACGCCGCTGTGTCAGTGGGGTGCGGCATGATGCCCGAATGGATCAGGTGGATCAGGGACTGGCAGCACTGATAGCCGGCGTGGCCGCCTTCGGCGGAGCCGTCATCAGCGGTTGGTACACCGGACGATCCGCCCGGGTCGGCGCAGAACGCGCCGCGGCAGCAGTCCTTGAACAAGTCACCAAGCAAGCCGCAGCAGAACACGGTCACTGGCTGAGACAACAGCGCCAAGACGCCTACACGGCATTTCTGGCAGCGTTCGACCGCGCTGCCGACGCTCTCGGCCCGGTGTTCGAGGCCTGGGCACTGGGCTACCAGGGGATGGACGCCCCGGCCGTACGTGAACTGTGGAGGCCGGTAGACGAAGCCGATCTGGCAATGCAGCGAGCCATAACGAGGCTGTCCATCGTTGGCCCGGATGCGGTGGAACGAACCGCCGGGGATCTACGCCTGGCCGTCATGCATGTTCGCACGACCTACTGGAACATCAGACCGAATGAACGGGACTCGGTGACGCAGGAGCGAGCTCAGTGGACGGTGCGCCAACAGGACCTACATAAGCGGTTCGTCGCCGAAGCGCGTGCAGTTCTTCAGTCCCCATCTGCGGCACCGTCAGACGAACGGCGCCAGCTCCGCTAACGGGCCCGGTCCAGCTCCACCCGTATGCGTGCCAAGCGGCGGTTGCTCGGCCCAGGTTCAGACATGATGGCGGCCGGTCAGGTCCCTCTGCACCGGCCGCCAAGAATGGAGTCGAGGAATCGGCGGATTGCAATCGCTGACTCCTTCGGCCTCCGTAGATGGGGCCAGTGGTCGGCGTTCAGTTCGATCAGGGTGGTGCCGGGTCGTCGAGATGCCATCTCGCGGGCCTGCGCGGTGGGCAGCACAGTGCTGGCCGTGCCGTGCAGGAGCAGCGCGGGGCAGTGGGAGCTCAGCCATTGGTTCCAGTGGTCGCCGAGCACGCGGGTGTCGGAGTCGACCATGTCCGCAGGGTGAAAGCCGAGCCGCCACCCGTCGTGGTGCGGTCGCAGTCCGTTTTCCAGCAAGGGCGTCAGGGAGCCGCAGGCGGAGAGGAGTTCCTTGCGTGTGGGGGCGGAGTACGGAAGGCCGAGCAGAACGGACAGCGGTGCGGGGTCCACGACTCGCAGGTGCGCGGGCCCGTCAATGTTGATCAGGGCGCTTACAGCGTCAGGTTGGGCTGCGGCCAGGTAGTAGGCGTTGATGGCACCGAGGGAGTGCCCAAGAACGGGCAGGGGCTGATGGTCAAGGCCCAGGTAGGTGAGCAGGAGACTCAGATCGTCGAGGTATCCGTTCCGATCGTACTGCTTCGCCCGGTCGGAGTCCCCGTGCCCTCGCTGATCCAGTGCGACCACCCGCCACCCGTCGGGGCTCAGGGCGCGGGCGAGCTCTGCGAAGTCAGCTCCTTCGCCGAGGTGTCCGTGTAACCCAAGCAAGGGCCGCCCCCCTGCGGGCCCGAAGTCGAGATAAGAGAGGCGACGCCCGTTGGGAGTGATGAGGTATCCGCGCACGGGCTGACCTGGGGCTGGTTCGGTGGGCACGGCTTCACCATAGAGAACGCACACGCAGGCGTGCCACAGCATCGTCAGTTCAGAAACAGCTTCTTAGCTTGTCCTTTATCTACCAAGATCTGCCGAGCTTCCCGATGGCCTTGAGTGTCTCGGGGCGTTTGACGGTCTTGCCGACGTCGTAGCGCGGTGCCC
>NZ_JBIWKI010000125.1:0-3580 GCF_044765565.1 Streptomyces sp. NPDC102437 | reverse complement strand
GAGATGGTAGAGGGTGAGCAGGGACCACATCTCCTGCTCGACGCCGACCGGGTCGTGCGAGCGCAGGACACGTCCGCACAGGATGGTGTGACGCAGGGCGTAGTAGGCGCTCTCGTGCTCCCAGCGCTCCAGCACATCTGGGGTCAAGGCCCGAGCCGAACTGCCCCCAGCTTCAACCAGGTCGCTGCGACAACCCGGCGGTGAAGGTCTCTCACCTCACTCGATTCCATGGCGCCTCGTGGCGCACCGACGCGCTACGACAAACGCGCCTACGTCTTCCACGGAACGGTCACCGTAGCGGCGATCCGACTGTGGCTCCGCTCCTGACCGTGTCCTCAGTGTGCGGGTTCGGCCAGGACCAGGGCGTTGAGGGTTGCGTAGTCGAATCCGCCCTCCAACGATGTCGTCGTGCCCTTCTCCAGCAGTTCATGGGCTGCTTGCCGGACCAGTCCGTACGCCGCCTCGGCGATGGAAGATCCTGCGCTGATCCGGGCAACTCCCGCGGAGGCAAGCTCGGAAACAGGCAGTGCGCCGGGGCCGGCCAGGAGGTTCACCGGCAGGTGCTGAGAGCCCACGAGCGTCCTGGCCTCCTCGGTATCGAATGTGCCAAGAACGAAGATGCCGTCCGCGCCGACCGCCGCGTACGCGCGGGCGCGTGCCAGCGTCTCGTCCAGCCAGGCCGTACGGTCACCGGGCAGCAGGCGGTGCGTGTCGATGCGGGCGTTGATGAACAACGGGACGCCCGTCTCGTCCGCGGCCCTGCGTGCGGCTGCGATTCGTTCGGCCTGCTCGGCGACGGGACGCAGGGTGTCCTCCAGGTTGATGCCCACGGCTCCGGCCGCCAGGACGCCGCGTACGGTCTCGGCCACGCCTGCCGGGTCGGCCGCGTAGCCCCGCTCGATGTCGGCGGTGACCGGCACATCGACGACGGCCGTGATCCGTGTGATCGCGTCCAGCGCCTGGCCGCGGGTCAGATGATCGCCGTCGCCGTGACCCAGGGACCACGCGACCCCGGCGCTGGTGGTCGCGATCGCGGAAGCACCAGCGTGCGCCACTATCCGGGCGGACGCCGCGTCCCAAGCGTTGGGCAGGACCAGCGGTGTGCCCGGTACGTGCAGAGAACGGAACATCTGGGCTTTGTCGAGAAGTGTTGCCATGCGCAGCATTGCACCATGAACGCTCAACGAGCGATCAGCATTTTCCAGTCGTCCTGATTCGCCGGAGCGCCCTGGCAGAGCAGGCTCGGATTGGTGAGGCAGCGGGCGCGCCAGGCTCGACAAGCGGGCGGGAAGACCAGCGGGCTGGCCGAATGGCTGCGCGACGTACAGGACGCTCTACGCGAAAGTGTCGGCTGAGGACGCGGGCAGGAGAGACAGCGGATGGACATCGGCGGCGCCGCGCTGATCGTGGTCGACATCGGCTTCGTGAACCACCACAGCCGCCACGCCGTGCCAGCGGTCTCCGACTTGGTCGCCCAGTGGTCCGCCGTCGGCCGACCCGTGATCTTCACCCGCTATTTCAACTACCCCGGCAGCACCTACGAGCTTTTCCCCCAGTGGCACGGGCTCCAGGAGCCGCCCGAGACCGACATCGTCCCCGCGCTCACCCAGGCCGCCGTCCACGCCCACGCGGTCATCGACAAGACGGGGTACACGCTCTTCACCCCCGAGGCAGGCAAACTGATCCGCCGGGCCAGCTGGTGCGACTTCGTTTTCTGCGGGATCGTCACCGAGAGTTGCGTCCTCGGGTCCGACGCCGACGCCTTCGAGCACGGCTACACACCCTGGATCGTCACCGACGCCTTGGCGAGCGACGTCGGCCTGGACGTCCACGATGCCGGACTCGTCGCGCCCGCCGCCTGATCGGGACCGGGCAACTCGTCACCGCAGAGCACGCGGTGGGGCAGCTCACCGCGTACGCAGGGGCCACGGTGCTGGAATAGCCCCATGGCCGACACACCGCCCCACACCGGTTCGCCCACCACCCACGACACCGACCTGATCATCATCGGCGGCGGACCGGCCGGCTGCGCCGCCGCCCGCATGGCCGCCAGCGTCGGCATGCGCTCGGTCCTGATCGAGCCGGACACCCTGTGCCGCAACCTGTACCGCATCCCGGCGCTGAACAACGTCCTCGGCGGCTGCACCAGCGGCCCCGAACTCGCCGACTCCATCACCACGCAGCTGAAGAGCACTGAGCTCAGCCGCCTGGAACTCGGCCGCCACGCCGTCGAACTCCGCGCCGCCGACGACCACGTCACCGTCACACTGGACACCGGTACCCGCCTGACCGCTCCGTACGCGGTTGTCGCCACCGGCGTCGGCCCCCTCCAGCCACGGGACGCCGCCTGGATCACCGCCCCCAGCGGCCTCACCCTGCCCCCGCTCTGGCAGGCCGACGCGGACGACGCCGAAGGCCGCACCCTCCTCGTCCTCGGCGGCGACCGCCCAATCGGCACCTTCCTGCGCGCCCACCCGACCACCGAAACCCGCCTGCTCGTCGCTCACCCCGCGGCCGACGAGTACAAGACCGAGGAGATCCGCGACGATCCACGCGTCACACTCCTGCCCGTCGAGCACCTGACCCTGCACCCCTTTGAAGGGGCCACGGTGACAGCGGACGCGGTGAACCGGGACGGCCGACCATGCGCCGTCACGGCAGACGCCGTCTACGTGAGCATCGGGAACGCGCCCACCGCCCCGTCCGGCGATCTCAGCCGCGACGGGAACGGCTACTGCCCGCCGACCGGCCAGCACCCCCGCATCATCGTGGCCGGTGACCTGCGCTCCGCCCGCTTCCAGCGAATCATGACCGCCCTGGGCTCCGGCAGCGAAGCCGCGCTGCACGCCTACTACGCTGCGCGGGAGCTGCTGCCCTGATACGTGGAGGTCGGCTCGGGATCATCCCCGCAGAGGTGAGCAAGGCGGCACGACGGGCCTTCGACGCCCCTCTTGCCGGGAGGGCAGTCCCCGTAATGCGAGGAGATGCACTCGTACCCGGCCCCGTCCGGAAACTTGATCGCGATACCGACGATGGTGAGGGTGTAGGTGATGACCGCGGCGCCGATGATGTTCCCGGCCCCGGCCCAGACATCGAGCAGCAGCATCGAGCGGGAACCTTCCGACAGGGTCGGGGCGGCCTGCCCGGTCTCTTCATCAATGCGGGCGACTTCCTCGGCGACGGTCGTGTCGCCCCAATCCGGCTGCAGGGCGCGCACCTTCGTGTCTGTGCTCACTGCCTGCGCCTGTGCGAGCAGGACATATGAAAGGGCCCGCACACGAGGTGCGGGCCCTGACCCTATCTGGCTACCTAGGTTGTCAGTCGGTGGTCACTCAAAATCACTCAACAATTGGATCTTCAAAAGGCCCCGGTCCCACCACCTTTGGCGGTGGTGCTCCGAGCCAGTCACATACCTGTTGGGCGGCTGGTAGGGAGTGCACTTCCCCGCATCCCGCGTCAACTCGAAAAAATCCTGTCACAAGGGCTACTAGTACTCCAGCAGGATTTCGCAGTCTGACCTGCGGATTTCGCTGGGCGGCTGGAGTGTAGCGGGCTGTGGAGTGGGCAGGGGCGGTTTCAC
>NZ_JBIWKI010000124.1:0-3682 GCF_044765565.1 Streptomyces sp. NPDC102437 | reverse complement strand
GCCACGAAGCGGCAGCGGCCTGATAGCCACACCCGACACCCCTGGGCGCCCTCACCCTACGAATGGGAGGACCAACCCGGTCACGAAGGTAGAGCCGCCTGAGGCCTGGACCACGCCACCCACACCCGCAGCTTCGAGCCGAGCACCGACAGCAGCAAGGACCGCGACCGCGACGACGATGAGGAGATCGAGCTGTAGCCGATCCGAGCACTGCAGCAACAAAGAGCCCCGGCGGAAAGGCCGCCCCGCCGGGGCTCTTTGCATGTGAGTACGGTGCTGTCTATGCAGAGCAACGGGGTAAAGCAGCAGCGAGGGCACGTACTACTGATCGCGGGCGACATCGCCGCTCGCCGCCGCACTGTGCAAGTCGCGCCCTCCGCGAACCTTGCGGCGCTCACGCTCGTCCCCGTGCCTGTCCTGCTCGGCAGCGCTGTGCCGAGCGACACCACATATCTCGACGGGATTCACGATCAGAACGCCCTGCAGGTCCGGCTGCGGGCCGCCGCAGCGACCCCGGGCCCGCTGCTGGTCTACCTCTCCGGCAAGCTCACCACCGACCGCCGCGGCCAGCAGCTCTACCTTGCGCTGCCCGGCACCACGGCCGCCACTGTCCGCTACACCGCTCTGCCGTGGGAGTGGCTGGGCACCGAACTGCGCAACCGCCCACCGGGCTTGACTACCGTGCTGTTCGACCTCGCGGCCGACAAGTCGGCGTGGCCACTGCTACAGGATTACGGCACGCTGCCGGCCGCGCCGTCCGCCGAGGTGTTCGGAGTGATCGCCCCGCCCGGCTTCCCCGGCAGCGAATCCATAGTGAGCACCTACACCCGTCACTGGATCGAGCAGCTTCGCCGCAGCCCCGACCGGCCCACCAACGCCCGACTGCACGCGCTCACCGTGGGAGCCGCCGCCCTGCCGCCGGGCGCACTGGTCATTCCGGTCGCACCGGAGATCACTGCTCCGCCGAGCCCCGAGGTCGCGGCCCGGACGCAGACGACGAACGTGCAACGGCTCCTTCCCCGACGCCGGCGGCCGAACGAAACCAGCGAGGTGGCACCGGCCCCGCAGGTTCAGATCCCGGGTGCTGTCCTCGCTCAGGAGAGCTACCCCCTCGCCCCGCCCCCTGCCCCGGTGCAACGGACTGCAGCCGTACTGCCCCCACAACCACAGCCGGCCGCCCCGGTACACGACGACCGTGGCCGATGGGGCCTGCCAGGACACCAGCAGGGCACAGAACAGCCCCAGCAGGCTGTCCGGGCCCAGCACCCGATGCCCGTCCAGCAGCCCGCACCCACCCCCCAGCCGTACGTACCACCCCAGCACCCGGTCCCCGCACAGCAGGACCCGCGCCCGTACATCCACGCACTCTCCGAGGCCGGGCAGCACCGCGACGCCGCCCGGCTCGCCCAGGCATGGGAGCAGTACACACTGCAGACCTACGGCATCGACTCACCCCAGGCCACCCAGTGGGTGGAGATCCGGGCCGACCTCGCCAAGCGCGAGGGCAACGCCCAGCTGGCGACACAGCTGTGGATCGGTGCCGGGCGGACCCGCCTCGCGCACCAGTCCCCGGACGCACCGGAGGTTCTCGCCGCGGCGACGAGCGCACACCACTGCTGGACGCAGATGACGGACCCGGGCCAGGCACGCGAGTGCGGCCCCGACCTGATCAGCCTGCTGCGGGCGCTTCCGATGCTCGACCGCCGACACCTTTCGCTGGCGCAACAGCGCCTTCAGTACCTGCACGACACGCCCCGCGGAAGCTAGGGAAGAATCATGGACGAGGAGGAATCGGAGAGCGAGCCGCTGTGGCCCGGGGGATGGGAGGAGATGACCGTCACGGTGTCGCAGGCCGCATCTTTGCTGTGCTTGAGCCTGCACGTCGTCGGACAACTCATCGAGGGCCGGCACCTGGTCGCAGAGCAGCGCGGGAACTTCCGATTCGTCAGCGTCCGCAGCTTGTTCGCCTACCGCCGCCGCCACTGGTCGCCGGAGCAGGCCTCCCGGTACAACACCCTGCTCGCCGGATGACCCGCGTTGTCCGAACGATCGGCCCCCATGAGCACCCCGCGTCGGCCCCTGGGCCACGGTCCGCAGCCCCAGACGTCCACCGTTGCCCAACCAGGCACTGGGACCACCGCCCGCGACCCGGAGGTGCCGCAGCGCCCCGCCCATGGTGGTCGCATAGCGCCCCTGGTCGCCCCCCCGGGTCGCGGTTGTACAGATCCCGGATGAACTCGACGACCAAGCCCCGGTCGTCGCCTGCGGCAAACAGGTCATCCCCACTCTCCTGCAGCCGCTTCAACAGCTTGCCGAGATCGTGCCGGTCCTTCTGACCGGGCCCGGCGAACGCCTTCAGCGACAACTCGGCCAGCTGGCGGGCGAGGAAGAAGGCCGGCTGCGGGATCCCGGCCTCGATCAGTGCGACGGCGCCCTCGTAGAACTCGCCGATCGTCTCCTCGGACGCGTTCACGCAATGCGCGCGGGACAGGCACAGGACGTCCGGCCAATCGTGGGATAGCGCCGAGGTAACGACCTTGGGGAAAAATGACGTTGGGGCGTCCTGGCCTGGCGGTCCGGCTGGTGGCTGATCAGCAGGCGGCTGGTCGGGTCAGGACCAGTTCGGTGCTGGGCTTGTGGCGGGTCGCCCGCCGGGCGGAGCGGTCGGAGACCAGTCCGGCGACCGCGAGGTGGGTCTCGGTGTAGGTCTCGCGGCGGCCGGTGAACCGCTGCAGAGGGCGCCACTGTTTGTACTCGGCGTTGGTATGTTCCACGCAGATCCGAGCGGAGGACTGGCGGCGACGCCGTTCGCGCCAGGCGTGCTGCTCGCTCAGGGCCGCGTCGCCCTTCAGTTTCTTCGGCGGGGCGCTGACCTGGGCGGGGAACTCGTTGGCCAGACCCCGGTAGCCCTCGTCAACCTCAGCTTGCACCGTCGGGTACTGGCGGAACTGCTCGGCGATCCCCTCGGTGCGCACGGCTGTTTGATCGTGCATCCGACCGGGCCGGACTACGCCGCTGAACAAGGTGCGGCCCTGGCCGTCGCTGACGGTGGCGGTCTTGATGGTGTTCTGCTTCTTCTTGCCGGAGATGAACGCCTTACGTCCGGGGCGTCCCGCGCGCGGGCGGCGGACCTGTACCTCGGTGCCATCGATCCGGAGGCCAACGCCTTCTGCGTCGGCGTAGGCGAACACGTCCTCCAGCGTGCGCAGCCGCACCCCGGGCCGGTCGGGCACCGCGTAGCCCTGGGACGCCAGCAGCGGGCGGACCTCGCGGATCGCGTCGGAGACGGTGGAGCGGTCCACCCCATACAGCTCGGCCAGTGCCGCATGTGGCAGCCCCAGCCGCGGTCCAGTCCGTCGACATCTCCGCCCTGGAGCAGTACGGCGACGAGAAGGTCGCCATGGTGCTGTCGAGGGCGACACGCTGCTGTCGCGTCGGGTGGCCAACGACGAGCCGGAACTGCTGAAGCTGATCGGTGACGTCCTGGACCTCGCCGACGGCGGCAAGACGACCTGGGCGCTGGACATGACCGGCGGCGAGCCCGGCCTGCTGATCGCCCTTCTGGTCAACCATGGCCAGGAGCTCGCCTACATCCCCGGTATCGCGGTCAACCGGGCCACCGACAGCTACCGCGGCCAGGGCAAGACGGACGCCCGTGACGCCCGCGTGATCGCCGACCAGG
>NZ_JBIWKI010000123.1:0-3724 GCF_044765565.1 Streptomyces sp. NPDC102437 | reverse complement strand
GGCTGGGGACCGGCCATCGGTCACAGGCCGGGGCAGTCGACTCCTCTCCTTGCAACTACCACTGCATGACAGCGACTTCACGTCGCACTGAAAGCCCGAGGCTAGCCTCAATACCGGTAACTTAGTGCTTTGGTATGCGTTTGACTCGTTTTGGTTTGTTGGCGCCAACGAGAGCGATGGCAGCGGTGGTTGGGCGGTCTGCAGTCCGGTGGGCGGCGCGTTTGAGGGGCCAGCCGGCGACTTTGCGTTTGATGACGCGGGGGTTGGTCCGGCGGCGTCGTGGTGGCAGGAGGCGTTCGAGGAGTTCAGTGTGGGTGGCTTTGACCGCGCGAGCGAGTCTGCCGGGGGGAAAATGCCGCCTGGTCGGTGACCTGGCGGCGCACGACGCGCAGTGAGCGGGTGAAGGAGATCCGGTCGGGGTCCTGGTCGGCTTGTTGTGCGGCCTGATGCATCAGGTGCCGGATGGCGTGGTGGACGAGCAGGAAGCCGTAGAGTTCCTGCTCGGCTCCGTCGGGGTGCTGTGAACGCAGCACCAGGTGCGGCCCGCCGAGGTGGGTCTTGATCTCGTCGAGGGTGGACTCGAACTCCCATCGCTGGGCGTAGTGAGCGGCGAGTTCCGCGGCCGGGGCCCTGCCGGGGTCGAGGATCGTGGTGATGAGCCGGTAGGAGCCCTCGTGGCCGGCGATGGTGTACTCCACCGCGCGCACCGGTACCCCGCGACGGGTGTGGTGGATGTCGTTCCGGTCGAAGATCTCGGTGAGGTAGGAGCCGTCCGCCAACTGCTCGACCACGGGGAGCACGAGGTCTTTGCGAACGCGCCACAGCAGGTCCGCCCCGGTGGCTGCGGCCTTGCGCCACAGGTCCACGCCGTAGAAGCCACGGTCGGCCAGCAGCAGCATTCCCGGCCGCAGAGACACCAGGACCGCCCGGGCCAGAGTCTGCTCTCCGGCGCGCAGAGCTCCGATCGCGGCGTCGAAGATGGCGTGGGTGCCGCATTCGACCAGGCCGACCATGCGTAACTGCGGGCACCCGACGTCCTGTTCACCCCGCCCGGAGCGAGGCGGACGGCCGAAGGCGTCCACGTTCGCCTTCGTGTCAGGCAGGTCGAACGTGGTGCCGTCGATCGCGGTCAGCCGCCAGCCGCGGTAGAAGGCGGCCTGAGTGTCCGGTGTGGCGACCGGACGGCACACCCGCGCGAACAACTCCCGCAGCGGTGCCACACCCAACCGGGATCTGGCCTTCCAGATCGCCGCCGTACTCGGCACCACCCACGACGCACGCCAATGGGCGTTCTCAGCCCGCAGCCGCGCCATTTCCTCCGCCGCACTGACGCTGCCGTCGCGGCCTTCGGGCGAGGCCTGGGCCTCGTCCTTGCGGACCCACGTCCGTAGCGACTCCGCGGTGATACCGAGATCCGCGGCCACCGCCGCGTACGTCCGCTTCCCGGCCGTGGCGCGGTACAGCGCGACAGCGTCCTTCCTGAACTCCTCCGGATACGGAGAAGCTGCGGGTCAGGACGCTGTTGACGGTGCCATTGGCAACGACTTGGGCGGGTAGCTGCGCAGGACGAGTGAGGTGGTGACCGGTCCGTAACGGGCGAGGGAGTCCACGACCCGTTCAAGGCGTTCGGCGTGAGAACAGTGCACGTCGAGCAGCAGGCAGTCCTCACCAGTCACGCGTAGGGTCGAGACGACCTCGGGAGTCTGGGCGGCAAGGGCGAGTGCTTGGGACAACTGCGCGTGGGTGGTGCGCAGCCGGACGACGGCGTGGATGTTCAATCCGACTGCGGCTGGGGCAACGACGGCACGGTAGCTGGTGATGATCCCGTTCTTCTCCAGGCGTTGGATGCGGGCGCTGGCTGCCGGCTGGGACAGCCCGACTCGTCGTCCGACCTCGGCTCCGGTGAGCCGGCCGTCGGTCTGGAGCAGTTCCAAGATGGCACGGTCGATCTCGTCGAGTGATTCCATCGTTGTCACCTCCGCTTTCTTTGAGATCACTTACTGAGCCCGATCGTTGCCGCTGATCCATCGAGAATCGCCCCAGGGTGCCCCCGCGGTGTGCGGGGGCCGCGATTGGATGGGTGGTAGGTAATGGTCGCGTACGTCATCATCCCTGGGATCGACGGTTCGGATGAGCGGCACTGGCAGAGCTTGTGGGAGAAGCGATGGAGGCCCTCAGCGGTCCGGATCGCACCGGCATCTTGGAGCAGGCCGGACCTGCCGGACTGGGTTGCCTCGATCCAGGCTGCCTATGAGATCGTTTCCCGGCGTGACAACCAGGTGGCGTTGGTGGCTCACAGTCTTGGCTGCTGGGCAGCTGCGCACTGGCTGGAGCAGGCGCGACCCGACACGGTGGCGGCGTTCCTGGTCGCGCCTCCCAACCCCCAGGGACCGGCGTTCCCACGTGAGGCCGCATCGACGTTCCTGGGCGTATCCGCTCGCCCTTTGCCGTGCCCGAGCCTGATGGTGGCCAGCGACGACGACCCCTACTGCGACCCCGTGACGGCCGCCGCCTTCGCGCTTCAGTGGCAGGCTCAAGGCCACTTCATCGGAAACCACGGCCACATCAATTCCGACAGCGACCTCGGTGACTGGCGCACGGGCTTGGAGCTCCTGGGCAGGCTCATGGACTGCGGAGATGACTGATCCGAAACAGAGGCCCTCCGCGTCGACGCCAGCCCTCACCCCTGCTCAGAAAGCCCGTGCATGCCGCATCGCAATGCCCCGCTGTTCTCCTGAAGGGCGGCGCCGGCTGATCGCCCGTTGCCGGGCACCGCCCGATCGCCCACGTCGCCGCAGAGATGGGAATCTCTCGCACGTGCGCGTCGAAGCGGGGCAACCGCTTCCGCCGCCACGGCGACCTCGGCCTCCTGGACCACTCCTCAGCGCCACGCCGGCAACCCACAACAACTGATGCCGACGTGGTGGTCCGCATTGGGACCTACGCCGCACCCAGAAGTGGTCGGCTGCGAGGGATCGCGTTCGAACTCAACAACGACGGCATCACCATCAGTCGCCGCACCGTGTCGAGTCACCTCGTGAGCCTGGGCCTGAGCCGGCGCCGGTTCATGACCCCAACGGCGAGACCAACCGCGAACCGCGGAAGGTCACCAGCCCACCGCCCCGGGCACATGGTCCACATCGACGCCAAGAAAGTCGGCCGCATCTCCGACGGCCGCGTCTGGCGCGCTCACGGGCGAGGCAGTGGACAAGCCAAAGCCGTGGATCGGCGCAAGAAGAAGACCGAACGCGGCGGCTGCGTCTATCTGCACTCCGCGGTCGACGGCTACAGCCGCCTCGCCTGCCCCGAAGCCCTGCCAGACGAAAAGACCGCGACCGCCGTCGGATTCCTCCACCGCGCCCACGCGTGGTACGCCGCCCACGGCATCACCTGAATCGAACGCATTGTTGCCGACAACGGCGCCTGCTACCGAGCCGACGCCTTCGCCCGCCCACTACTCGGCTCCCGGCATCAACGAACCGCGCCCTACCGGTAATGCTGCGCGCTCCAGTTCGCCGCTCGCCGTGGCCGGGGCCCTTCGGATAACGCGGTTCTTGATCAACTTGAAAAACCGACTCGAAGGTATTTACTATCGAGGCATGGGAAGGCCAGTGGATCAACTGACACCAAAGGGCGCGGCAACGCGCCGGGACATTCTGCGCGCCGCCGCCCGTGTCTTCGATGCCAAGGGGTACTCCCTCGCCCGGATGGACGACGTGGTGAG
>NZ_JBIWKI010000122.1:0-3724 GCF_044765565.1 Streptomyces sp. NPDC102437 | reverse complement strand
GCCTCCCCGTCAACTGGCACACCCTCTACACCCACACCACCCCACACCACACCCCCCTCCCCACCTACGCCTTCCAACGCACCCGCCACTGGATCAACACTGCGGAAGACAACGGTGCGCCCCCACTGACTCCGGCTGCCGCCAGGGCCAGCGGAGCCGAATCGGACTTCTGGAATGCTGTCGAAAGCGAAGATCTGGATGCTCTGTCCGAGATGCTCTCGCTCGGCGACCAGGAGCCGCAGGACTCGCACGGCATGCTGCGTCCGGCGCTGTCCCTGCTGTCGGGCTGGCGGCGTGAACAGGTGACCCGTGCGGCCATCGACGCCTGGCGATACCACGTCGGTTGGCGTCCACAGGCCTACGACTCCGTACTGTCCCGCTCCGGTTCCTCTGATGTCACCGGTCGCTGGCTCGTCGTCACGCCGGCCGGATCCGACGACCACCCCTGGACCTCGGCAGTGATGCGCGCCCTGGCCGACGGGGGCGCACAGATCAGCCAGATCAGTGCGGACGCAGACCTGGCCTCCAACCGCGAGTCCCTCACGCGGCTGCTCGAAGCGGAAGCACGGCAGGACGGTGAACGGCCAGACGGCGTTCTCTCCTTCCTTGCACTGAACGGCGAGTCCACGCAGGGGCCGGAAGAGCCCCAGCAGACCCCTCTCGCCGGCACAGCAGCCACGCTCGGGCTGGTCCAGGCCATGGCGGACACCGGGCTCACCGCTCCCCTGTGGTGTGTGACGTCTGGCGCAGTGTCTGTAGGCCGCGCCGACCGGATCCGCCATGCCGACCAGGCCCACGTCTGGGGCCTCGGACAAGTGGCCGCGCTTGAGCACCCGGAGTGGTGGGGCGGGCTCATCGACTTGCCCGAGGAGCCCGACCCCCGCACGCTAGCGCGCCTGGTACACGTGCTGGCGGACGCCACACGCACTCTCATGACGGGTGCCTCGCCGAGGGAGGACCAGTTCGCGCTGCGTCCCTCGGGCATCTTCGTACGCCGTCTGACCCGCGCCGCTCCTGTCTCACCTCCCCCCGAGGCAGGCTCTTGGAGCTCGGACGGCCCTGCACTGATCACCGGCGGAACGGGGGCCCTGGGCGCCCACGTCGCGCGCTGGCTCGCACGATCTGGCATCAAGCACTTGGTTCTCGTCAGCCGCCGCGGCGCTGGAGCCCCCGGGGCAGATGAGCTGAGAACCGAGTTGCACGGGCTTGTCGGCCCGGACGGGAAGATAGAGATACATGGCTGCGACGTCGCCGACCGTGACGATCTCTCCGCTCTCATCGCCTCGTTGGACGAGGCCGGCACGCCCGTCAGGGCGGTGTTCCACGCGGCAGGGGTCGGTACCGCGGCCTCTTTGGTGGACGCCGATGCGGAAGCCCTGGCACAGACGTGCGCCGCGAAATCTCTTGGTGCCCGTCACCTGGACCATGTCTTCCAGGACCGTGAACTGGACGCCTTCGTTCTGTTCTCCTCCGGAGCCGGCGTATGGGGAGGCGGCGGCCAGGGCGCATACGCGGCCGCCAACGCCTACCTCGATGCCCTCGCCCAGTACCGCCGCGCACGAGGCCAGCACGCCCTGTCCGTAGCTTGGGGCACCTGGGGTGGTGGCGGCATGGCAGCCCAGGGAGCGGCCGAAGAACGGCTGCGGCGCCTGGGGCTTCCGGCCATGGAGCCCGCCCAGGCTGTCGAGGCACTGCGACACGCTCTCGGCCTCGATGAGACGACCGTGACCGTGGCCGACGTCGACTGGGGGATCTTCGCGCCGACGTTGAGCGCAGCCCGCCGTCGACCGCTGCTATCCGATCTCGCCGAAGCCCGCGCGGCACTGGACGGTGATCTACCCGCGCCCGGCAGCGCGCCGAAAGCCGCCTCACAGACGGGCGCACGGAGCGACGATCTGCATCAGCGCCTGGCCTCTCTCTCCGCTAGCGAGCAGGACCGCGTTCTGCTTGATCTCGTACGTGCCGAAGCCGCGGCCGTCCTGGGGCATTCAGGCTCAGACTCCGTGGCTCCGAACCGCGCCTTCAAGGACCTCGGCTTCGACTCACTGACTGCCGTTCAGCTCCGCAACCGGCTGAAGTCCGCTACCGGCCTGCTGTTGCCCACCACTCTGGTTTTCGACCATCCCTCACCGCAGTCCCTGGTCGCTCACCTGAAGACTGCACTCCTGGGGGAAAACACCTCCGCCGGGGCCCTCACCGAAGCCGAGAAGAAGCGATCACCAGACGGATCCCTCAGTTCGGCAGCTGAAGACGCTGATGGCGATCCCCTGGTCATCGTGTCCATGAGTTGCCGCTTCCCTGGCGCCGCCAACTCCCCCGAACAACTGTGGTCCCTGATCGCCGAGGGCCGTGACGCGGTGTCGGAATTTCCTGGCGATCGCGGCTGGGACCTAGACCGTCTCTACGACCCGCAGCTGAACCGGCCCGGCACCTCGTACACACGAGAGGGCTCCTTCGTCACCGATGTGGCGGAGTTCGATGCGGACTTCTTCGGGATCTCTCCGCGCGAGGCCCTGGCCATGGACCCCCAGCAGCGCCTCCTGCTCGAAGCCTCCTGGGAAGCGTTCGAACGCGCTGGCATCGCCGCCGACGACCTGCGCGAGAGCAGAACAGGTGTCTTCATCGGTGCTGCTACGTCCTACTACGGCACAGGCACGACTTCGGCGGGGCACGGATCGGAAGGCGCAGAGGGCACCGAGGGATTCCTTCTCACCGGCACGGCCACCGCTGTTCTGTCCGGTCGCATCTCCTATTCCTTCGGTCTCGAGGGTCCGGCGGTGACGATCGATACGGCGTGCTCGTCGTCCCTGGTGGCCCTGCACATGGCCGCCCAGGCACTGCGCAACGGCGAATGCACCATGGCCCTGGTGGGCGGTGTGACCGTCATGGCCACCCCTTCGGCCTTTATCGAGTTCAGCCGGCAGCGCGGGCTGGCCGCTGACGGACGTTGCAAGGCCTTCGCCGCCGACGCCGACGGCACCGGCTGGGGCGAAGGCGTCGGCGTGGTCGTCATGGAACGCTTGTCGGACGCCCGGCGCAACGGGCATCCCGTGCTGGCCGTGGTGCGCGGTTCCGCCGTCAACCAGGACGGCGCCTCCAACGGCCTGACCGCCCCCAACGGCCCCTCCCAACAACGCGTCATCCGCCAGGCCCTGGCCAACGCCGGCCTCGAACCCGCCGACATCGACGCCGTCGAAGCCCACGGCACCGGCACCCGCCTCGGCGACCCCATCGAGGCCCAGGCCCTCCTGGCCACCTACGGCCAAAACCGCGACACCGACCGGCCCCTGTGGCTAGGGACGGTTAAGTCCAACATCGGCCACACGCAGTCAGCGGCTGGTCTCGCCGGCGTGATCAAAATGGTCATGGCCATGCGCCACGGCACGCTTCCCAAGACCCTGCACATCGGCGAACCGACACAACACGTGGAATGGGCTGCAGGTGCTGTGTCACTGCTGTCTGAGGACCGGGAATGGCCCTCCGTTACGGAGCGAACGCGACGCGCGGGTGTGTCTGCGTTCGGCGTCAGCGGGACGAATGCGCATGTGATCCTCGAAGAGGCGCCCGAAGAGGCGCTGGACGGGGCGGCCGGGAAACCGGATGCCGGCACCGGTGCGGGCACCGCGTCCGAACTCGCGTTGGTGCCCTGGGTGTTGTCCGCCCGGAACCCTCAGGCCCTGCAACAGGTCGCCGCGCGCCTGGCCGACCACCTGGAAAACCACCC
>NZ_JBIWKI010000121.1:0-3732 GCF_044765565.1 Streptomyces sp. NPDC102437 | reverse complement strand
GATCACCGATCGCCTTCGAGAACGCCCTCCAACACACACCAACTACGCTGGCACCAGCCGCATAACTCGTGTCCAGGATTCGGGGTCAAGGCCCGACCACAGCTTCTTCTTCTGTGCCCGGCCCGACGCCGAGCAGGCCATTCCCTACGGTGTCTACGACCTCACCGCCGATACCGGCTGGGTCAACGTCGGGTGCGACCACGACACGGCCGCCTTCGCGGTCGCTTCCATCCGCCGTTGGTGGCAGGCTCGCGGACGGGACGACTACCCGCAGGCCACCCGGCTGCTGATCACCGCGGACGCGGGCGGCTCCAACGGTTACCGCAGCCGGGTCTGGAAGGCCGAACTGGCCGCGCTGGCCGCCGAGACGGGCCTGAAGATTACGGTGTGTCACTTTCCGCCGGGTGCTTCAAAATGGAATAAAATTGAGCACCGGCTGTTCTCCCACATCACGATGAACTGGCGCGGCCGGCCGCTGACCAGCCACGAAGTCGTCGTCCAGACCATCGCCTCAACCCGGACCCGCACCGGGCTACGGGTCGAGGCCGCCCTGGACACCGGCGCCTATCCCACCGGCGTCACGGTCGGCACCGACCGCATGAAGGCACTTCCCCTCGAGCCGCACACCGAGCGCGGCACCTGGAACTACACCATCCGCCCCGCGGACAAGCCCACCGTCCCGGCGGCTCCCGGGAAGGCCCCGCTGCTGGAGCGGGCGGCGGCCCTTGAGCTGCTGTCCGACCCGCGCCTGACCGGGATGAGCCACGAAGAACTGGACGCGATGGCCCGGCACCTGGCCCCCGCCCAGGCCGCACGCGCGAAGAACTCCGCCACCAGCAGCGCGGCGGGAAACGCCGCCAGGTCCCGGGAGCCCACGGCCGGTCCCTGCTCTCGGCCAGGCACCGCCTCCTGATCACCGTCCTGCATCTGCGGCAGGTGTGCGCCCAGAAAGTCCTGGCCGAGATCCTCCAGGTCACCCCGCCGGCGATCGGCCAGGCAATCAGGGAGACCCGGTCTGTGCTGGACGAACACCACTACGCCATCACCCCCACCGCCTTGCACTTCACCCAGGCGCAGGAGGTCCTTGCCTTCGTACGGACTGGCTCCGCCACCCCGCCCCGGCGGTCGGACATCTCCACGGTGCTGTCCGACCCGTCACTGACCGGCATGAGCCGCGAGGACCTGCAGAAACTGACCGATCGGCTGCTGGTGAGGTATACGGCCCTGCGGGAACGGCGCCGTTACCAGCGGCGCGGCGGGCCGCGCCAGCCCGGGACGAACGGAGGCGCCTTCCACCAGAAGATCCTCCACGCGGAACGCATCCTGATCGCAGTCCTCCACCAGCGCACCGTATGCACCCGACAGGTACTCGCCGACCTCTTCGACGTCACCCCGCAGACCATCGGCACCATCTTCCGTGACCTCCGCCCCCTCCTGGAAGAAGACGGCCACCTCCCGACACCGGCCACGCCCTTCCGCACCGCAGCGGACCTCCTCGCCTCCGTCGCACCACCCGAAAACGCTCTGCAGAAGGCCGAATCACCACATTGATTCTTTACAAGCCCTCGGCGGAGCGCAGCGGTTCCTGGCCGCGTTCAGTGGCATCTCACCCCACTTCCGGCCCCGCCGCCACCTGATGACCGCCACCGAATACCGCGCCGAGATGACCACCCGCTTCGTGATCTGGGACCAGATCACCGGCGCCACTACCCCGCCCACCACAGCGTGACCCAGGCCCCCGCCCAGACCGCTACACGCCCTGACGCGCCCTCAATCGATCAACATCCCACCAACGTGACAACGCCCCCCGGCGAGCTCGGAAACGGTGACCGGTGAGGCCAGCCACCGGTAGTAGGGCTGGCGGGCCAGCCCGAGCACCCGGCACGTCACCGCCACCGGCACCCGGTGAGGGGCAGCGGCGGCGGCCAGCTCGCGGACGAGCGGGTACATCATTTTGACGGCAGGTTCGCCTGCGACAGATACGCCGCAGCCCTGCGCAGAACCTCGTTCTCCTGCTCCAGCAGCCGGATGCGCTTGCGGGCCTCGCGCAGCTCGGCCGACTCACCCGACGCTGTCGCGGGCCTGCCGCCGTCATCGGTGTTGGCACGGCGCAGCCACTTCGACAGCGTGATCGGGTGGACGCCGAAGTCGGCGGCGATCTGTTCCAGCGTGACGCCGGGTTCACGGTTGCGCGCGACCCGCACAACGTCCTCGCGGAACTCCTTCGGATACGGCTTGGGCACTGCAACATCCTTCCAGGCCGCCTCTCAGCAAGCCAGGTCAGGTGTCACTTATCCGTGCAGCAGTCCCTTGAAGCAGCCGCGCGTGCGACTGTCCGTTCCCAGTGCTTGTGGGGGTTTCCCGCTGGATCTGCTCGGCGAAGTGATCGAGTCCCGATCAATCTGCGCGGCGAATGTCCTGTCTCTCTGAAGCCGAAGCAGTCTCGGTCGATGTGAGGCATCGGGCTGTACGTCTCGCTCAATCTCGGGCAACTGCCCCTGTGTCTCGCGTGTCAGCCCGGCGCGTCCATCAGGGCGGTGACATAGGCATCCAGCCGCTCCTCCACAGCTCGCGTCGTCAGCTCTGTTCTCCCGGCCTCCCGCCACGGCTGCGACACCGACTGCACTTCCTCCGAGGCGGCCAGCGCGTCCCGCACCCGCCAGTACAGCCGCTCGCTCACGCTCGCAGCCAGCACACCGCCGGCCTCTTCGTACGCCTCGGCGAACCGCAGCCCCCAAGCCGGGCCGTGCAGCAGCGCGAGATTGACGGAGCAGTGCGCCACATCGAGATCGGCCGGGCCCCAGGAGGCTCCTGCCCAGTCGATGACACCGGTGATCCGAGCGCCTTCCGGGTTCGAAGGCGCCACGTCGAACAGCACGTTGCCGGGTTGGAAGTCTCGGTGCAGGAAGCGCCCTTCATAAGGTGGCGCGGGTCTGCGGATCACTTCGATAGCCGCGGCCCATACGGCCGCGTCGGCGCCCTTGGGAACCACGACGGTGTCGGCGGTCGTCAACGTCGTGTATTCCCGGGGCCGCTCAGCGGGGTACACCGCGTGGATCGCAACAAGTTGACGGGCCAGCAGGCGCACACGCGCCTCCACTCCCATATCGTCAAGGACCGTCCGGCCTGCCAGATGGGTCATCAGGAGCGACGGATACTCGCACTGCGCGGCGGTCGGATCAACCGCGACCAGCGAAGGAGCCGGCAGGCCGGTCCCCGCGAGCAAGGTCAGAGCGCCGGCCTCCCCAATCAGCCCGTCCTCGGCGTTCTCCATGTAAAACGGGTCGACGTAGCTCCGCAGCACCAGGTCATGGGTGCCTCCGTCCCGTGTGCCGATGATCAGCCTCCGCATCTCGGCGGTGATGCCGCCGTGCAGCGCCTCGGCTCTGACGATCCGTTCGCCAGCCTCCAGGTGCCGACTCACCCAAACCAGCGTCAACGGTCGGACGGTCGCGGTCTCATCGTGGTTCATCACCGTGCCACCTCATCATCCGGGCGGCGGCACGGGCGAAGGCTTTTACAGGTACCGACGGCAGTGCGGCTCAGTCCTTCCAGCAAGCCTGGATCCGGACGCAGATGCTCTACGAGGCGCAAGTCAGAAGTCAGTTGGGCGAGGCAGACGGGCACTCGGTATCTCAGAAGCCGTTGTCGTACCGAGAGGTTCGGTTGCGGGTCGAACTTGGGTGCCCGGTTGAGTGATCGGCTCGTGGCCGGGGAATGAAAGCAGGGCCT
>NZ_JBIWKI010000120.1:0-3763 GCF_044765565.1 Streptomyces sp. NPDC102437 | reverse complement strand
GCCTCCCCGTCAACTGGCACACCCTCTACACCCACACCACCCCACACCACACCCCCCTCCCCACCTACGCCTTCCAACGCACCCGCCACTGGATCGAGACGCCTCCTTCGGCCGACTTCGACATGGCCGCGGCCGGGCAGAACACCCTTGAGCATCCGTTCCTTGCTTCCTCGCTCGTCCTCGCCGAGGGCAAAGCGGACGGCGGCGAGCAAGAACTGCTCCTCACCGGACGGATTTCGTTCAGCACGCACCCGTGGCTCGCCGATCACATCGTGAACGGAGTTCCACTGCTTCCAGGCACAGTGTTCCTGGAGATAGCAGTGCGTGCCGGTGATGAAGCCGGATTCGACACCGTCGAGGATCTCACCCTCCAAGCACCCCTCTCTCTGCCTGATGACGGAGGAGTCCAGCTCCAGGTCCGCGTTGCGCCGCAGGACGATGCCGGACGCCGCACATTGAAGGTGTACGCACGCGCAGAGGACGCGCCCGACGACGTCACTTGGTCCCTGCACGCCACCGGTGTCCTCTCTCGTGTGCCCAGCAGTGCCAGCCCCGCTCCGCAAGCAGCGGGGCGGAACGACGAGTGGCCGCCCGCCGGCGCCACATCAGTGCCGCTCGACTCCGTGTACGAGGAACTCGCCGGTCACGGGTATGTCTATGGGCCTGCGTTCCAAGGACTGCGTGCTGCCTGGGAATTCGAGGACGACCTCCTCACGGAGGTCGCTCTGCCCGACCTGGAGCAGTTGGCAGGTGACGACTTCGCCTTGCACCCCGCTCTCCTGGACGCGGCGTCGCAGGCTGTACTTCTCTCGGCCCTGGCACGCGGCGAGGAGCCGTCGCTACTGCCGTTCTCGTGGCGCGACTTCACGGTGTACGCCACCGGGGCCGACCGCGTGCGCGTCTGGCTCAGCTGGCTGAGCCATGACCAGGCGAGGATCGAAATCACGACCACCAGCGGACTCCCCGTGGCCACAGCGGAGGGCCTCACGTTGCGCCCTGCGGATCTCTCGGCGCTCGCTGTGTTGCGTTCCGCGCATCAGGACGCCCTCTTCCACATCGACTGGCTCCCCGTCGCCACCCCTGTTACCTCACCGGACGCGGCTCACGACGCGGACCGTCCCATCGCTGCCGTGCGGGCAGGCGGAACGGCCAGCGAGTCGAGGGGATACCTTTCCGGGTACGAGGCCCTCAGCGCGTCCGGGCACCTGGACTTGCACGCGGATCTCGCGTCGCTGACATCACATCTGGACGAGGGGTCGGCCCCGGTGCCATCGCTCGTCTTCGCATTCCTTGAGGCGGAGTCCGGTGGCAGTCCTTCGATTTCCTCGGCTCACGCCGAGGCACGTCACACGCTGCAGCTCGTCCAGGAGTGGCTCGCCGAGGCCCGGCTGGAGAAATCCCGACTCGTTCTGGTCACTCACGGAGCCGTCCGCACCAGTTACGACGATCCGACACCTGACGGCAGCGCACTCTCCTGGGGTCTGGTGCGCTCCGCGCAGACCGAGACACCCGATCGGTTCGTGCTTGCAGACGTTGATGGCACGCCCGACTCGTATCGCGCTCTTCTTGACACCGCTCTCCAGGGGGAGGCTCAGTTCGCGATACGTGAGGGCTCGGTACTGGTCCCTCGACTGGCCCGTACAGCTCCCGCGACTCCGTCGGATTCGTCCCAAGACAGTGGTCGTGGCACGTTCTCCGCGGACGGCACAGTCCTGATCACCGGTGGTACCGGCACCCTCGGCCGCACGGTGGCCCGCCATCTGGTGGAACAGCACAACGTGCGCCACCTGATGCTCATCAGCAGGCACGGCCTCCAGGCACAAGGCAGTGAGGAGTTCCTCGCAGAGCTTCGAGCCAAGGGCGCTCACGCAGAGGTCATCGCCTGTGACGCCTCCGACCGTGACGAACTCCAGGCCCTCTTGGAGCACCTGCCGACCGACCGACCGTTGACTGCCGTTATGCATGCGGCGGGCGTGCTGGACGACGGAGTCATCAATTCCCTCACCCCGGAGCGACTTGAAACAGTCATGCGCCCGAAGGTCGACGCAGCCGTCCACCTGCATGAACTGACACGAGACATGGACCTCGACGCCTTCGTCTTGTTCTCATCCGCAGCGGGCGTACTCGGCTCGGCCGGGCAGGCAAACTACGCCGGCGCCAACGCCTTCCTCGACTCCCTGGCCCGTCACCGTCGACAGAACGGCGGGACGGCCGTATCCCTGGCCTGGGGACTGTGGGAGGAACGCAGTTCCCTGACAGGCGGCATGAGCACCACCGCCCTGCGGCGCCTCGCGAGGCTCGGGATCGGCGCGCTGCCCACCGAGGCGGCGCTCTCACTCTTTGACACCGCGTGTGCCGCAGCACGCTCGATGAGTCTCAACGAAGGACCAGCACAGGCCGAGTTGCTGCCGATGCGCCTCGACACCGCTGTGCTCACAGCGGGAACGGCGGCCGGAACATCTACCGTTCCTCCTCTGCTCCGCGGCTTGGTCAAGCCCCGTGTCCACCGTGGCACTGTGTCCAAGACAGAATCGGGAACCGAGCCGGCCGAGCGCGCTGCAGCCCATCCCCTCGCAGAGGTCCCTGCCGAGCAGCAGGAGAGCGTACTTCTCGGCCTGATCAGGGAAGGCGCCGCGGCGGTACTCGGCTTCGACTCCGCTGAGGCGGTACCCGCAACACGCGCGTTCAAGGACCTCGGCTTCGACTCGCTGGCGAGTGTCGAGCTGCGCAACCGTCTGAACTCGAAGACGGGGCTCCGCCTTCCTGCCACACTCGTCTTCGATCACCCGAACTCCGAGTCCCTTGCCCGGTACCTGCGCGGCGAGCTGTACGGGGCCGAAGCCGACGGCGCCGCTTTGGCCCAGGCGCAGTCAGCGAGCGGAGTCGTCGAGAACGACCCTGTCGTCATCGTGTCCATGAGCTGCCGCTTCCCTGGTGGAAGCGACTCGCCCGAAGCGCTGTGGCAGTTGATCGCAGGTTCCGGTGACACCGTGTCACACATGCCACGAAACCGCGGCTGGCACCTGGACGAGCTCTATGACCCCCACACTGGCCGCCCGGGAACGTTCAGTACTGCGGCAGGAAGCTTCTTGTACGACGCCGCGGAGTTCGATGCGGACTTCTTCGGGATCTCGCCGCGCGAGGCCCTGGCCATGGACCCCCAGCAGCGCCTCCTGCTCGAAGCCTCCTGGGAAGCGATCGAACGCGCGGGCATCGATCCCGCCGCCCTGCGCGGCAGCCGCACCGGTGTCTTCGCCGGCGTCATGTACCACGACTACGGTTCCCGTCTGATCAGCGTCCCAGAGGATGTCGAGGGCTATCTGATCAACGGGAGCGCGGGCAGTGTGGCTTCGGGTCGGGTGGCCTATTCCTTCGGTCTCGAGGGTCCGGCGGTGACGATCGATACGGCGTGCTCGTCGTCCCTGGTGGCCCTGCACATGGCCGCCCAGTCCCTGCGCAACGGCGAATGCACCATGGCCCTGGCCGGCGGCGTCACCGTCATGTCCACCCCCACCACCTTCATCGAATTCAGCCGGCAGCGCGGGCTGGCCGCTGACGGACGCTGCAAGGCCTTCTCCGCCGACGCCGACGGCACCGGCTGGGGCGAAGGCGTCGGCATCCTCCTGGTCGAACGCCTCTCCGACGCCCGCCGCAACGGACACCCGGTCCTGGCCGTGGTCCGCGGTTCCGCCGTCAACCAGGACGGCGCCTCCAACGGCCTGACCGCCCCCAACGGCCCCTCCCAACAACGCGTCATCCGCCA
>NZ_JBIWKI010000119.1:0-3948 GCF_044765565.1 Streptomyces sp. NPDC102437 | reverse complement strand
GCGTCCGTCAGCGGCCAGCCCGCGCTGCCGGCTGAATTCGATGAAGGTGGTGGGGGTGGACATGACGGTGACGCCGCCGGCCAGGGCCATGGTGCTCTCGCCGCGGCGCAGGGACTGACATGCGAGGTGCAGGGCCACCAGGGATGAGGAGCACGCGGTATCGATCGTCACGGCAGGGCCTTCGAGGCCGAAAGTGTAGGAGATGCGGCCGGAGGCGATGCTGCCGGCGCTGCCGTTGCCGAGGTAGCCCTCGACTTCTTGCGGTGCCTGGGTGAAGCGTGCGGCGTAGTCGTTGTACATGACGCCGGCGAAGACGCCGGTGCGGCTGCCGCGCAGGGTGGTGGGGTCGATGCCGGCGCGTTCGAAGGCTTCCCAGGAGGCTTCGAGCAGGAGGCGCTGCTGGGGGTCCATGGCCAGGGCCTCGCGCGGTGAGATTCCGAAGAAGTCGGGGTCGAAGTCCGCCGCATCGTGCAGAAACCCGCCCTCACGTACGTATGAGGAACCCGAGGCGTCGGCGTCGTCGTTGAAAAGTTCAGCCAGAGGCCAGCCCCGGTTGTCCGGGAACCCGGATACCGCGTCGCCACCGGCTGACAGTAACTGCCACAGTTCTTCCGGGTTGTTGACTCCTCCCGGGTAACGGCAGCTCATCGCCACGATGGCTATTGGCTCACGGTCCCGGCTCTCGGCGTCCTCCAAGCGAAGACGCGTCTGCTGGAGATCTGCGGTGACCCGCTTCAAGTAATGGAACAGCTCTTCTTCGCGCGCCATGGAATCTCACCTGTACATCAGTCGAGTGGGGGAGAGGTCAGGTTCCGGGCCTGCCGGGGCAGGCCCGGAAGACTCGAAGATTCAGAAGTTCTGGTCGATGTAATCCAGCAGCTCATCAGGTGTGGCCGGGTCGAATGCGGCGTCAGCTGGACTCGTCGCCCGGGGGGAACCAGATGTCCGAGACGCGTCGTGGCGGGCAGATGGGACCGTGTTGCCTGCCATATCGCTGCCGGTCGTCTCCGCGAGCCGCTTCCACTCGCCCAGCAGCGCCGTGAGGCGTTGAGTCACAAGCGCTTGATCCGAGGCCTGAAGCTTTGCCGTGCCGTCCTGGGCGGCCAGGGCGGCTTCCAGACGGTCCAGTTCCTCGAGGACCGAGCCAGCCCCGCCGTTCACGGAACCTGGCCCACCGTCCCTGATACTCACCGGAAGCTCGGTGACCAAATGGTCGGCAAGCGCGTCGGGTGAAGGGTGGTCGAAGACGACGGTCGCGGGCAGCGACAGACCGGACAAAGCATTGATCCGGTTCCTTAGTTCGACGGCCGTCAAGGAGTCGAAGCCCAGATCCAGGAAGCCCCTTCGGATGTCGAGCGCCGCCGCGGAGGCGTGACCCAAGGCAGTCGCGGCCTCGGTGCGGACCACGTCGAGGAGTACCTCCTTGCGCTCGTCAGAGCTCAATCCCTGCAGGCGCTCAGTCAGCTGGCCCGCTGCCTCGTGCTGCCCCGAGGCCGGATCATCCGAAGCCGTGGAGGACTGCCCGGAGACAGCTTCCGCGGGAAGGAAACTCCGCAGCACCGCGGGGATACCCCGGACCGGCGTGCGCCCACCGGCGGGACCGGACGATGCAGTCGCTGCGGCACGGAGAACCGCCTTGTCCACGGCGAGCGGCACGAGTACAGCCGTATCGGCTGCCGACGCTGCGTCGAACATCGCCCGTCCCTGTTCTGGCAAGATCGGTACGACCCCTGTACGGGCCAGGCGGCGGCGGTCGGCTATACCCAGTTCCCCGGCCATTCCCTCGGCGACGTCCCACAGACCCCACGCCAGGGAGAGGGCCGTAAGGCCTTGAGCTTGCCGAAGCTCTGCGAGCGCGTCTACGAATGCGTTGGCTGCTGCGTAGTTGGCCTGACCCGCAGAGCCCAGTACGCCGGCCGCCGACGAGAACAGAACGAAGGCGGAAAGGTCGAGCTCGCGCGTCAGCTCGTGCAGATACCAGGCTGCGTCGGACTTCGGTCCGAACACGGTCTCCAGCCGCCCGGCCGACTGCCCGGCGAGAGCCGCGTCGTCCGTGACACCGGCACAGTGCACCACGCCCGACAGAGGAAACTCCTCCGGTACGGACGCCAGCACCTCGGCCAGCGCTTGGCGGTCCGAGATATCACAGGCCGCGAACTCCACGGTCGCGCCGAGTCCACGCAGTGTCGTCGCCAAGGCTTCGGCACCAGGAGCAGCCGCGCCGCGGCGGCTCACCAGCAGCAGTCGACGCACTGCGCACGATTCAACCAAGTGCCGGGAGAACAGACTTCCCAGGGCCCCGGAAGCGCCGGTCACCAGTACCGTGCCCGATCCCAAGTCGGGCCCATCGACAGGGGAGGTGACCTCGGCCTGAACGAGCCGGGGGACGTATGCGCTGCCCCCACGCAGTGCCAACTGCGGCTCGTTCGAGGAGACAGCAAATGACAGTGCGTCGTCGGACGCCGGGGAACCATCGGTATCCACCAGCACCACACACCCGGGATGCTCCAGTTGGACCGAACGCAGCAGCCCCCAGACCGCAGCGCCGGACAACCGCTCCCTCATCTCTCCCAAGGACAGCGCGGTCAATGACTCCTCGGCCGTGCCGGCCGAAGCCGCACCACGTGTCACAACAACCAGGCGTGAGTTCGCCGAACCCGGATCTGCCAGCCAACTCTGTACATGGCCAAGGATCCGCTCGGCCGCGAGACGGGACGACACGGAGAGATCGTTGCCGTCGTCCAACACTGAGGTCACGGGCAGCAGGACGGTGTCGGGCAGCGGAGACGCATTACGCAGGAGGTCAGGCAGAGCCGTCGGCTCCCCGCCGTCGACAGTGACGTACTGCTCCAGCTCGCCCGCCGACTGAGCGGCCGGAGAGACCGGAAGCGACGAGATGGCCTGCCACTCCAGGCTCAGTGAGGAGGCCCCCTGTGAGCTGCGGGCCTGCCGCAACAGCTCACCGGAGACCGGGCGGCTCACAAGAGAGGAAATCGACGCGACCGGGACGCCGGTCCCGTCCGACAAATCGAGAGCGAACGTACTGGCGCCCCGCGGCTTCAGACGCACACGCAGCTCCGTTGCCCGCCGAAGGCGCAGGGACACATCCGTCCACGTGAACGGCATGCTTGCTGCGCCGCCATCGTGCCCGGAGCCCGTGCCCTGCACGGTGCCGCCTACCCAGGTCGTGTGCAGCGCGGCGTCGAACAAGGCCGGGTGCAGCAGGAACCCATCCGCCTCGCCCTGCTTTCCTACGCTGATTTCGGCGAAGACCTCGTCACCCCGTCGCCAGGCCGCCTGCAGACCACGGAATGCGGGACCATAGCTGATACCGGATTCGGCTACCGTGACGTAGAAATCGACAAGATCGATAGGCGCGGCATCGCCAGGCGGCCACTGCTCTTCCGTAGCAGGCGCCCCCGTCACCTCAGCCTCGGTGGTCAACACGCCAGCACAGTGCCGAGTCCAAGGAGCGTCGGGCTCCGCATCCTCCCTGCGGGAAAACACTTCCACCTTGCGCCTGTCCGATTCCTCCGCGCCGCTGACCTCGATGTGCAGATACGAGGCCGCTTCCTCATCCAGCACGAGTGGGGCCTCAAGCGTGAGCTCGGACAGGTGGGGCAGCCCTGCGCGCGAGCCGGCATAAAGGGCGAGTTCGACGAAGGCTGTGCCTGGGAGCAACGCAGTTCCCATCACCACGTGATCGGCGAGCCAGGGGTGGGACTTCAGCCCGACCTTCCCGGTCAGCAGAGTCCGGCCTGAAGAAGGCAGCACAACCGCCGCCTTCAGTAAAGGATGGTCCGCGCCGACGAGGCCTGCCTCGCTGAGGTCAACAGCGTCGCGCGGTTGGTTATTGAGCCAGTAGGTGTGGTGTTGGAAGGGGTAGGTGGGGAGGGGGGTGTGGTGGGTTTTGGGGTGGTTGTAGTAGGTGGTCCAGTTGGGGGTGTG
>NZ_JBIWKI010000118.1:0-4577 GCF_044765565.1 Streptomyces sp. NPDC102437 | reverse complement strand
CTCGACAGCTGTATCGGTCATCGGAACCACCCGAGCATGCCCGTTGACCATGCTGCCGCACCGGGAAACTCCAAGATCCCCGACAGAGTCAAGCTAAGAGATCGCGCGGATAGGTGTTTCACAACGACGGACTTCCTGTGCCCGGGAGCTCCGGCGAACAGGCCTGCGAGTGAGGGCGTGCGGCACCAGGCGGATGTCTGACCTGGATGCACCCTCCCTGGTAGCGTTCGTGGCATGTCTGCTGCCTCGTGTGCGGCCTCTTGTGCCGCAGTGACCAGGACGCCCCGCTAGCGGCGGGGCGTTCGACTCACACCCTTTGAGCGTCCAGCCGCTTCGTGATCAGACCGGAGCGGCACGTTCGTGCTGCTCAGAGCTTCCTCTGAGCAACGGAGCACCTGATGTTCCCAGGCGTCCTTTCTTCCCGCGGGCACAGCCCGTCCCCTGCACGCGCATGGCTGGTGCTGTGCGCGATCCATGCTGCAGTTCTTCATCGCGGTCGACGTGACCGTGGTCAACATCGCCCTGCCCTCGATCGGCGCCGACTTCGACGTTGATGGGCACGCCCTGACCTGGGTCGTGGTCGGGTACACGGTCGCCGGTGGCGGCATGCTGATGCTCGGCGGCCGACTGGGCGACCTGTTCGGGCGGCGGCGCGTGCTGCTGCTCGGTACCGGCCTGTTCGGCGCCGCGTCCCTGCTGGCGGGCCTGGCCCCCACGTTTTCCCTGCTGGTGGTCGCGCGCCTGCTGCAGGGGGCCGGTGAGGCCATCGCGCTGCCTGCCGCGATGGCCACCATCGTCCTGATGTTCCCCGAAGGTCCGCGTCGGTCGAGGGCTTTGAGCGTGTGGGGCGCCGTGGCAAGCTGCGGTCTCGTACTCGGGTTCGTCCTGTCCGGAATCCTCACCGCCCATCTGGGGTGGCGGTGGATCTTCCTGATCTCGGTTCCGTTCGTCCTGGTCGTACTGCTGGCAGCCGTCTTCCTGGTCGAGGGCGACCGGCCCGCGGCCAAGGACTCCTTGCCGCTGGACCTTCCCGGCGCGCTGCTGCTGACCGCCTGCCCGCTGCTGTTCACCTTCGGTGTGGTCGAGGCCGGCGAACCCGGGACGTCCGCATGGCTGGTGGCGCTGGCGCTGGCCGGGGCGGTGGCCGCCGGGGCCGGGTTCGTGCGGGTCGAGGCACGCTCACGTAACCCGCTGCTGCCGCTGAGCTTCTTCGTCAACCGCACGCGTGTGGCGGCCAACCTGACCACGATGCTGCTGAGTGGGGCGTTGTCGACCTCGTTTTTGCTGTTCACCTTCTATCTGCAGGAACGGTTGGGCATCGGCCCGCTCGGCGCGGGCCTGACGATGCTGCCTCTGGCGGTCTCGTTGATCGTGTTCTCCATGCTCGTGCCGCGTCTGCTGGGCCGCTGGGGGGCACGCGCGTGTGTGCTTGCCGGCATCGGGTTCACCGCGGCCGCGATGGCCGCGATCGCGATCGTCGCGGTCCTGGAGGCAGGCGGGGTGGCGATGATCCCGGCCATGCTCCTGATCGCGGCCGGGATGGGGTTCGGCATCGTGGGGCTGCAGTACGTCGCGGTCAGCGGCGTCACCGAGGCCGACGCCGGAATCGCCTCGGGCGCCCAGCGTGCGGCTGATCAGCTGGGCGGCGCGACCGGGGTAGCGGTCTGCGTCGGGATCGGGTTCGCTCCGACCCTGCATTCCCTCGATCCGTTCCTGGTCGCCACCCTGCTGGCCGCTGCGGGACTCGTGACCGGTGCGGTCGTGGCCTGGCGCATGTCCTCGCCAGTTCCCACAGCGGACCTGCAGAAACAAGCCGGGTGACCTTCGCCTCGCCGGAGTGTGCCGCCCTGACTGCCAAGGCGGCACACCCCGGCGGGACTTGCTGGTCAACGTCCTCTCCGGCCGAGCGAAGGTCACATGCCCGTCCTGCCCTCATCCATCACAGACCCGTTGTGGGACCAGTTCCAAGCCCCCCTGCCCAAGCGGGACGCGGCCGCTCATCCGTTGGGCTGCCACCGTCCCCGCATACCCGACCGGGTCGTGTTCGACAAGCTCCTCGCCCGCCTCGTACTGGGAGGCACCTACCAGCAGCACGCCGACCCCACCTGCTCGGCAACCACGATGAGGGCCCGACGGGATGAATGGATCGCCGTCGGTGTCTTCGAGCGGCTGCACCAGCTGTCGCTGGATGCCTACGACGCGGCCATCGGCCTGGACCTCGAGAATCTCGTGGTGGACGGTTGCATCGTGAAAGCCCCTGGCGGTGGCCAGAACACCGGGCGCAGCCCGGTGGACCGAGGCAAGAGCGGTCTGAAGCGTTCGGTACTGGTCGACGGCGGAGGCTTGCCGCTGGGGTGGGTCCTAGCCGGCGCGAACCGCAACGACTCGCCGCTACTGCGCCCCACCCTGGAGACCCTGCGCCTGTTCGGGTTCCGTCTGCCACCGGCGATCACGTTGCACCTGGACGCCGGCTACGACTCACAGCCCACCCGGGCGCTGCTGGAAGAGCTGGGCTGCGCTGGGCGGATCACCCCGAAGGGGCAGTTCGTGCCGATCAATCACACCCACCGGTGGGTGATCGAGCGGACCAACTCCTGGCACAACCGGGGGTTCAAGGCGTTAGCGATTGTTACCGACCGGCGCGCGGTGGTGCAGGACGCGTGGGTGGCGTTGGCCAGCGCGGTCATCGTGATCCGCAGGCTCCTACGCCGAGCCTGGACGGCCTACCGATGGGACGCCCGCCCGAGCCGACGACCCTGACCTACCCGCGCGATCTCTAAGCCTTGATCCACCGATCTGATGGCTGTGGATGACCTTTCGGGAAACAAGGAAGTGCCTTGTGACCTGCGATGATGGGAGTTCTTGAGGCTTCCAGCACGCACGATCGACAAGGCACTTCCGAGATGCAAGTTTCCCATACTCCAGCGGCGGTCTCCGCTGCGTTCGATGACCCGAATCTGGTCGCGCATGCCGGGCTGGTTCCGGTGATGCGGCTGGCCGAACGGTGTGGGCTGTCGGCCCTGGTGACGCAGAAGGTGAAGGTGAGCGGGACGACGAACGGTGCGGGGGCTGCGGCGGACGCCAAGGTCAGCAGCATCGTGGCCGGCATGGCGGCGGGCGCGGACAGTATCGACGACCTCCACGTGCTGCGGCACGGCGCGATGCCGGCCGTGTTCACGGGCATCCGTGCGCCGTCCACGCTGGGCACGTTCCTTCGCGCGTTCACCCACGGTCACGCACTCCAACTCCACGCCGTCCACCGCAGATTCCTCGGCCAACTGGCCGTGCATGCCCCGCTGCTTCCCGGCTCCGACGAGAAGGCGTTCATCGATGTCGACTCCACCCACAAGCGGGTCTACGGCCGGGCCAAGCAAGCCGCCGAGTACGGCCGGTTCAAGGGCATCGCACCCTGCACCCCTTGCTCGCCACGATCTGCACTCCGCATTCCCGGCCGGTGATCGCCACAGTACGGATGCGCCGCGGCAAGGCAGCCGATTCCCGCGGAGCCCCGAAGTTCGTCAGTGAGGCGCTGGCCACCGCCGTCGAGGCGGGCTGCACCAGCACCCGGATCCTGCGAGCGGACTCGCAGTTCTACAACGCCGGAGTGATCTCCGCCTGCCGCCGGGCCGGAGCCCACTTCTCGATCACCTGCGGGATGAACCCCTCCATCAAACGGGCCGTCCTCGGCATTCCCGACCAGGCCTGGCAGCAGATCACGTACCCGACCGCGGTGCCCGATCCCGCAACCGGTGAACTCATCTCGGACGCCGAAGTCGCCGAGATACCCCAATACACCGCCTTCGCCAGCCGCACGAAAGCGGATCGGGTCACCGCACGGCTGATCGTGCGCCGGGTCCGTGACCTGGCCAAACCCGCCGTTGTGGGTGAGCAGGGCGAGTTGTTTCCCGTCTGGCGCTACCACCCGTTCTTCACCGACCAGCCCGCACAAACCCTCCAGGCCGAACGCGAACACCGTCACCACGCGGTCATCGAGCAGGTCATCGCCGACAGCAAAGCCTCCGCCCTGGCCCACCTGCCCTCCGCACACTTCAACGCCAACGCAGCATGGCTCACCCTGTGGGCGATGACCTACAACCTCCTGCGGGCCACCGGCGCACAGGCCTCCGCCCTCCACGCCAGGGCCACCACCGCCACGATCCGCACCCACCTGGTCCACGTTCCGGCCCGGATCGCCCGCTCCGCCCGCCGCATCACCCTGCACCTCCCGCACAATGAATCGCCCCGGGTTTGATGGAGACATCGAAGACCCGGAAGGATGCGGATCATGGCTGCTCCCCGTAAATACCCCGACGAACTGCGTGAGCGCGCGACGCGTCTGGCTGTCGAGGCCCGCAAGGACCCGGTCGGCCGAGCCGGCGCGATCAAGCGCATCGCCGACCAGCTCGACGTGCACCCCGAGGCCCTGCGGGGGTGGGTCAAGCGGGCCGAGACCGACGAAGGCATCGTGCCCGGGACCACCAGCGCCGAGGCAGCCCGGATCGCGGAGCTGGAACGAGAGGTGAAGGAACTGCGGCGGGCGAACGCGATCCTGAAGTCCGCCTCGGCTTTCTTCGCCG
>NZ_JBIWKI010000117.1:0-4598 GCF_044765565.1 Streptomyces sp. NPDC102437 | reverse complement strand
TTACGCGGAAAGGAAACTGGACGGCCGCCCCGACGGCAGCAAGGTCGTGACCTCGACGACGATCACTCTCCTGCCGCCCCCATCGCCGGAGCCCGTACTGCCCGCGACGACCGTCCGGGAGAACACCGGCAACGGCAAGACCAGCAGCCGCGCCGGCTCAACTCCACTACAGAGTTCGAGGGCCGCATGGACTACCTGCGGATCGACAACACCAACCTCTCGCCAGAAGACGTTGCGAAGCAGGTCATCGAGCAATTCAGTCTCGATTGGGAAGTGAGGAGCAGGGCCTCAGGCCGGGCGGACCAGGCGGTTGTCGTGGGCGAAGACCACGGCCTGGATCCGGTCGCGGAGTTCGAGCTTGTGCAGGATCCGCCCCAGATGGGACTTCACGGTCGCCTCCGCGAGGTACAGCGCGGCCGCGACCTCGGCGTTGGACAGGCCGCGGCCGACCTCGACGAGCACCTCGCGCTCTCGGGCGCTCAGCCGGTCCAGCCGATCGTCGCGGACGGCGCCGCCGTCGGGCAGGTGCGGACGGAAGTCCTCTAGCAGGCGCCGGGTGATCCGCGGGGAGAGCACCGCGTCGCCCGCCGCGACGTTGCGGATCGCGGTGAGCAGCTCCTCCGGCCTGGTGTTCTTCAGCAGGAAGCCCGAGGCTCCTGCGGCGAGACCGGCGAAGGCGTACGCGTCCAGGTCGAAGGTGGTCAGGATCAGCACTCTGCTCTGCGGGGAGACCTCGACGACCTGTCGGGTCGCCTCGATTCCGTCCGTCTCGGGCATCCGGACGTCCATGAGGACGACATCGGGCCGCAGCTCCCGGGCGAGGCGGACGGCCTGGGCGCCGTCCGCGGCCTCGCCGACCGGTGTCATGTCGGGCTGGGCCTCCAGGACCGTGCCGAAGGCCATCCGGAGCAGCGCCTCGTCGTCGGCGATCAGGATGCGGATCGTCATGCGGAGCCCGCCCCGCCGCCGTTGAGGAGGAGTCGGGTACGGACGCCCCAGCCGCCGCCCGGAAGCGGTCCGGCCTGCAGCGTCCCCCCGTAGGCGGCGGCGCGCTCGCGCATGCCGGGGATGCCGTGGCCGGGCGGTGCGGCGGCGGGCCGCGCCGGGCGGGGGCCGCTGTCGGTGACGTCCACGTCGACGGCCTGGGCCGAGCACTCGACCAGGACCGTCGCGCGGGTGCCGGCGGGTGTGTGCTTGAGGGTGTTGGTCAAGGCTTCCTGCACCAGACGGTAGACGGTGAGTTGTGCGGTGGCGGGGACGTGGGTGTGGCCGCCGCGGACCTCCAGGCGGGTCGGCAGCCCGGCGGCGCCCATCTGGTCGGCGAGGGCCTCCAGCTGGGCGATGCCGGGCGGCGGGTGGCGCTCCGCGTCCCGCTCGCCGGTCCGCAGGACGCCCAGCGAGCGCCGCATGTCGGTCAGCGCCTGCCGGCCCGTCTCGGAGATCTGTAGCATCGCGGCGGTAGCCTGGTCCGGAGACCTGTGCTGGGCGTAGAGGGCGGCGTCGGTGAGCGCGACCATGACGGACAGGTTGTGGGTGACGATGTCGTGCATCTCGCGGGTGATCCGGGCCCGCTCCTCGGCGACGGCCAGCCGAGCCTGCTGCTCATGGTGCAGCGCCAGCCGTTCGGCCCGTTCCTGCACGGCGGCGAGGTAGGCCCGGCTCGTCCGCACGTTCACCCCGAAGACGGCGGCGGCGACGACCGTCGCGGAGAGCGCGACGAAGGGGGTCAGGAACGCGCCGTCCGGTGCCCAGCGCAGGCAGGCCAGCACGGCTCCGCCCTCCACGACGGCACCGGCGAGGAGCGTGCCGCGCCGGCCTGTGTGCGCGGCCGCCGTGTAGAGGGCCACCAGCAGGGCGATGTCCGCGGGCAGTTGGACGTCCATCAGCCACTGGACGAAGGCCGCGGACGCCACGGCGCCGAACACCGCGAGCGGGGCCCGGCGCCGCCACAGCAGGGGGAGCGCCAGGGCGGCGGTGAGCGCCGTGGCCACCGGCAGCTCCCGCGCCGGGTAGGCGGTCACGACGTTGAGGAGGAGAAGGATCGGCAGCGCCGCGTCCCACACCAGGGGCGGTACCCGTTCCCGGTGGCGCACCGTCACACCTCCCCGTCGATCGGCCGTCGTGGCGGCCCGACCGGGACCGTCAGCGCGTACAGCCGGAGCCTAGGCCGCGGGGGCGGCGGCGCGCATGAGCCCACCGTCCGACCGCGTCCTGTCGGGGTACGACCGCAGGAGGAGGCCCACCACCTCCCGCGGTCGCAGAGCGGCCGCCGGCCGGGCGTGACCGGTTGCCACTTCGGTCGCACCGCGGCCCGCCCGGGGTGCGACCGGAGTGGCAACCGGCGGCGACTCGGGACCGATGCGGCGGCGCGGACCCGGCGTCGAGCATGGCCGGGTGACCGAAACCATCACGGGGCTGTCGAAGTCCCTTCCGGAAGTCCTCGTCCTGCTGGGTGCCCTCGCGCTGGTGGCGGCGCGCTGGCTCCCCCCGGCCGCCCGCCGGCCCGTCACGATCGGGGCGGGGGCGGTGCTCTTGGCGTCCGCGACCGTGCTGGGCGTGGTGGGGATCCGCTGGCAGCTGCTGCCGGTCCTGGCCGGCGCCGCCCTAGCGTCGGCGTTCGCCCTCCCGCCCCTGCTGCGACGCCGTACCGGCCAACTGGCGTGGCGGGCCCGCTGGTGGCTGGCCCTGCCGGGATCGCTGGCCTGCGCCGGCCTGATCGCCGTTGGCCCGGTGGCGGCCTGGGCCTTCCCCGTGCCCGAGTTTCCCGAGCCGTCGGGCGGCTTCGCGGTCGGCACCCGGGTGGTGCAGTGGACCGACCCGCTCCGCCCCGAGAGCTTCACCGCCGATCCGGACGACCGGCGCACGGTCGTGACCCAGCTCTGGTACCCCGCGCAGAAGAGCCCCGCCGGCACCCAGCGGGCCCAGTACCTGGGACGCACGGAGCAGGAGGCGCGCACCGTCGCCGAGGCCCTCGCCGACGGGGTCGGCCTGCCCGGCTTCCTGGTCGACGGCGTCCCGCGGGCTCGCAGCCATGCGGTCGTCGACGCCCCGGTGGCCGGTGGGGGAGAACGGTTCCCGATCGTCCTGTTCTCTCCGGGGTCGGGCGGGGTGCGGACCCAGAACACCGCCTGGGCGGAGGAGCTGGCCAGCCACGGCTACCTGGTCGCCGCCCTCGACCACCCGTACGACTCCGCCGTCGTCGTCCTCGCCGACGGCCGCACGATCCGTGCCACGATCGCCTCCAGCGGGGACCGGGACCGGGACGAGGAGCTGGCGGCGGGCTGGACCGCCGTCCGCGCCGCCGACCTCGGCTTCGTCCTCACCCAGCTGGAACGGCTGGACCGGGGCGAGACCGCCGACCCGCTGGCCGGACGCCTGGACACCGGCCGCGCCGGGGTGGCCGGCCACTCCCTGGGCGGCGCCGCCGCCCTGCAGGCGGCCCGGCAGGACCGCCGGTTCGACGCCGTCGTCGACCTGGACGGCTACCCCCACGGCCCCACCGCGCCCGCCCTTGAGCAGTCGGCGCTCGCGCTCACCCAGGAGATCACCGCCGGCACCGACCCGCGCTACCTGCCCCGCCTTACCAACGCCCTCGAGCACAGCACCGCGACGAGCTACCGGCTTGCCGTCCCCGGCGCCGGGCACCTCACCTTCATGGACGGCCCGCTCTACCTGCCGCCGGTGCCCTCGATCGTCGGCACCCTGGGCCGCACCGAGAGCCCGCGCGTCGTCGCCGGAGCCACCCTCGCCTTCCTGGACGCCGTCCTGCGAGGCCGCCCCGGAGACGACCCGGCCGAAACCCTCCGGGCCTACGGGAAGGTCTACACGGTCTCACCATCGGGGGCTCCGGGAAGTGCGAGGCTGACCCCGTGATTGGCCGAACACGCGCGTAAGAAGGTGTTGGGTAATCTGGTGATCACTCGTTCTTGAGGTCGTCGGCGAGGCGACGGGCTGCTTCGGTCTCGATGGGGCCGCGCGGTTCGATCTCCTCGCCGGCGAGGCAGGCGGCCATGAGGCGCTTACGTCAGCCCGGTGGTAACGAACACTCATCACGAGCGGATACGTGCGATCTCTCAGGTTGGTGTCGGTGGTGGTGAGAGTCGGTCGTGCTGGTCCAGGGGTTGGTGTTACGGGGCTGGTCAGTGGGTGTTTGTGGGCGGGTGGGCCGCTGTCATGAGGTGAGAGATTGAGGGGTGGGATCGCTGTCGTGGGGGCTCTATCGCATGACAGCTGATGCTGTTTCAGGTTTGAGAGTTCTTATGCGGTGAGGTGGGCCTGGCCGGTGTGATCGTGGGGTGGATCAAGAGGTAAGGGCCGACCGTGGGCCTGTGCTGCCCCGGGGGTTGGTGGTGCGTCGTTTGCTGGAGCGGCAGCAGGCGGGGGAGCTGGCCACGCGGCATGTGCGTGCGGTCGCTGAGACGGTGGGGGTTTCCGAGCGTACGGTGTGGCGCTGGCTGGAGCAGGCCAAGACGATCGGGTAGCGGAGGCGAAGGCCGCCCGATTGCCCGATTCACCAAGAGCCAGTGCCGGCCCTGCCCTGCCCGCTCCCAGTGCACCACCACCGCCGACAGTGCCCGCACCGTGGGCTTTCCCCCACG
>NZ_JBIWKI010000116.1:0-4612 GCF_044765565.1 Streptomyces sp. NPDC102437 | reverse complement strand
AGCGGCTCGCCGCCTACCTCGTCGCCGCCGAAGGCGCCAGGATCGACACCGACGCGGTGCGCCGCGAGATCTCCGGCACGCTCCCGGAGTACATGGTCCCGTCCGCCTTCGTCGTTCTGGACGAGATCCCGCTCACCGTGAACGGCAAGGTCGACCGACGCGCCCTGCCCGCACCCCAGCAGAGCGCCGACACCGCCGGGCGCGCGCCCCGGGGGCCGGTCGAGGAGGTTCTGTGCGGCCTCTTCGCGGAGGTCCTGGGCCTGCCGTCGGTCACCATCGACGACCACTTCTTCAACCTCGGCGGGCACTCGCTCCTTGCCACCCGCCTCATCAGCCGCATCCGGCAGACCTTCGGCGTCCAGATCACCGTCCGGGACCTCTTCCAGGGCCCCACGGTGGCCGGGCTGGCCGAGTACGTGGAAGCGGGCGGCGAGGCCGTGCGGCGGCCCGCGCTCCGGGAGGCGATCAGGCCCGAGCGGGTGCCGCTCTCCTCCGCCCAGCAACGCCTCTTGTTCCTGCACCACCTGGAGGGGCCGTCGGCGACGTACAACATCCCGCTGGCCCTGCGCCTCACGGGCGCACTCGACCCGGAGGTCCTCCGGCTGGCGCTCACCGACCTGGTGGTGCGGCACGAATCGCTGCGCACCCTCTTCGGGATGGCGGACGACGCCGCCTACCAGTGGCAGCTCCCGGCGGCCGAGGTCCGGATGGAGCTGCCGGTCATCGCCGCGACCGAGGCCACCCTGGAGGCGGAACTCGGGGCCCATGCCGCCCGCAGTTTCGACCTGGAAGCCGAACTGCCGGTCCGCTCGGTCCTGTTCGCACTTGGGGACCAGGAGCACGTCCTGCTGGTGGTGATGCACCACATCGCCTCCGACGGCTGGTCCACCGCCCCGCTGCTGCGGGATCTGGCCGCTGCCTGCACCGCACGCGCCGAGGGCGCCGCCCCCGTGTGGGAGCCGCTGCCGGTCCAGTACGCCGACTACACCCTCTGGCAGCAGGAACTGCTCGCCGAGGACGGGGAACGGCAATCCGAATTCTGGCGCCACGCCCTGGACGGGCTGCCCGACGAGGCAACCCTGCCGGCCGACCGTCCACGCCCGGCGGTCGCCACCTACCGGGGCAGCACCCACAGCGTTCGCGTCCCCGCGGAGCTGCACGACGGGCTGACGCGGCTGGCCCGGGAGACCGGCAGCACGCTGTTCATGGTGGCCCAGGCCGCCGTCGCCACCACGCTGTCCCGTTCCGGCGCCGGGGAGGACATCCCGATCGGTGCCCCGATCGCGGGCCGCTCGGAGCAGGCGCTCGACGACCTGGTGGGCTTCTTCGTCAACACCCTGGTCCTGCGTACGGATCTGTCGGGTGACCCGAGCTTCCGCGAGCTGCTGACCCGGGTCCGGGAGACCGACCTCGCTGCCTGGAGCCACCAGGATCTGCCCTTCGACCGGCTGGTGGAGACCCTCAACCCCGAGCGCTCCACTGCTCGGCACCCCCTTTTCCAAGTCGTTCTCACCCTCCAGGAAGCCGTCACCCCCACCCTCGAACTCCCGGGGATCGAAGCCGAGTCGGGCTTCACGACGCTCGACATCTCCAAGTTCGACCTCACCTTCTCCTTCCACGAACACCGCACGGCCGACGGCCGCCCCGGTGGCCTGGACATCAGTGTCGAGTACGCCACCGACCTGTACGACGCCGGCACCGTCGAGGCAGTCACCGCCCGGCTGGTACGGCTGCTGGGTGACGCCGTCGAACGACCCGAAATTCCCGTGGGTGAGCTGGAGTTCATCGGCGCGGGCGAACGCCACCAGCTCCTGGAGCAGTGGAACGGTGCCGTCACCGGCTCCTCCGGCGCCGGCCTCGCGGAGCTGTTCGCCGCCCAGGCCGCGCGCACCCCGGACGCGATCGCCCTGGTCGACGGCGACCGGGAGCTGACCTACGCGGAGCTGGACGAGCACACCAACCGCCTGGCCCACCACCTCGTGGGACTCGGCGTCCGTCCGGAGAGCGTCGTGGCCGTCCTGATGGAGCGGTCGGCGGAGCTGCTCACCGGGCTGCTCGCGGTGGTCAAGGCCGGAGGCGTATACGCCCCGCTCAACACCGCTGATCCCGACACCCGTCTGCTCCGGATTCTCACGGAGACCGGGGCGCCGGTCCTGCTCACCGACCGGGCGCTGGCCGATCACCCGATCGTGGCCCGGACCACCGGCGAGACCGTCGTGCTCGACGGCACCGCCGGATACGCCCACCTCCCGTCGACGCCCCCGGCGCCCCGCGCCCACCCCGACCAGTGGCTGTACGTGATGTTCACGTCGGGTTCCACGGGGGTCCCGAAGGGGGTCGCGGTCACCCACCGCAACGTCGCGGACCTGGCCGCGCAGACCATGTACGCCAACGGCAACCACACCCGGGTGCTGTTCCACTCACCGCACACCTTCGACGCATCGACGCACGAGATCTGGGTGCCCTGGCTGAACGGGGGCACGGTCGTGGTGGCGCCGCCCGGACACCTCGACCCCGGGACCCTGGGCGGGCTGCTGACCGAGCGCGGGATCACGTCGCTGTGGCTGACCGCGGGTCTGTTCCGCGTGATGGCGGAGGAGGTTCCGGAGGCGTTCGCCGGGGTGCGTGAGGTGTGGGCGGGGGGTGATGTCGTTCCGCCGGAGGCGGTGCGCCGGGTCATGGACCGCTGCCCGGATGTCACGGTCGTCAATGGTTATGGTCCGACGGAGACCACCACCTTCGCCACGACGCACCGGATCCACCGTCCGCTGGATTACGCGGGTGCGATCCCGATCGGTGAGCCGCTGGACAACCACCGGGTGTACGTCCTGGACGAGGGCCTGCGGCTGGTTCCGCCGGGCACCCCCGGCGAGCTGTACATCGCCGGCGCCGGGCTCGCCCGTGGCTACCTCGGCCGGCCGGGCATGACGGCGGAGCGCTTCGTGGCGGACCCGTACGGCCAGGGCGGCGCGCGGATGTACCGGACGGGCGACCTGGTCCGGTGGAACCTGGAAGGCTCGATCGAATACCTGGGCCGTGCCGACCAGCAGGTCAAGCTCCGTGGCTTCCGCATCGAACCCGGTGAGATCGAGACCGCGTTGGCCGCCCACGAGAGCGTGGGACAGACAACCGTGGTGGTCCGGGAGGACCGGCCCGGCGACAAGCGCCTCGTCGCCTACCTCGTCGCCGCCGAAGGGGCCGGGATCGACGTGGCCGAGCTGCGCGGTCATGCCGCGGACGCTCTGCCCGAGTACATGGTCCCGTCCGCCTTCGTCGTCCTGGACGAGATCCCGCTCACCACCAACGGCAAGGTCGACCGACGTGCCCTGCCCGCACCCCAGATCTCCCATGCCACCAACGGGCGTGCGCCGCGCACACCTCAGGAAGAGGTGCTCTGCGGCCTCTTCGCGGCCGTGCTCGGGCTGCCGTCGGTCACCATCGACGACCACTTCTTCCACCGCGGCGGCCACTCGGTGCTCGGCACCCGACTGATCAGCCGCATCCGGCGTGCGTTCGGGGTGCAGCTCGGGGTGAAGGACCTGTTCCGGAACCCGACGGTGCTCGCACTCTCCGAATGCGTCACCGCGGGCAGCGGTGAACTGCCCCGGCCGGCGCTGATGGCACAGGGGCGACCGGAGAACGTACCGCTCTCCTCCGCACAGCAGCGGCTCTGGTTCCTCGATCAGATGGAGGGCCCGTCCGCCACCTACAACATCCCGCTCGCCCTGCGCCTCAAGGGCCGACTCGATCGCCAGGCGCTCCAGCTCGCCCTCACCGACCTCACCACCCGTCACGAGGGCCTGCGGACCGTCTTCCCCACCCACGAGGGCACCCCCCATCAGCACATCCTGCCCCCGGCTGCCATCGACCTCCCCCTGATCACCACCACCGAGGAGGAACTCACCGCACAACTGGCCGAGCTCTCCTCGGCCGCCTTCGACCTGGCCGTCCAGCCGCCGATCCGCACACATCTGCTGGCCCTCGGCGAACAGGAGCACATCCTGCTGGTGGTCATCCACCACATCGCCTCCGACGGCTGGTCCAACGGCCCCCTCTTCCGCGACCTGGCCACCGCCTACGCCGCCCGCACCGAGGGCACCGCCCCCGCGTGGGAGCCACTGCCGGTCCAGTACGCCGACTACTCCCTCTGGCAGCAACGACTCCTCGGAAGCGACGAGGAGCGCCAACTCGACTATTGGCGCGCAGCGTTGGCTGACCTTCCGGAGGAAGCAACGCTCCCGGCCGACCGGCCCAGGCCGGCCACCGCGTCCAACCGGGGCACGACGCACACCGTGCACTGCCCGGCCGACCTGCACGACTCGCTCGCCTCGCTGGCCCAGGACACCGGCAGCACACTCTTCATGGTGGCCCAGGCCGCGGTGTCGACGCTGCTGTCCCGCTCCGGGGCCGGGCACGACATCCCGCTCGGCTCACCCGTGGCGGGGCGCACCGACCCGGCACTCGACGACCTCGTCGGCTTCTTCGTCAACACCCTCGTCCTGCGCACCGACACCAGCGGCGACCCGAGCTTCCGCGAACTGCTGAACCGGGTCAGGGAGACCGACCTCGCCGCCTGGAGCCACCAGGACCTGCCCTTCGACCGGCTGGTCGA
>NZ_JBIWKI010000115.1:0-4890 GCF_044765565.1 Streptomyces sp. NPDC102437 | reverse complement strand
AGAAGACACGACGTGTCATCTCTACTGCGGAAGAAGCTCCTTCACGCCTGACCAGCGGAAACCCAGCTATCACAGCCGGAAAGACAACGGCTTCTCACTCAACCTCAGACACACCAGGTCAGACGGCCGCCGTGCCTCAGCTTCAGCGAGGCGGGACAGCGAAGTCTCCCTTGGGCTGAGCTACGAACGTCGCGCGACGAAGACGAACTCCTTGCCCGGCCTGTCGGGCGCGTCGCGAACGCCCTCCACCTCATAGCCCTGCGCGATCAGCTCCATCTCGACCTCCTGCCGCTCACGGAAGCGCAAGGTGGAGTCCGACGTCAGTACCTGCCCGTCCGCAGCGAACACGTAGGTCCAGCGGAACGTCACCAGCGACTCGCTCACCTCGATCACTTGGACCCAGCTTTCGACGGCGCCGACATCCGGGATCTCCGTCACGCGATATGAGGCTTCGCGGTTCCACTCCTCCCAGGCGCGTCTGGCTGGATCTCGGATCTCGAACACCAGACGGCCGCCACCGCGGTCGGCTTTTCGCAGATCCCCGGCCAGGGCGGTTCGAGTGGGCTGTGGACATGAAGGCGTCCATGACGAAGGCACTGGCCGACGCGTCTGTGCGTCTGGCTCGCCTGCACATGGCGGAACACGAACCTGAGGCGGCCCTTTGGGCGCTGCGGCAGGGCTTTCGCGCACTGGGCGACACCGAGCATGAACTGGACCGTCGGGTGCCTGCCTACGACAAAGACGAGGATGCCGTCCTCGCACTCCTGCGAAATCTGCAGAGCAGAGCACCCAAATAGCCAGGACGTATTGGTCCCGATCCGCTGCCACTCGGCGCAGTTGCATGCGTACGGGCAGCGTCGCGAAGGCCCCGTCACGTTGACCACTTCGACGAGAACCAGGCCCTGGTACTACCTGAGGGCTTGTCACTCTGCGCGTCCGAGCGACCAGACATTCGGGGCTTGCGCCGCTAACCCCCTCACGTGATAGGCGCCCGCCGATCTGGAAAAATCGCAGGTCAGAGGCGGGTTGCGCGGCTTGCCCTCCTCTGCCCCAGAGTGCCGTCACATGCCGCACGGCACCCATGCGGCATGGACGAAGGAGGAGCTTCATGGGCAAGCGCACGACGGCACGCCGCGAGTCGGGGAAGACGGGAGAAGAGCTGCGGCCCGACGTGGAGTTCAGGGCCCGCGGGTTCCACGTCAGCATGGACAAGGTCCCGTGGACGGGCCTCGTCCTGCTGGCGGGGGCTGTCGCCGCCAGGGTGGCCGGCGCTCACGTCTGGATGCTCTGACCTGACGGGTGGGGTGGCCCTGCGGAACGTGCGAAGTGACCGCGGGGCCATCCCGGGAGCACCGTCCTGTCAGGGCACTCATGTCCGACCGTACGAGCTGCGGTGGGTCACCGCCTGGTGAGCTGCTGCGTACGTGCTCGGCCCGGCCCGGGCGCAGCCGCGATGAGCCCGAGGCCGCAGACTGCCCCCGGTGCTGGCGGTGACCTCACCTGTCACTGCGGGGCTACGACCAGCACACATGACCCGGTGTCAGGACCTTGTCTCCGGCTGCAATCATGAGGGCTCATCAGCCCCGACCAGCTGGAGATCTCACCGTGTCCGTGCGCCGTTTCGTTCCCATTGCCGCCGCAGTGCTCGTGGCGTCACTCGCCGCGTGCAATCCCAGCGCCACGAAGAGCGAGTCCGACTCGAAGCCGGCAGCCTCCGAGTCTGCCGGTACCGACCGGGCCGAGGCCGGATCCTCGGCCGCTGGGGGCGCTCCCGCGGGCGGTAATGGTCTGTCACTGTCCGAGGCCATCGCGAAGATCCCGGGCGCGGACGAAGTGCGTGACGGGTACAGGCGTGACAGCTTCAAGCACTGGATCGACGAGGACAGCGACAGCTGCTCGACGCGCAACGAGGTGCTGCTTGCGGAGGCGGTCAAGGCGCCGGAGCAGGGGGCGCGGTGCGCGCTGACGGGAGGCGAGTGGCTGTCGTACTACGACGAGGTCACGGTCACCGCTGCGGGCAAGCTCGATATCGACCACATGGTTCCCCTGGCGGAGGCATGGGACAGCGGAGCGTCGAAGTGGGACGCTGAGCGGCGCATGCGGTACGCCAATGACCTCGGGGCCGAGCGCAGTCTTGTCGCGGTCACCGCGAAGACGAACCGGTCCAAGGCGGATAAGGACCCGTCGGAGTGGATGCCGCCGGCCGCGTCCGCGAAGTGCACCTATCTCGCTGACTGGACCGCGACGAAGCTTCGGTGGAAGCTCAGCGCGGACGACAAGGAGCGCGCGGCGCTGGAGACCCTCGCCAAGGACTGCACGGACACGGTCGTGAAGTACGAGGTTGCCGTGTAGCGGTTCTCGGCGTGCCTCGGCTCGATGCCGGCTACGTCGGCCCTGTTGAATCCGGCTGGGCCGACGGCGATGAACTCGTTGGGGAGTGGGCGGGGGGTTATTGGCTGGCCCAGGTGGTGGCGCCCTGGATGGGGGTGGGCAGGGGGCGTCGTGGTGTGGTGGGGCGGTTGGTGGTGGTGAGGATGTTGTTGAAGGCGGTGATGAGCTCTTCGATTCGGCTTGTGGTTCCCTGGCCCGGGGGCTGTGGTGGGGGAGCTGATGCAGGGTCGGTGCGTGCGGCGGCCGCCTGCTTCCAGAGGGGCTCGAAGTAGGTGTACTCGCCGTCGAGTGTCTGGATCAGTGTCTGGACTTCTTCCCAGGTGCCGATCGTGGTTCCGCTGAGGAGGTTGGTGATGCGGTCCGGGGCGAGGGCGTAGCCGCTGCTGGCGGACACCGACGAGGGCGTCGGGTTTCCTGCCCGGTGGTGCAGGAAGCGCAGGGCGGAGGCGAGTGTCTCGGGCCGGGGCTTGCGGGTGCGTCGGGCGTCGGCGTCGTCCCAGACCTTTTTGAGGACTTCGGGGTCGGCGCCGCAGGCGCGGGCGATGTCCGCTGTCGCCTCCCAGCTCGGGAATCGTTCGCCGTTCATGGCCCGTGACAGGAAGCTGGGGGAGAGTCCGGACTTCTTGCTCAGCGTTCGCAGGCTGTACCGGGAGGCGCGTTGGAGGTTGCTCAGGACGCAGGCGAAGTCTGCCGGTCCGGGGGCGGGGCCGGTGTCTGGAGAGGGTTCGGAGTTCTCGCCGTCGCGGTCGGTGTCGGCGTCGGTCTGGCTGAGGGGGGCGGCCTGCATGGCGAGCGGCTGGGGCCCGAAGGGCTCGCCCGGCGGGATGTGACGGGGTGCGGATCGGGTGGCGGGGCCCTTGATGTGGGCGCGGGTCAGCGCGCGCTTTACGACCGAGGCGTTGAACTTCTTGCGCACGGTGTCCTTGTTCATGCCGAGGAGCCGGCCGATCACCTCCCACGACGCGCCCAGGCGCTTCGTGCGGCCCACCACGGGCGTGGTCAGCTGGTCGATGCGCCGCTGCAACTGCAGGAGGAGTTCCAGCGGCTGCTCGACTGCCGGGGCCGGAGTGCGCAGGGCGTGCTGCAGGTCGCGGATCTCTGCGCACGCGGCGTCCAGCTCGCGGTGGAGGTGGTGGTCGAAGTCGGAGGTGTCGGGAGGCAGTCCTTTGCGGCGCTCGGTGTGGGCTGCCTGCCGGCACTTGGTGCTGCAGTACTCGCCGGGTCGTCCGGTGTGCCGCAGTGTCCGTCTGCCCCCGCACTGTTTACAGTGGTCCGACGAAAATGTGTTCCCCATGGTTTTCGCTCTCTGCCAGGCCGGTCCCGGGCGACGAAAGGGATTCCGCCGCCCGGGATTCGTGATGAAAAGCGGTGTCCGCCCGGCCGTTTCGTCGGAGAAATGTGCCCGGGACACTGCTGAGAGTCCGTCAGCGGGACTTCGAACTCCCGCGCGTACTCATCCACACGACGAGCGCCCACAGGGCCACAGGGGCCAGCATGAGGGCCATGGCCGTGTAACCGGGCGATCCGGGGACGATGAGCAACGGCGGGAAGGCGATGCCTGCGGCGGCGGCGGGGGCAGGCTGGGGGGTGTTGCCCGTGGATGCCGCGCTGTTGACAGACATGTTCTCGGCCGCGACCTGTTTGTTACTGTCACCTGCGAGTCGGCGCCAGAGGCGTTTGGCTCGGAAGTGATCCGGGGACGAAGGCATAGAGACCTCCTGGGTCGTCATCACATTGGGAGCGCGAACCCGGGTCCGTGAGAAGAGAGGGTTCGCGCTCCGTGAGCGTAATGACACGCTCTGCCCAATGCCATTCGGGCAAATGCCCCCATTTCCTGTAGAAGTCCGGTCCGATCGGACACTTTCGTCGGCATCGGACGGGCAATCCGCATGCAATTCCGATAAGCGCACCAATTCGGGCTGCGATCTTGGTATTCCGGCCCCGTCGGCACTGTCCGCCGCCCGGCAGGGGCTTCCCGGTCGTCGAGCGCATCGGCCCGGGGCGATCCGGACGAGACCGCGGTGGGGCCCAAGCCTCCTGCCCGTTCTGTAACTTATGAGGCGGTTCGGTGCGCCACTCGCATCCATAATTCGAACAGACGTACCCTTTGGGCGTGCCGAAAACCTTCCCCTTCCCGCAAGACCTCCTCGACGCCCAGATCGCCCTCGACGAGACGCGTGCCGCGTCCGAGAAGTACGCCGCTGCCTTGCCGTGGTCGGCCGAGCCGATGCCCGGCTGGGAGAGCGACAAGCAGCTCCACAGCAACTACATCTCCGCGAAGCCGGACAGCCCGGGGTACACCGAGGACCAGGCCGAAGTATCCCGCTTCCGCGCCCGGCTCCTGGAGCTCAGCATCACCGTGTCCACGCACCCCTTCTGGGACTCCGTGGAAGCCGGCGACCGCGTCGGGGCCCGCATGGCGCTCAAGCACGCCCACGAGCCGGCCGAGGACGAGGCGTAGCCGTGTCCGGGCCCGGCGGGATATCCGACCTGGACAAG
>NZ_JBIWKI010000114.1:0-5296 GCF_044765565.1 Streptomyces sp. NPDC102437 | reverse complement strand
GGCCGTTACCACCGCACCGCACCCGACCACCGCCTCGAGATGACCGTCCGCTTCACGGTCTGGGACCAGATCACCGGCGCTGCCGGCCTGCCCGCGACGGCCTGACCGACAGCCGACAGCCGCCTCGACCACGCCCTGACGCACCGCCAGACGCCTATACCCCCGACAACGTGACAACGCTCGGTGGAGGCTCGGGGTTTCCGCTGCCGCCGAAGCTTTCGGTGACGGCCTTCCACGGTGGCCAGGGATTCTCCGTCACCCCGGACCGTGTCGACATCAACGTCGACGTGCGCACCACCCCCGGCTTCGACGCGCTCGACGCCGAGACCCTGGTCCGCAAGACCGTAGCGGAACTCGACGCGGCACTTCCTGCACCGGCTCCCACCGAGGTCACACTGGCGGCCACATGGCCACCGTTCCGCCTGGCCGAGGGCGAGCAGCCCGCCGCCGCGATGCTCGGCGCCGCGTCCGAGGCCGGGCTGACGGTGCGGGCGAAGACGGCGAGGCCGTCGAACATCGGCAACCTCCTCGCTGGGGAGGGCATCGCGGCCACAGCCGGCTTCGGTGTCCCGTACGAGGGCCTGCACAGCGTCGACGAACGCGCCCACCTGGCCGGGCTCCCCACGGTGTATGCCGTCTATGAGCAGGCTGTGTTCGGCCTCCTCGGGGGCTGAACGTCCCAGGCACGTCCCAGCTTTCTACCAGATCCACTCCCAGCAAGTGCCCAACTCCATCTCTGGGAACGGATCTTCGTTCGCGGTGGCATAGAGGCAGCACCACCCCCACATCCACCACGAGACAAGGGAGGCCGGTCATGACCGAGCAGATCACCCCCGCCACGCAGCCTGCCATCGAGGACACCCCCACCGAGGCGTCAGGAACCAGCAGCTTCGTGCCGCAGGTCAGCATCCACCCGGTGGCAGCCCTCACCCTGGGCCGCCAGGCGTTCAACGACTCGGACAAGGCCAACTACTTCGGGGGCTGATCCGGCCCGCAACCAAGCACCCTGGGGGCCGGCCGCTACGGTGGCTGGCCCCCCAGGCGCGTCACGCCGGAAGGCGAACAGGAACGGGAGTGGAGGCGATGTGCGCAAGGCCGCCGAGGCGGCCGCGCAGGACCGGACCGTGCTCACTCTCCAGCAGTGCCGGGCCCCTGGGTGTGCTGAACTTCAGCGGCTCCGGCGCGGGCATACTCGACCACGCTCACCCACCTGCTCTTCAGTTCTTCTGCACGTGGTCGAAGGAGAGGTCGACCAGGGTTTCCCGGCCGAAGAAATGGATCAGAGCCCTGACCCTTCTCGAGTGGGGACTGACCTCGTTGACAATCGCCTGGAAAGTGGCGAAGGGGCCACCGCTGATGGTCACCGAGTCGCCGACCTCGATGTCGGCCTTGGTGGAGACCACCGCCGCGAACATCGAACTGAGTGCCCCGGACAATCGGGACAACCACTCCTTCGCGCTCCCCTGCACCCAGGGGTACTCGGCCTGGAATTTTTCCCATGCCACTGACCATTGGTGCGCCTGGTCCGGGTGGAAGTCTTTCACGTCTGTGTGGCCGTAACCGCCGGACAGGACGTCTTCGAGGAGGTTTGTGGACAGGCTGGTATGGCGGTCCTCGGCCAGGAGGACGGCGTCGTAGAGGTCCTTGCCCTGGGCGCCGCCGTCCTCCTCGGACTCGACTTGCAACCAGAGGATCTTCCAGGAGAGCGAGAGTTCCCGGCTGGCCGTCAGGACGACGGCGGGCGGCCGGCCGGAGCCGACTGGCAACACTGCCGGCTCTGGCGGGTCGGAGAACATGTCGTCGGTGGCGAAGTCCAAGCGTATCCGGCCGGACGGCAACCCGGATGCCCGCCAGGGCACTTCCAGCCGCACCCCCGGCCCGTGGTAGAACCATCCTCCGTCGTTCGACTCCGCGTACGCCTGATCGGCGTCGAGCATCACGCCGCCCGGTGCCTCGGGCCGTTGCCTGATCTGGTCAAGCAGGTCCATGTACGGCGACTCGGCGTCCTCGTCCGCCGAGGCGGCCTCCAGCAGCCGGTCCAGGTCCGCCGACGGATATTTCACATCCCAGGTCCCATGAATGCCGTGCGCATCGTCTGCGGGCTCCATCGCGTCCGCTACGGCGGGCCAGGTGCGGGTCAGATCGATGAGGTTTCCGTACGGCCAGCCCCCGTTGAGCATGTCGCGAACGACCACCCAGTCGAGGTCCGCCGGCTCCCGGGCCCGCTCACCGGCCCATGCCTGCAGTGGCAGGCTGCCCCGCAGCACCAGACTGTCGCACCACCACGATCCGGCGATCAGAGCGAGCACGTGATCGATCGCCGCCCGCCGCGCGGTCCGCCAGCGCACGGCCTGTGCCAGGTCCGCGAACTCCGGCTCCCCGGCCCGCGATCGGCAGTCGAACTCCCCCGCAGGAGGTTCCCAGCCCTTGACCGCCCTCTCCGCAGCCAGGGGAACCGAACGGTTCCGATCGCCCTTCGTCATGCGGCACCGCTCCCATCCGCGACTGTCCGGCCTTCGTCCATGACAAGGTCGTCGTCGTGCACCACGAACTCCTCCTTCTCGACCTCCGCAGCCGCGAACCCCCGTCGGCGAGGGATGTCAGCAGGGTGCCCAGATACGCGCGAGCAGCAGGACGGCCGACCAGTCGACAGCGCTGCGTGACAAAGCGCTCGTGGCGGCTCCCGCTGAGTGGACGGCGGGCATTGCGGGAGACTTGCGCCCCGCGCGGCTCGCACAATGGAGCATCGATTGGACCGGCGTCTCCGTTGGCAGAACGGGGTGAATGGGAAGCCGGTCGCTTTCGACGGCCTGCATCCAACGACCCCTCATCCGCAGTCGGGGGTTCAGCCCGCAGGCCACCGCTCCGCAGATCATCAGACATGGTCGGCACAGTAGACGGCCCCACTGACAATGCCCCCGGCTCTCCTCACCGCCGGGAAAACCCTTCGTGCCCGCCGCGCCCGCGCGGGCTTCGGCACGCCTGGACGAAGGTCCACGGCCCGGCCGGCAAACGAAGGCGCACTCAAGCGATCAACGCATCACCACCGGTCAGGACCAGTTGGTGGCTGTCGGTTACGGCGTGGGGTGGCGGAGCTGTTCGATGATCGCTGCGTAGCTGTTGTTGCCGTGTCCCTTGTCCACTGCCCGTTCGGCCAGGGTCGCGAGGAGTTCGGGTAGTTCGGTGTTGATGTCGGCGGCGTGGCTTTCGTGGAGGAGGTGTTTCATTCCGGTCAGGTTCGTGTTGACGGTGGAGTCGGTGGCCGGGTAGGTGCCGTCGTCGATCTGCTGTGCATAGCCGGGCAGCCAGTCGGCTACGGTTTCGATGCCTGTCTTGGCGAGGCGGGCGAATGCGGTTGCGGGGATTCCTGCCTTGCCGAGCAGGGCAGCGCCGTGCAGGAAGCCGTTGAGGGTGCTCCACACCAAGCTCAGTGCGGCCGCGTCGAACAGGGACGGCAGGCCGTGGTCTGCGCCGACGTACACGGGGCCACCGAGGCTGCTGAGTGCCTGCTGGTGCTGGCCGAACGCGGTGGTTGGACCGCTGTAGAGGATGGTGGCGTTCGCGGTGCCGATCGCCGGGGGTACGGCCATGATCGCGCCGTCGAGGTAGGAGGCGCCTTGGCGCATCGCCCACTTGGCCGTCTCGCGTGCCGCTTGTGAGGTGCCCGAGGTCAGGTTGACCAGGGTGCGGCCGGCCAGGTCCCGGCTCACGGGTTCGAGGATGTCACGCACGTTGTCGTAGTCGGAGACGCAAATGGCCACGAGCGGGCCGGCCGTGACGGCGTCACGGACGGTCCAGGCGTGCTGGGCGCCCTGCGCGGTGAGGGGTTCGGCCTTGGCGTGCGTGCGGTTCCACACGGTGGTGGGGTGGCCGTGGCCCAGGAAGGCCGAGGCGAGGGCCTGGCCCATCAGGCCCAGGCCGAGGACCGAGAGGGGGATACGGCCGGTGTCGGTGTCGAGGTCGTGCATGTGCTCGCTTCCGGTGAATCGGCGTGAGTGGAGAGGGGTGCCTGGGGGTCAGCTCGTAATCTCGGGCAGCCGCCAGGAGGTGCGCAGCTGGCGTACCAGGACGGAGGCCGGGGTCAGGCGGACGAGGGTGTTGCGTACCCGGGTGCGTGTGGGCGTGCTCCAGTGAGCGATGCGTCCGAGCTGGTTGGCGGCCTTGACGACGGCGTTGGCCCTGGGCTGGCGGAAGCGTTCGTAGCGGCGCAGGGTGTCGGAGGTGGGGCCGTACTCGGTGATCAGGTCGGTGAGGGCGAGAGCGTCCTCGATGGCCTGGCACGCGCCCTGGCCCAGGTTGGGGGTCATGGGATGGGCGGCGTCGCCGAGCAGGGTGGTGCGGCCCCGGCCCCACTGCATGACTGGCGGGCGGTCGCGGATGTCGTCGCGGCGGATGGCGCTGACGGGGGTGTCCTTGACGGCCTGGCGGACGTAATCGGGGAACTCGGCCGTGGCCCGGGTGAGCGCGGCACGGATATCGGTGTCTTTCCCGCCGGCGGGGCCGTTGGCGCACAGGAACCAGTACAGGCGGCCACCGTCGATGACGCATCCGCCGAAGCGGCGACCCGCTCCCCATATCTCTCCGATCCAGTCGCTGGGCAGAGGGTTGGCGTCGGTGACGCCACGCCAGCAGTAGTAGCCGCTGTAGCTGGGTGCCTGGACGCCCAGCAGCGCGGTTCGGACGGTGGAGCGCAGGCCATCCGCACCGACCAGCACGGAACCGCGTACTTCTTGCCCGTTGGCAAGGGTGACGGTGGCCTGATCGGGGTCGGCGGCAGTGACGGCCGAGGCGAGCCGCAGCTCGCTGGTGCCGAGCTGGCTGACCAACGCCTGGTGGATGGTGGCGCGGTGCAGGCCCAGGGCGGGGGCGCCGATCTCCGCCAGCAGGGCGTCGGCCTGAGTGGGGCTCGGCTGCAGCAACACGCGGCCGCGAGCGTCATAGACGGCGGCAGTGGACAGCCGCGCGCCGACTGCTTCGAAAGGCTCGGCCAAGCCCAGACGGCGCAGCGCCATCAGCGCGTTGGGCTGCACGGTCAGGCCGGCTCCGACAGGGGCGAGCTGTTCGGCCTGCTCCAGGACGACGGCCGGAATGCCGCGGCCGGCGAGTCCGGCCGCGAGGGTGAGTCCGCCGATGCCTGCTCCGGCGATGAGTACGGGGTCCATAAAGTGCCTTCTTTGCGGGGTATTGCCAGATTCTGGAGTCGTCCTGCGGCAGATTCCGCCCCATGAACGGCGGTGCGGAGGTCAGTCGATGAAGGTGCGCAGCAGGCTCAGCAGCTTGGTGCGGAGTTCGGCCG
>NZ_JBIWKI010000113.1:0-5942 GCF_044765565.1 Streptomyces sp. NPDC102437 | reverse complement strand
CCCGGCTGAGTTCTGGACTCAGACCGTACCACCTGGACGAGTGCTCGCCCCTCTCGCCCGCAATTTCCTGCACCTCTCCACCACCCTCCCGCACCCCCATACCCCGTCTGACCTGCCTAAACGCCCGACGACCCAACCCGAGGCGAGCACCCAGCCCCTGACGCACCAACGAACCTGACGCTGCGTCAGGAAGGTACGAGCAGTCAAGCACCCCCATCGAACCAAATACATGGACCAATTCACCGCACCCAAGGAAAGCACCGCTCGCACCCAAAAAGAATTGGCGCCACCTCCCCCGAAAACACACCAGGGAAAGCAGCACCAATTCCACCACCGTTATTCAGACTCAAGCGCCTTCATGTGCTTATGGACCGTGGACGGCGACCGTCCGGCGAATGCTGCGACCCGGCGCTGGCTCCACTCGCACTCGAACCCGTACCGAATCCGGGCACGCGCCTGACCATCGGTCAGTAGCTCCGGCCGTCGACCGGGGGCACAGTCGTCGGGCAGGCCGGGCAGGTCCCAGTCGTGTGCAGGGCCGGCCTTTTCAGCGGGCACCTCCTCGACCTGCGGCCCGGGAGCGGGAACCCGGGCCGACACCTGCGCCCGAGCAGGCGCCGAGGCCGCCACCGCGCCTGAGGCGCCCTCGCGGACCGGAACCGGCCCGGCAGTCATGGACGGGCCCGAAACGCCCTCAGACGGCCGCCCAGCGGCCCGCACGCCCGCCGGAGCAGGGACCGGGGCGGGGACGGGTACACGTACCGGAGCTGTCGCGACTGGTGACGGCACGCCGTCAGTACGGCGCGACGGCATGCCGTCGGTGAGGCTGTGAGCTGGGGGGATTGTCGCGGTGAGCCGTTTCTCTTCGAGGTCCAGGCGCCGGTCCTCGATCCGGCGGGCGGCGCGGGCGACCTCCCGTTGCTCCTCCAGGTCCAGGGCGCGCTGCTCGTCCTCCTGGCGCTGCTTGCGTTCGCGCTGCTCGTCCTCCAGGCGCTGAGCCCGCTTGCGGTCGGCCTCCTCCCGCTCCTCGCGGGCCGCGCGGTCGGCGTCCTCCTGTGCCTGGCGGCGCTTGCGGTCGGCCTCTTGCTCGGTGGCCTTGCGCGCGGCTTCCTGCTTCGTGGCCTCTTCCAGCTCGGCTGTGGTGAGCCGCGCGGCGAGGCGGCGCCGGTAGGCGGGCCCGGCCTCCGCGACCAGAACGAGGATGCCGGGGGCGACCAGGTGCTGGGCCACCCCGGTCCAGTCGCTCTTCTCGGCCGCGTGCCCGACGTTCAGGAACACCGACGCCGCGCCGGTGAACAGGCGCAGCGCCGCGGCCCACTTCCCGCCGCTGATCTCGTACCGGCTCGCGATCTCGTCCGCGCGCAGCGCGCCGATGAACGCGAGGTCGACGACCAGGGGCAGCACGAACGCCGTGTCCTCCCACCCCTTCGACACGTGGGCCCGGACGTAGGGAGTGGCGTTCAGCATCGACCACAGCACCATCCCGGCCGCGACGCCCCACGTCATGAACGAGATGAACCGGTCGGCCGTCAGCATCTCCTCCCGCAGCCGGGCCGCCGAGCCGGGCGGGCCGGCCTTCTCCAACTTCTTCCTACTCATGAATTCCTGACTCTCCGTAGTGTGCGCGCGTGGTGCGCGCGGAACGTGCGTGGGCGGGTGCGGGTGCGCACCGCCGTGGTTCTAAGGGCCGGGCGGGGTGTGTGCTGTGCGCACGGTGCGCACAGCACACACCCCGGGTGGGTCACGCTGTGTCAGGTGCTGGGCTACTGGGGCGGGCAGACCGGGCAGACCGGGGATTCGGTCCAGCCGCCGCAGCGGGCGCACTGGTACAGGTGCGCCCAGACGCCGAGCCGGCGGGCGACGGCGCGGGCACGGGCCCGGACGGTGACGGGCCTGGCCTCGGTACGGATCGATGACACGATGGGGTCCTCCCTCTCAGGGAGATCAGCCGGGCCGCCGATTGCTTGGTCGTGGTGGGCGGCCCGGCGCCGATGTCCGGACGGTTGTCCGGCTCCCCGCCCGCCCCGAGCCGGTGCTGGCCCCAGGACGGACGGGCAGCCGTCAACCCGCCGCAGCCATCCCTTGACCGGTCGGCCCCGCCTCGCGTACACGCGTGCGCGGCACGCGGGACACGCGGTACGCGCGGCACGCGTTGGAGTCCCCGATCGACACGAGTCCGGGGCCAAACCGGCCCGGCGCCGGGCGCAGCAGCGCCTGCGGGAGCCGATCCGCCTTGGCCGTGTTGCACGGCTCGCAGGCGAGCACCAGGGCAACGAGCGTCCACGTCGGCAGCCAGCGGCGGGGGATGAGGTGGTCGATCGTCGCGCCGTCCAGGCCGGGGCCGAATCCGTGGCCGCAGTACCAGCACTGCGCCCCGTCCCGCTCCGCCAACGCCGCCCGGATCCGCCGCCGCCGCGCCGCACCCGGAGTCGTGCCGGCACTCACGCCTGGCCCCGGTCACGCGCGCGGTCCAGCTGGTTCATCAGGCGAGCGAGCCGCCGCAGGCACGCACTCACCGCCTGGTGCCGGATACGCAGCCGCCGGGAGATCACCACGATCCCCACCCCGGCAAGCCGCAACAGGATGATGTCGCGGTCCAGGTCGCTCAGACCCTCCAGCACCGTCCGCTCAGCCTCGGGCAGGTCCTCCACCGTCACGGGCACCGCCCGCGCCGCAGCCTCCCTCTCGCGTGCCTTGCGCTGCTCCCTGGCCTGCGTCTCCGAGACTGCCGGGTCCTCGCCGCGCAGCATCGCCACCGCCTGGAGCTGCAACCGCTGCGCCGTGTGCTCGGCAATCCCCAACCGCTGCGCCAGGTACTTCCTCGGCACGCCGTAGCAGTACTCGACCATCACCGCCCGCAGCCGGTCCGGCAACGCCGACAGCAGTTCCTCACACCGCTCGGACATCTCCGCGTCGGTCAGGACCAGCGGCCCGGCCTCAACCGCCCGCCACCTCGGCTCGGCCAGATCCACCACAATTTCCCCGCTGCTCCGCAGCCGGTAGTGCGCGCACGTCTCCGTCCTCGCCCTGCGCAGCAAGTAGATACGCGTCGTGTCCTCGTCCAACCGGTCCGCGCCCGTGGCCAGCAAGGGATCCCCACCCCGCCGCGCGAGCTGCAACCACAACTCGCCCGCGATGTCCTGCGCCCGGTCCTCCGCCTCAGCCCAGTCCAAGCCGTACGACGTCACCAGCCGCGCCCTCACCGCACCCAACACCCGGCGCCCGTACGCCGCGAACAGCTCCCCCAACCGCTCCGACTGCACAGCCGTCAGCGGCACATCCTCCCGATACCCCAACCGCCGGCCCCGCCGCACCGAGCCCTCCGGCTCCGCCTCCGGACCCAGATCGGTGTCCTCCCGCTCCCAGCGCTCCGCATCCTCCTTCAACCCCGCCTTCGGACGGGTGGCCTGCACAAACACCGGACGCTCCGCGACAATCGACATGTCGGTGCCTTCTCTCCACTGCCAAATGGATGGGTCCGACAGCCAGCCCCGGCGCTCCAACGCAGGGGCAAACACGGCTCAGGTGCTCCAACACCTGGGCACAGAGCGGTCCCCGGCTCCAACCGGGGGCCGCTTTGGCTGCCGTGAGATAACGTATACGTTAGAAGTAGCTTGAGCAAGGGTTGACGTATACGCTAGTCCCCTTGGTGTTGATCAACGGAGGGACTGGACGATGAGCGCTAGATACGAAGAAATCGCCCGTGACCTGCGTGAACGCATCGCGTCGGGCGAGTTCCCGCCGGGCAGTCCCCTGCCGCTGATGCGTGACGTCGCCACCCAATACGAGGTCAGCGACATCACGGTGCGCAAGGCATGGGGGATGCTGAAGCGGGAGGGACTGATCGAGAGCCGCCGACGGGCAGGCATGTTCGTCAGGGAACACCCCGACCGTGTGCGGCTTACCGTCCGGAACCGCCAAATCGAGCGGGACGAGCTGGGCTACTACAGCGGCCCCGAGGTGCAGCACTGGCGGGCTCTCCCACACCCAGACGGGGACCGTACGCGCGTGACCAGCGCTCCTGTCCCTGCCGATGTCGCGGACGTCCTGGGCGTAGAGGCCGGCACGTCTCTGACGGTCCGCAAGCGGATCATCGGTGACCCGGACGTGCCCGAGCACCGCCAAATCGCCGATTCGTGGATCGCGGAATGGGTCACGGAAGAACTGCCGTCACTCACTGGAAATACCGGTGCAGGAGGCATGTACGACCGATTGGAAGAGTGGGCCAACAAGCCGCTTCATTGGCGCGAAGAAGTGTCAGCTCGAATGCCTTCCCCGGAAGAAGCCGACGTATTGCTTATGCCGCAGACAGGCGTACCAATATTGCGGGCTATTCGCGTTACGTATTTCGCGGGGCGCGGCCGTAAACCAGAACGGATTGTTGAGGTACAAGACATTCGCATGTCATCAGAACTGTTCGCAGTCGGATATCCGCTGCCTCGTGGGTCATCGGCAAAGTGGCCGGTCGCGCCCGCAAGTAGCGACTACTACCGTGCCACCGATCCTCAGGAATAGAACTCTGCCCACAGGCGGGATCCGTAAGGATGTCGCCCAACGCAACAGGCCCCGCCAGACGGCGGGGCCCGCAGGTCCCCCCGGGGTCGCCACCCCGGACGGAGAAGCACTCTCGACTGGCAAGAGGAGGTGCGCTCCCTTGAGCGTACGTGCACGACAGGACAGCAGGCCACAGGGCCTGACCAGCGGGGTCGCCGGGTCGGCGGTGGCCTGGTGATCCAGCACATGAACCTGGTGTTCCAGGCCGGCGGGCTGAAGACGGGTGAGGGCGCGTTCCTGATGGCGTGCGCGAACCACACCGACAATCGCGGCTACGTGATCGCGCACATGAAGCAGCTCGCGGACGAGGCGCACATGACGCTGCGGGCCGCACAGGACAACCGGGCGCGGCTGGAGGTCCGGGGCCTGCTGAAGTCGAAAGAGCGCCTCAACCCGAAGAACAGGGCGCAGATGGCCAACCTGTTCCGGATCAACCTGGACAAGCTGGCGGCGATGAAGCGCTCGAAGACGGACTACGGACCGACGCTCATCGAGGAGCTGACCTTCGACGCCGCCGACGCGCCGCCCGAGGAAAACCCCAGCTCAGACCCCCATGCAGATTCTGCACCCCCCCCCGCAGATTCTGCACCCCCCCATGCAGAATCTGCGGGGGATGGGGATGCAGATTCTGCACCCCTTCTCCTTCCTTCTTCTGTTCCCTCTTCTCTCTCTGGTTCCGGCCGTCCCTCAGGTGACGGGTCGGTGCAGGACGAGAGAGAGGCGGCTGCGCCGGAGGGCATGCCCGCTGTGGCTGAGGCGGGTGTGCCGGGTCCGCGTGAGGACACGGACGGCCTGGCCGAGGTCGTCGCAATGCTGGCGGGACTGCCGCGCAGCACGGAGGCAGTGGCCCTGAAGCTGGCGCCGTTGGCTGCTGCTGGTGTGGCTGCGGGCTGGACGGTGCCGGAGCTGCGGGCTCATCTGGTCCGTAACTGCGATGTGGAGCGGGTGCGGTACGCCCCGGCGGTCTACGAGATGCACCTGCGCCAGCTCCCGGCGCCGTCGAAGGCCCGGCCCGAGCAGCGGCCGGGGCGGGAGATGTGCGAGCGGCATCCGGCGTTCGCGGCTGATGACTGCTCGCCGTGCCGGCGCGCGGAGATGGACCGGCAGCAGCGGGGCGCTTCGGAGCCGGGGCCGGTCGATGGGATGGGGCTGCTGGCCCGGGTGCGTGCCGGTCAGTCCGCCGGGGGTGCCCAGTGAGCGCGGCGACCGAGGACCTGGACTCGTTCCCCCGTCAGCAGGGCGGGGTGCCTGCGCAGGATCTGGACGCGGAGATGTCCGTGCTCGGGGCGATGTTGCTGGGCGGCAAGGACGCGGTCGGGGAGATCCTGGACTGCCCGATGCGGCCTCGGGACTACTACCGGCCCGCACACGAGACGATCCACGCCGCG
>NZ_JBIWKI010000112.1:0-5986 GCF_044765565.1 Streptomyces sp. NPDC102437 | reverse complement strand
CGGGGACGGTGCGGGGGACGAAGCCGGGGACGAAGCATTGACGGACATGACGGAGGCGCTCCTCGCGTTGTCGATGCGTGCGATGCGTGCGATGCGTGCAATGCATGGGATGCGTGCTCGGTGAGAACCGACTCCCGGTCGGTCGCGGTCAGATCGTGTTGCGGTACGGCGGCATGAAGCGCATCCGCGGCATCTGGTCGGCCAGCACTCCACCGTCGACGACGATGCGCGTCCCGGTGAGATACGCCCCGGCGTCCGAGGCGAGCAGCAGCAGCGCGCCCACGCATTCGTCGGGCCGCGCGTACCTCCCGAGCGGGATGCGCTCGCGGTACGCGGATTCGAAGTCCTCCCGGTCAAAGGGGAATTCGCCGTCGATGGGGGTCTCCACCATGCCGGGGGCGAGGGTGTTGGCGGTGATGCCGTGCGGGGCGAGTTCGACCGCCAGGGTCTCGGTGAGCAGTTGGGCTGCGGCCTTGGAGGCGTTGTAGTGGGCCAGGCCGGCCTCCGCCACCAGTGCGTTCTTCGAGGTGATGGTGATGATGCGGCCCGCCACCGAGTCCGCCGTCATGTGCTCGGCGATCCGCTGGCTGAGGAAGAAGACGGCGTCGACGTTGACCCGCATGATGTGCGACCAGCTCGCGGGGGTGATCTCGTTGAAGCGTTCCAGCGCCGCCGTGCCCGCGTTGTTGACCAGGATGTGCAGCGGGCCCGCCTCGGCGCGTACGGCGTCGACGAAGCCGGGCAGCGCGTCGATGTCCGCGAGGTCCTGGCCGTACGTCCGGCAGCGGCGGCCGAGTGCCTCGATCGCCGCGGCGGTCTCGGCGAGGCCCTCGGCCCCGGGCAGGTCGACGAGGACCAGATCGGCGCCCGCCTCCGCGAGTCCCACGGCGAAGGACCGGCCCAGGCCCCGGGCGGCCCCGGTCACGACCGCGGTGCGGCCGGTCAGATCGAAGCGGTCGGTTCCGCGGGGCGGGACGGCTGCGGTCATGGCGGGTTCCTCCAGGCGGAGCAGTACGGAGAGGGGTGGGTCGGGTCCGGTTCTGATCGCCGGAGGGGGTCCGGGCCGCCGCGCTGGGACACATGGGTGATGGCGCGGCGGCCCGGCTGCCGGTCGGTACCGGGCGACAGGGGGATGACCCCGGCGCCGTACCGGCAGGTTCGGGGGAACGGCCGGATCAGCCGTTCAGGCCCAGCAGGTCCAGCGACGGCCGGTGGATGATCTCCTCCACCGCGTCGGCGTCGAGCGGCGGCAGCCCGGGGATGCCGGGGATGCGGGCGATCTCCCGAAGCCCCTTCACCGAGTCGTCGACCGTCGTGAACGGGTAGTCGCTGCCGAACAGCACCTTGTGGAAGACCCCGTAGTCCTGGACCAGCCGGAGGCTGTGCCAGAGCTGGAAGGGCCGGTAGTGCAGGGCGCTGAGGTCGGCGTACACGTGGGGGTGCTTGCGGATGACCGCGATGCACTCGCCCTCGAAGGGGTGGCCGAGGTGGGCGAGGACCATCCGCAGTTCCGGGTGGCGGATGGCGACCGCGTCCAGGTGGCGGGGCATCGCCCACTCCAGCGGTGCGCTCGACACGAAGGTGGTGCCGGTGTGCACCAGGAGCGGGAGGCCGTGCCGTTCGGCGTACGTGTACAGCTCGTCGTACTCCTCGGCCGCCGGGTCGAAGCCCGCGTACATCGGCATCAGCTTGATGCCTCGCAGGCCCAGTTCCTGGTGGCCGTGGCGGAGTTCGTCCTGCCAGCCGGGCTGGGTGGGGTCGAGCGAGAGATAGCCGATGAGCCGGTCGGGGTGCGCTCCGGCGTACGAGGCGACGGCGGCGTCGTCGACCCAGAGGCCGCTGCGCCGCGCCTTGCCGCCGACGACGATCGTGCGGGTGCCCTCGGGGGCGGTGGCGGCGTACTCCTCCCACTTCACCGTGAGGTCGACCTCGCCCGCGTGGGCGCGGGCGGAGTCGGATCTGAACGGGTCGGTGAAGTCGTGGCTGTGCCTGAAGAGATGGGAGTGGACGTCGACGATCATGTCCGGTTCCGCTTCTCCCAGCCGTCCGCGAACATGTTCCAGAAGCGGTGGCTCGGCGGGTGCTCCTCGAAGACCTCGTCGACGAGCTCGACACCGAGGCCCGGGGCGGTCGGGAGGCCGATGCGGCCGTCGACGATCGGGAGGGTCCCCTTGAGGGCGTCGAAGACGTAGTCCTCCAGGAGCCCGTCGAAGGTTTCGAGGATCTTGAAGTTGGGGATTCCGAGCGTCGCGTGCACCGAGACGGTGGTGCAGAGCGGCGAGTTCGAGTTGTGCGGGGCGACGAGCATGCCATGGGTATCGGCGATCGCGGCGAGTTTCCTGACCTCGGTGAAGCCGCCGGCCATGGAGAGGTCGGGCTGGATGATGTCGACCGCGTTGGTGGCGAAGAGCTGCTTGTACTCGTAGCGGTTGTGGAAGTGCTCACCGCCGGAGATCGGAAACGCGGCGCGCTGTCGCAGTTCCGCGTACCGCTCGATGTGGGTCCACGGCATCGGCTCCTCGAACCAGCCGATGTCGAAGGGCTCCAGCTCCCGCACCAGCCGGGCCGCGGTCGGCATGGCGAACCGGGCGTGGCCCTCGATGAAGAGGTCGGCATCCGGTCCGATGGCCTCGCGGACGGCGGCCACGAGGTCGACGGAGCGGCGCAGTTCGGGGCGCTCCAGCTCGTGCAGGCCGGGGCCGAACGGGTCGAACTTGAGGGCGGTGAAGCCCTTCGCCACGGTCTCCTTGGCCTTGGCCGCGAAGGTCTCGGGATCGCGCTCGCCGGTGTACCAGCCGTTGGCGTAGACGCGTACGTCGTCGCGGCAGGCGCCGCCGGTCAGCCGGTAGGCGGGGACGCCGAGCGCCTTGCCCATCAGGTCGTACATGGCCTGGTCGAGGCCGGACAGGGCGACGCCGCCCATGTCGCCGCCGCGCAGGAAGTCGCCCTGGTAGACGCGGAGCCAGAGCTCCTCGATGTCGAAGGGGTCGGCGCCGATGAGGTGGCGCCGGGCGATCGCCTCGGTGAGCTCGCAGACCTCGCGGACGCGGTAGGGGTGGGTGATCTCGCCGACGCCGGACAGGCCCTCGTCGGTGTGGACCCGGACGTAGCCGAAGTCGCGCCAGGAGGTGCCGAGCATCAGGGTCTCGACGCGGGTGATCCGGCCTGCGGGGCCCGCCGGGCGGGTGCGGTTGACGGTCAGCATCAGCGGGTCGCCCCACCCATGGTGGAGGTGTTCTCCAGGTCGCGGGCGCCGCCGTCGGCGAGCACGGCCTTGACCGCGGCCTCGGTGCCCTCGATGAGACGGTCCACGTCGGCGTCGGTGTGGGCGTAGCTGATGTGGCTGCGCTTGAGGTTGAGCGGCAGCTCGAACAGGCCGTGGTCCAGGAGCTTGCGGCGGTAGCCGACGAAGAGCGAGGCGTCGTTGTCCAGCAGGTCCGCGTAGGTGCGGGGGGCCTCGCCCGGCATGAAGTAGCTGACGAAGACGGATCCGTAACCGGTGACGACGGCGGGGACGCCGAGGCGCTCGTACAGTCCGGTCAGTTCGGTGCGGACACGCTCGCCGAGCCGGAACACGTGCTCGTGGACGGGCTCCTCGCGGAGCTTGCGCAGGGTGGCGAGGGCGGCGGCGACGACGGAGGGGTGGCCGTTGTACGTGCCGGCGAAGAAGGCGGGGGCGCCGGGCCGGGTGGAGAAGAGGTCCATCAGGTCGGCGCGGCCGCCGATCGCGCCGACGGGCGCGCCGTTGGCGATGGCCTTGCCGAGGGTGGTGAGGTCGGGGGTGACGCCGGAGATCTTCTGCCAGCCGCCGATGTCGTGACGGAAGCCGGTGATGACCTCGTCGAAGATCAGGACGCTGCCGGCCTTCGTGGTCTCCTCGCGCAGCGTGGTGAGGAATTCCTGGTACGGCAGGAGCGCGCCGACGTTGTGCGGGACCGGCTCGACGATCACGGCGGCGATGTCGGAGCCGTGCTCGGCGAAGGTGCGGCGGACGGCCTCGCTGTCGTTGAACGGCAGGACGAGGGTGGCTTCGAGGACCTCGGGCAGGATGCCGGTGGAGATCGGGTCGTGGCCGCCGACCTTCTCGGGCGCGGAGATGACGTTGAGGCTGACCGCGTCGTGCCAGCCGTGGTAGCAGCCCTGGAACTTGACGACCAGGCGGCGGCCGGTGGCGGCGCGGGAGACGCGCAGCGCGTGGAAGGTGGCCTCGCTGCCGGTGCTGGTGAGCAGCACCTTCTCGATCGAGGGGATCAGTTCGGTGAGCTGTTCGGCGAGGAGGACCTCGCCCTCGGTGACACCGACGCCCATGTGGCCGAGGGTGGCACCGGCCTGCGCGGTGGCGCGGGCCACGTCGGGGTCGTTGTGGCCGAGCAGGGGCGGTCCGAACGCCGAGTGGAAGTCGGTGTACTCGCGTCCGTCGGCGGTACGGAACCGCGCGCCGTCCGTCCCCGTGACGACCAGGTCGGTCAGTCCGGGAACGCTGCGCTGACCGCTGTTCACGCCGCCGGGTACGACCTGGCGGGCGCGCTCGGCGAGTGGGGCTCCGGATTCGTTGCCCACCGGGCCTGAACTCATTATCGCTTGCTCCTTGCGTCGAGAGTCGTCGGTCTTCGCAGGCCCTGCCCGGCCCGTGAATCCCTGGCGCCATCCGCCCGGCAGTCGCCGCAGGAAGGGGGTGATCCGTGGTGCTTGGAATGGTGTTTGGGGTGGTGCTTTTTCCGAACGCTGTTCTGTAGAGCAGAACAGTGCCTGGATATTACGTCCGCCTTCGGGGCGGGTCAAGACCCTTCCGGGCCCGGGAAAGCCCGTTTCCGCGCCTGCTTCAAGAGAACGCACGTTCCGAACCCCACCGAGGGACTAAGCTGTTCTGCTATGACGAACAGTGCTGCCCCAGAAGAACCGAAGTACTGGGTCAAGAGCGTGGCCAGGGCAGCGGACATCCTCGAGGCGCTCGCCGCCCCCGCACAGGGCAACGGCCTGAGCGTCACGGAGGTCGGCCAGGCCTGCTCCATCTCCAAGAGCGCCGCCTTCGGCATGCTCCAGACCCTGCGCGCGTACGGCCTCGTCTCGGACGACGGCGAGGGCATGAACCGCCGCTACCGGCTCGGCATGAGCCTGGCCAGGCTCGGCGACCGGGCCCGCTCCCAGGTGTCCCTGCGCGGCGTCGCCCACCCGGTGCTGCGCGAGCTGACCCGGACCACCGGGATGGCGTCCAGGCTCGCTGTCCCCGAGGACGGCCACGCGGTCGTCGTGGACCAGGTCGAGCTCGACCAGCGCGTCCGGCTCGATCTGCGGATGGGCCAGCGCGAGCTGCCGCACTGCACGGGCCTGGGCAAGGCGCTGCTCTCCGCCGTGCCGCAGAGCGAGGCGGCCGCGGTCGTCGAGCGGTTCGGGCTGCCCCGGCGCACCTCCCGCACGATCACCGACCCGGCAACCTTCCTGTCGCATCTGCGCGACATAGCCCGGGTCGGCTACGCCCTGGACGACGAGGAGGACGCCGAGGGCATCATCTGCATCGGCGCGCCGGTCTTCGACGACCGTTCGGTGTGCGCCGGGGCCGTCTCCATCACCGGTCTGAAGCTCGGCCTGCCGGCCTGGCGCTACCAGGAGCTGGGCGGCCAGGTGCGGGACGCGGCCCGCCGGATCAGCGTCTCGCTCGGCTGGGTCGACGACGCGGACGAGGCCGCGTCCGACCCCGACACGTCGCAATCCGACGGATTCGGGTCTTGACCAAGACGGATTCAGGCCTTGACCAAACGGCTTAACCCGCCGTAGGTTCCCTGCCAACCGCGGTGACATTCCATGGTCACTGGCGTTTTACCCTTTCCGGCCTGGTTCCGGCGCCTGCCCATCGCGCCGTGAACACTCGAAGGCCGGACCTTTTCAGCCATCCGCCTCATGGCAGTCCCCCGCAGGAACGCTCCCTCACTTATCGCACTTCTCGGAAGGCGAAGTCCGCATGAGCGTTCCGCACCACCACACCTCC
>NZ_JBIWKI010000111.1:0-6237 GCF_044765565.1 Streptomyces sp. NPDC102437 | reverse complement strand
AGGCGGCCACGCCGGCTATCAGTGCTGCCAGTCCCTGATCCACCTGATCCATTCGGGCATCATGCCGCACCCCACTGACACAGCGGCGTCACGTCCAAGACCGCTGAGAACTGGAACGGGAAGGGCATCCGGGGGCCTGGGAGATGACTTTCAGTGATCTCCCAGGGAGCGTGTGACCCGTACGACGAGAGGCCCGGTCACTTCGTTGCCGACGCTTGGTTGTTGTCTGGTCATGTGTCCGCTTTCGCTACCAGTACTGCCCATACGCGTTTGCCCCAGAAGCGGGTCGCGGGTCCTAACCGGTCGTAGCCCCATTGGTCTGTGAGAGCATCCACCATCATCAGTCCCCGGTCCCCGGCGACCCCGTCGTCCGGTTCCTGCTGCTGCGGCACATCGTTCGGAGCGCGGTCGACGACGCCGAGGTACACCTGGTTGTCTGCGGGGCGTTCGACGATGACGCGCACCATCGGGCCACGTGGGTGCTGGACGGCGTTGGTGACGAATTCGGAGATCACGAGTTCGGCCGGGTCCGCCAGGTCGTCCAGTGTCCAGGCGGACAGGGAAACGTGTGTCAGGTGCCGGGCCTCGGCCGCTGTCCGCGGTTCGCGGGGAAGCGTGAGGTTGTAGCCGGGGTGCCCCGTGCAGCGGGGACGCACGACGGTCATTCTGCCCATCGCCGCCCGTCGATCCGGATTCCGTGCGGGGCGATGTGGAGCGTGCGCCGTACGGGCTGCAGTGACTTCACGCGCCGTTCGTGGGCCACGAGGTACGGGCGGACCATGACGATGTCCTCACCGCGCAGCACGGACAGCACGGACGGAACAGGCGCGGCGGGCGGGGCAGCATTCGTGGGCGGCTGTGGCGAGGCGGGGCGCGGTAACGGGTCGCGGGGGTGGCCGGCGGCAGGAAGAGGCCTTCTCAGTGTCTGCGTTCTGGGGTGGGCGTGAGCGCGGGCCATGTCGTCAACTCCGTCCGGTTGATGGCCACGCCCCCGGGCCGTTATGGCGGCTGCGGGGGTCTTGCACTTGAGTTAACGCCCCTGGTGTCACCCGGACTTGCACAGAGTTTGCACAAGACGTGTGCGGGCGTCCGTCCGGGCTGTGACCATGGCTTCAAGGCCGTGCCTCCCAGAGAGACTGATCACTATGGGCACCATCATCGATCCGGCGCCGGGCGAGCACGTGGCGATGCTGCGCAAGGCCCGTGGCTGGACTCAGACTCAGCTCTCGGACCGTGCGAACGTGTCCACGTCGCTGCTCAGCAAGGTCGAGGTGGGCGACCGCGCCCTGACTCCCGAAGTGGCTGCGGCACTGCGCCGTGCGTTCGGGTTGAGCATGGCCGAGGTGCTCGGCCGCGCCTCGGTCGCGGCCGACGACGAGCAGCTGCTCGCCGAGCTCCGGTCCGCGATGCGCGACTACGACATGCCCGACCTTCAGCCCGTGCCCGAGGGACGCGTCACGGCGGGTCTTCGGACGGCGGACCGGTACCGCGACGACGTCGACGTCGCCGCGCTGATCACGCTGCTGCCCGGCCTGCTGCGCGGTGCCACGACGTACGCGCACACCGCGAACTCGCCCACGGCGTGGTCCGTGCTCGCAGATGTCTACAGCACGGTCTACTGGCTCGCCGCGCGGCACCGGTGGATGGACATGGCGGAGCTCGCGGTGACACGGCAGCGGTGGGCCGTCGAGCAGCAGCCCAACCCCGTCGCCGAGGCGTTCAGTTCCCGCGACCGCGCCGGGACCTACCTCAACTTGGGGGACGTCGAGCGCGGCCTGGTCGTCGTCGACCGGGCCATCGTGGCCGTGCAGTCGGCCCCGCTCAGCACCGCCGACCGTGACTTGGCGGTGGGCATCTTGAACCTGCGCGGGATGACAAAAGGCCGTGGGTTCGAGTTTTCCGAAGGGGGCTCGTAGCCGAACTTGCGGGTGGTGCGTCCAGAACGGTACCGGAGCGGGCTCGGGTTCGTCCCGGCCCGCCGAACCGCAGGGCAGACCTCGTACGAGTGACAGACGGCTGCGGTCGACACCGGCCAGGTGGGACACTGCGCCGGTGTCGGGATTCACGAGGGATACCAAGCGCTACGGCGACAAGCTCGTCTACGAGGCACTGGGCACGAAGTGGCGCCGCTACCACGACACCCATTGTGGGTGCGGGCTGAACTGGGTGACCGAGCACGCCGAACCGGCTGGGTTCACCGTGGTCGGGGCCGGCAGCGGTTGGGTGGCCCTGGTCGGGCCTGGACTGACCGAAGGCGTGGACGAGACGGCGCTGACCGCGAACGCGCTGTGGGAGGCCGTGACAGGCAAGCCCGGCCAGGGCTGGGTGGAGACCCTGCACGTGATCGACCACAGCGAGGCGGCCGAGAACACGCGCAAGGCGGAGAACGACGCCGCGTACGCCGACCGACGCGAACGCGCCGCGCAGTCGAAGAAGGACCCGGTCACCCCGGCCCAGCTGAAATACCTGAACACCCTCGTCGCCAAGGCTGGGAGAGAACGGTTCGACGCCGCGTACAACAAGGCGGTGAAGGGCACGGGGGTCGCTCCACGAGGAGCGGGGGAGAAGACACAAGCTGCGCTGGGACGGCTGACCAAGGCAGTGGCCCGCAAGCTCATCACAGCACTCGTCGGCCCGTAGGCGGGCTCGCGGCCCGCTCCTTGTTTTCGACAGGGTGTTTCGGAGCCACTCGGGCAGCGAGATCGGGAGCCGCTGTTTGGACACCGGAATTGAGAGCCACGTCTCCTGACCTGGTGTGACGTGCCGCCGTTGGCGTAATCGGCTCGTTGGGCCGGTTGGCCGCGTCAGGCTGTAGGGATTAACGGTCGTATGAGGAGCCCGTGTGTACCGATCGCGTGAGTGGGTCTTCGAGCGGATCCGTCAAGGGCGGGTGCGGCTGTGACGGCAGGAGAGTCGCAGCCCGAAAAGGGCGCGGTGGACCGGTCGGAAGGGTTCGGTGAGCGGCTGCTGGGGGTGCTGCTGGACCGGGCCCACGAGATGCCACCGCATCTGATCGCCCCGCTGATCGTGGAAGTGGTGGGCCGGGTCGGGGGCCGTGACGTCTCGGTCCTTCTGCAGGACTACGAACAGCTGATGCTGGTGCCGCTGCCGGGTAGGCGGCTGACCGTCGGCGAGCACGCGCCGATTGATGGCTCCCCCGCCGGCACGGCCTTCCGGAGTGGGACCCCCGTCGAGGTGCCGCAGGCAGACGGGGTGCGGATGTACCTGCCGTTGCTGGATGGCAGCGACCAGGTGGGGGTGCTGGCGCTCACCCTGGACACCGTCGTCGACGACGACCGGCGGCTGCTGCACCGACTGGCCGGCCTGGCCGCCCACATGCTGGTCACCAAGAACAGCTACACCGACCAGTTCACCCAGACCCGACGGCGCGAGCCGATGAGCGTGGCCGCGGAGATCCAGTGGTCCCTTCTGCCCCCGCTGTCGATGTCCACCCCGCAGGTCGCGGTGGCCGGCATCCTCGAACCCGCCTACAAGGTCGCCGGCGACAGCTTCGACTACGCCCTCAACGACGACATCCTGCACGTCGCCACGGTCGACGCGATGGGCCACGGCCTGGACGCCGCCACCATGGCGACCGTCGCCATCGGCGCCTACCGGCACGCCCGACGCATCGACGTCGGGCTGTCCGGGATCTACGCGTTCATGGACCGGGCCATCGCCGGGCAGTTCGGGCCCGAGCACTTCGTCACCGCACAGATGATGCGCCTGAACGTTGCGACAGGCCACCTGCAATGGGTCAACGCCGGCCACCCCGCGCCGCTGCTGATTCGCAACCACCAGGTCGTCCGGCAACTGCACAGCCCCACCACCTTGCCGGTCGGCTTCGGCGGCGACGAGCCCCAGCTCAGCGAGCAGACGCTCCAGGTCGGCGACCGGGTGCTGTGCTTCACCGACGGCCTGATCGAGGAGCACGATGTCTGCGGCGGGCAGTTCGGCGAGGAGCGACTCATCGCCTGGGTCAACCGCATCGAGCACGCCGAGGAAGGGGTTCGGGCGGTGGTGCGCTCCCTCTCCCATACCCTGATCCGGGAGCGGGGCGGGATCACCAGCGACGACGCGACCCTCTTCCTGATCGAGTGGCGCGGGGGCGCCGCCGACCACCTTGCCACCCTGGAATGAGCCGTGGAGAACCGGCCCCCCAAGGAATACGCGGAGCTGGCAACTGCAGATATCTCCTACGACGACATCACCGAAGGTGAGTCGCCCGCCACGTACGAGTACGACCTGCTTTTGCGGATCCTCAGGGTGACCAAAGGCGAAGCCTCTGTCGTCGATTCGATCTACGCTCCCGGACTCTGGTTCCGTGTCCAGGGGCAGTGTCGCGGTAATGCGGAATAGCAAGCACTCTGCCGGCGCCGGGCGCTGCCGGCTTTGCTGAGCCCGGTCGTCGGTGCTTGAGGTCCGAGCAGAATGTGCTCATGCTTCGCTCAGCCTACGGAATCACGTCGGAAACTGCCTGCAGGTGTACCGTGGATTGTGGGTTGCGCACTCTCACGTGTTGCGCCTGAAAGGACGGCCCCGGCGGTTTCACCGGGGCCGTTTCGACGATCACGCTGAGCGTGCTGGCGCGGTCACACGGGCGCCATGGCCGCCCTCGGAGTCCCAGACCGCTTCTCGGGCCTGGTCGGCTTCTGTCACGATCCGTTGGAATTCGGCCCTCTCCAGCAGATCACTCGCTGTGTGGCTGCGCAGCGGACCGGTAGCCACGGTCATCAGCCAGGCGGCGATGGCCGGATCCGTCTGCGGCGGAATCACCAGCAGGTCCCAGCGGCCGACGGTGTAGGAGAGCAGCAACAGCTTGTGGGGGTCTTGCTCGGCCTTGAACCAGCCGACGCTCACCACGTGCCCATCAACGGGCACCTTCCGTGGGATGACCGGCCACAGGGTCGGGTTCACCGTGACATGGGTGATGCGCCCCCAAAGGGGATCCAGCACCACTGTCAACGCAGGAAGTTCCGCCGCCAGGTCGCGGGAGCGAGGCCACCAGGCACCGTCCAGAAGAGCACCAGGGGTGTCCGTTGAGGCGAGCGCGAGACGCAGCGGCAGCGAAAAGGTCCGCTCCTCGACCGCCGACGTATACAGAATGGTCGCGGTCATGACGCGGACCTGTCCCCGGGCCGGTGTACACCGGCCCGGTGTTGTGAATCGCCGAGAACGACAGGAGCTTAGAAACTCTTATGCGAAATGTTCTCGGTAATTCCAGGGTACTCCCGGATACAGCCCGCCGGGCGGTTTCGGGGTGACGGATATCAGGGCGTTTTGACGGGTCTTCGAACTTGAGCGGTGCACTCGGCTGGCGGTGCTGACCTGTCGTCACGATGGTGACGGTCGCGATGGTTTTCGGCATCCGAATGCAGAGCGCCCGTGGTCATACCTGATCATTTCGTCGACGCGGAGGGCGAGCGGATCTAGGAGGCCGAGGCCGGCGCCGCAGTCCCTGTTTAGCCCGCACCGGTCAGCACGTCGGTGCGGAGCACCGCCGAGTTCGACCCACCCCGCCTGGCCTCGGACCGCCAGTCGCCAGCCATCTGCACGACCCGGCTACTTTCACCGAGATGGACCTTCATCCCCTCCACTCCACAGCCCGTGAAGCTCTTGGCAGGTGCACGATGGATCTCGCCGAACGGATGCCAATAGTGATCGCCGTGTGGCCGCCGCCCTGGCCGCCACCTTTGCCTCAGCCACCGCCGTGGCCTCAACCGCTACCGCGGGGGAGAGATGGGCGAGGTTACCTCTCTGACACCAGCCACCAAGGAACCCACGCGTAGTTGATGGCAGCGTATGGCGCGGACCGCGGCTCCAGCGGTGCGTAGTTCTGTCACAGGGCGGCGTTGGAGGCATAGCGGTGCAGCAGAGCAAGGGGGCTGCCGCACATCCGGCATTCGCGCGTCGAGCCATCACCGCCACAGCCAGAAATCACCCGATCGAGGTGGCTCTCAATCCCATTGCCGATCACGGACTTGCGTCGTGTCCATCCCCACCACGGATGGGGCAACGTGGCTCTCGACCTCATTGCCGGAGTGGCTCCCATTCATCCTGCCGAAAACACGCTCCTACTCGGCCCCTGGCCTCCGTGTCGGCCCCGCGTTACGCAGGCTGTGCTCGATGAGGCCGGGCTTGTTACTGATTCCCAATGTGGTTGTCAAGGTCAGTTGATGACTCGTTGTGAGGGTGTCAGCCCAGTGGGACGGGGCTGGGTGGCGCGGTGATCTGAAA
>NZ_JBIWKI010000110.1:0-6300 GCF_044765565.1 Streptomyces sp. NPDC102437 | reverse complement strand
TCGGGGGCGGGGAGGGCTTTGGTGTCGATTTTGCCGTTGGGGGTGAGGGGTAGTTGGTCGAGTGTCACGTAGGTGGTGGGGATCATGTAGTGGGGGAGTTGGTGTTGGAGGTGGGTGCGTAGTTCGTCGGAGTTCGGGTTGTTTCCGGGGGTGGTGGTGATGTAGGCGGTGAGTTGTTTGTTGCCGGGGGTGTCTTCGCGGAGGGTGATGGTGGTGGTGTGGATGTGGGGGTGGGTGTTGAGGGCGTTTTCGATTTCGCCGAGTTAGATGCGGTAGCCGCGGTGTTTGTTTTGGTTGTCGTTGGGGCCGATGAATTCGTGGGTGCCGTCGGGGCGCCAGGTGAGGTGGTCGCCGGTGTGGTAGGTGGGGGGGTCGTTGGGGGTGCGGGGGTTGTTGGGGGTGTGGAGGGGGTTGGGGGTGAAGCGTTGGGTGGTGAGGTCGGTGCGGTTGTGGTAGTTGCGGGCGAGGCAGATGCCGCCGAGGAGGGCGTGTCCGGGGATGCCGATGGGTGCGGGTTGGTTGTGGTGGTCGAGGATGTAGGTGGTGGTGTTGGTGATGGGGCGGCCGAGGGTGGTGGTGTGGCCGTTGGGGTCGGGTGTGGTGGTGAGGCTCATGACGTTGGCGACGGAGCCTTCGGTGGCGCCGTATTCGTTGCTGATGGTGGTTGTGGTGGTGCTGGTGTCGAGGAGTTGGGTGACGAGGGTGGGGGTGAGGTTTTCGCCGCCGGCGATGATGGTGGTGATGTGGTGGGTGGCGTTTTGGGTGTTGAGGTGGGCGGCGAGGATTTCGAGGTGGGAGGGGGTTGCTTTGAGGAAGCTGATCGGGACGTTGGTCAGGATCAGTTCGATGGCGGCGTCGAAGGCGGTCTGATCCGGTTCTGTCTGGGGGATGGCGAGTTGGGTGCCTTGGATGAGGGGGAGGAAGAGGGCGGTGATGGTGAGGTCGAAGGTGACCGAGGAGTAGAGGATGGTGCCGATGCCGCTGGGCTTCTCGACGGGGTAGTTCTGGTCGCACCAGTGGAGGTAGTTGACGACGCCGCGGTGTTCCAGGGCCACACCCTTTGGTCTGCCGGTTGAGCCGGAGGTGTAGATGATGTAGGCGAGGTCGTCGGGTGTGGCCATGGGCAGGGGGTTTTCGGTGGGGCCGTCGGGCCATTCGGTGTCGACGAGGAGACGCGGTGTGTTGGCGGGGAGTCGGTCATTGTGCTGTGTGCTGGTGATGATGAGTGGTGCTTGTGCGTCTTCGGTCATGTAGGTGATGCGGTCGGTGGGGTAGTCCGGGTCCAGGGGTATGAAGGCGGCTCCGGCTTTGAGGATGCCGAGGAGGGTGGCGATGAGTTCGGGGGAGCGGTCGAGGCAGACGGCGATCAGGGTGTCGGGGGTGATGCCGGTGGTGCGCAGGTGGTGGGCGAGCTGGTTGGCGCGGGCGTTGAGCTGGGTGTAGGTCCACTGCTCGGTGCCGTGGGTGAGGGCGATGGAGTCCGGGTCGGTGCTGACGCGGTCCTCGATGAGTGAGTGGATGGTCGCCGTGTCGGGGTAAGGGCCGGTGCTCCCGTTCCAGTCGACCAGGATCTCCTGCCGCTCCCGCTCCGTCAGCATGTTCAGTTCGCCGATACGCCCTTCGGGAGCTGCTACGACGGACTCCAGCAGGGTTCGGAGGTGGCCGGCCATCCGCTCGATCGTCGCCGCGTCGAACCGGCTCCGGTCGTACACGAACCGGAACTCCAGGGCTCGCCCCGCCGACGCGACCAGCGTGAGCGGATAGCCCGTGCGCTCCGCGCAGTTGACGAGACGCCGGGTCAGCCCCTCGGGGAAGTCCGACGGCTTCTGGACCACCGGGTAGTTCTCGAAGACCAGGATGGACCGGAACAGCGGCTCCCCCCGGGGGATGCTGCTGTTCTTCTGTACATCGACCAGGTGGCAGTACTCCCACTGCCGCATCTCCAACTGCTCGTCCTGAAGATCCCGCAGCCAGTCCGAGACCCCCAGCTCACCCGTGAGCCGGCCTCGCACCGGAAGGGTGTTGATGAACAACCCCATCATCGAGTCCACGCCCGGCAGCGCGATCGAGCGGCCCGAGATGGTCGAGCCGAACAGCACCTCGTCGCGGCGGCTGTACCGGGAGAGCAGGATCGACCACAGCCCCTGCACCAGAGTGTTCATCGTGATCCGCTGGGACCTGGCGTAGTCGCGAGCCTGCGCGAACAGGTCGGGGGAGGCGTGCACCTCGAACTCCCCGACACCTGTGTCCCCGGTGTCCCGGTCCACGTGCAGGTCGGTCGGTTCGGTGATCCCCGCCAGATAGTTCGTCCAGAAGTCCGCTGAGGCATCGCCCCGTTGGGCATTGAGCCACTCGATGTAGCGACGGTACGGCACGGTCGGCGGCAGCGCGGCCGGTGTACCGTCGAGCAGCCTGCGGTACAGGGTGAACAACTCCTTCTGGAGGATCTGCACGCTCCATCCGTCCAGCAGGATGTGGTGGAACGACCACACGACGAAGCGCCGTTCCTCCGCCGTCCGCAGCACAGTCACCCGCACCAGCGGCGCCCGGGAAAGGTCGAAGCCGCGCTCCCAGTCCTCCGCCAGGAAGGCATCCAGCCGCTGTTCCTGGTCGGGCAGGCCGCGCAGGTCCCGCACCGCGAACGGAACGGGGGCCTTGCGCTGCACCACCTGCACGGGTTCCGACACGCCTTCCCACACGAACGCGCTGCGCAGGATCGAGTGCCGGTCGACGAGTTGCTGCCACGCCTGTGCGAACAGCGCGTCGTCGAAGGCCCCTTCGACCTCTTCCGTCATCTGCACCATGTACGGCCGGGTGTCGGACGTGTCCTCCAGTGAGTGGAAGAGCATCCCGAACTGCAGGGGCGAGAGCCCGTAGACGTCTTCCACGTTGTGCGTGCTCATATTGAGAACCTCTTCAGGATCGCGGCCATGTCGGTGTCACCGACGTCGGTGAGGGGGATGCCCGGGGCGGTCCGGGAGTCGGCGGCTCCTTCGGCGCTGCCGGCGATCAGCCCGCGCAGGTGGTTGATCATTCCGTCACCCAGTCGCTCGACGGTCTGCCGATCGTGCAGCGCGGCCGAATAGCCGATGTACACCCCGAACGTGTCGCCCTCGACGGCCGCGGTCACGTCGAGGACGTTCCAGCGCATGCCGTCAGGGCTGATCGAGTGTCCCTTGGGCTCGTTCGCAGGGGCGTACTGCCCGATGCCCGGAAGGTCCCGGGCGAACTGTCCCAGGTAATTGAAATTGACCTCAGGGACCGGCTGTTCGCCCAGAACGGACGCTACCTCGGGCGCCCCGAGGTAGCGCAGGATGCCGTAGCCGACGCCGTTGTTCGGGATCCGGCCCAACTGCTCCTTGACGGAGTCGAGCGAAGCGAGCGGTTCGGCGCCGGGCGCCAGCCGCAGGGCGACGGGGAACACGGACGTGAACCACCCGACGGTTCGCGACACGTCCACGTCGGGGAAGAGATCCTCGCGGCCGTGCCCCTCCAGACCGATCAGCGTTTCGTCGTCACCGGTCCAGTCTCTCAGCGCGTGGGCGAGAGCGGTGAGGAGCGCGTCGTTGATCCGCGTGTTGAAGGCGCGGGGCACGTCCCGCAGCAGGGCGCGCGTCTCCTCAGGGGTGAGGGCCACAGCGACGGTGGACGCCGAGCCCAGGTCGTTCCGTCCGTCCCGGTCGCGCGGCACCCGCCCGCCGGGCTTCGCCTCCGCCCAGTACGCGAACTCGGCACCTGCCGCGTCCGACGTCGCGAACCCGCGCAGCCGTTCCGCCCAGGCTCGGAAGGATGTCGTCTTCGCGGGGAGACGCGGTGCCCCGCCGACGGCGCGCTGCTCGTAGCAACTCCCCAAGTCCTCCAGGAGGATCCGCCAGGAGACCCCGTCGACCGCCAAGTGGTGTACGGCGATGAGCAACCGCTGCCCCCGCGCCGCTCCCAGCTCCAGCAGGACGCACCGCATCAGAGGTCCCTTTGCCAGGTCGAGGCCCTGCTGCGTCTCCTCCGCGATACCGAGCGACACCGCGCCGAGGTCGCTGTCGGAGACATCGGACAGGTCATGGACGTCGAGGATGCCGGTGTCCACCGGCTCGTCCAGATACTGTCGCCAGCCGTCCTCACCACTCTCGCACCGCAGCCGCAAGGCGTCGTGATGCTCGATCAGGTCGGCGAGCGCCAGCCGGAGAACATCGGGGTCCAAAGCGTCGGTGGCCAGCAGCTCGGCCTGGTTGAAGTGGTCGAAGGCCGGCAGTTCCTTCTCGAAGAACCAGTGCTGGATCGGCGTCAGAGGCACGTCACCCACCACGCGTCCCTGCTCCGCGTCGACCGGAGTGGTCGCGCCGGCGTGGACCGCGATCTCGGCGATGGTCTGATGCTTGAAGATCAGGCGAGGGGTGAGGTGCAGGCCGAACTTCTTCGCCCTGGCGATCATCTGGATACTGACGATCGAGTCGCCGCCGAGTTCGAAGAAGTTGTCGTGGATGCCGATGGTGTCGATGCCGAGGATGTCGCCCCACACGGAAGCGAGGGTGCGTTCGGTGTTGGTGCGGGGGGTGGTGTAGGTGGTGGGGAGGTGGGGGCGGTGGTGGTCGGGGGCGGGGAGGGCTTTGGTGTCGATTTTGCCGTTGGGGGTGAGGGGTAGTTGGTCGAGTGTCACGTAGGTGGTGGGGATCATGTAGTGGGGGAGTTGGTGTTGGAGGTGGGTGCGTAGTTCGTCGGAGTTCGGGTTGTTTCCGGGGGTGGTGGTGATGTAGGCGGTGAGTTGTTTGTTGCCGGGGGTGTCTTCGCGGAGGGTGATGGTGGTGGTGTGGATGTGGGGGTGGGTGTTGAGTGCGTTTTCGATTTCGCCGAGTTCGATGCGGTAGCCGCGGAGTTTGATTTGGTTGTCGATGCGGCCGATGAATTCGAGGGTGCCGTCGGGGCGCCAGGTGAGGAGGTCGCCGGGGTGGTAGGTGCGGGGGTCGTTGGGGGTGCGGGGGTTGTTGGGGGTGTGGAGGGGGTTGGGGGTGAAGCGTTGGGTGGTGAGGTCGGTGCGGTTGTGGTAGTTGCGGGCGAGGCAGATGCCGCCGAGGAGGGCGTGTCCGGGGATGCCGATGGGTGCGGGTTGGTTGTGGTGGTCGAGGATGTAGGTGGTGGTGTTGGTGATGGGGCGGCCGAGGGTGGTGGTGTGGCCGTTGGGGTCGGGTGTGGTGGTGAGGCTCATGACGTTGGCGACGGAGCCTTCGGTGGCGCCGTATTCGTTGCTGATGGTGGTTGTGGTGGTGCTGGTGTCGAGGAGTTGGGTGACGAGGGTGGGGGTGAGGTTTTCGCCGCCGGCGATGATGGTGGTGATGTGGTGGGTGGCGTTTTGGGTGTTGAGGTGGGCGGCGAGGATTTCGAGGTGGGAGGGGGTTGCTTTGAGGAAGCTGATCGGGACGTTGGTCAGGATCAGTTCGATGGCGGCGTCGAAGGCGGTCTGATCCGGTTCTGTCTGGGGGATGGCGAGTTGGGTGCCTTGGATGAGGGGGAGGAAGAGGGCGGTGATGGTGAGGTCGAAGGTGACCGAGGAGTAGAGGATGGTGCCGATGCCGCTGGGCTTCTCGACGGGGTAGTTCTGGTCGCACCAGTGGAGGTAGTTGACGACGCCGCGGTGTTCCAGGGCCACACCCTTTGGTCTGCCGGTTGAGCCGGAGGTGTAGATGATGTAGGCGAGGTCGTCGGGTGTGGCCATGGGCAGGGGGTTTTCGGTGGGGCCGTCGGGCCATTCGGTGTCGACGAGGAGACGCGGTGTGTTGGCGGGGAGTCGGTCATTGTGCTGTGTGCTGGTGATGATGAGTGGTGCTTGTGCGTCTTCGGTCATGTAGGTGATGCGGTCGGTGGGGTAGTCCGGGTCCAGGGGTATGAAGGCGGCTCCGGCTTTGAGGATGCCGAGGAGGGTGGCGATGAGTTCGGGGGAGCGGTCGAGGCAGACGGCGATCAGGGTGTCGGGGGTGATGCCGGTGGTGCGCAGGTGGTGGGCGAGCTGGTTGGCGCGGGCGTTGAGCTGGGTGTAGGTCCACTGCTCGGCGCCGTGGGTGAGGGCGATGGAGTCCGGGTCGGTGCTGACGCGGTCCTCGATGAGTGAGTGGATGGTCGCCGTGTCGGGGTAAGGGCCGGTGCTCCCGTTCCAGTCGACCAGGATCTCCTGCCGCTCCCGCTCCGTCAGCATGTTCAACTCGGACAACCGTGCGTCAGGGGCAGCTGCCGCGGAGGCGGCGAGCGTGGCCAGATGGCCGGCCATCCGCTCGATCCTCGCCCGATCGAACAGATCCGTCCGATACTCCA
>NZ_JBIWKI010000109.1:0-6592 GCF_044765565.1 Streptomyces sp. NPDC102437 | reverse complement strand
GACGCTACTGCCGGCGCCTGCTGCGGGTCTTCTACATGTCAGCCATGGTCGCCGCCCGCTGCTGCCCTGTCTCCAAGTCGTTCTACGAACGCAAGCGAGCCGAAGGCAAGACTCACAAGCAGGCCGTCATCGCCCTCGCGCGCCGCCGCCTGAACGTTCTCTGGGCCCTGATAACGTGACGGCCGAACCTTTCAGATCACCGCGCCACCCAGCCCCGTCCCACTGGGCTGACACCCTCACAACGAGTCATCAACCGGCCTTGACAACCACATTGGGAATCAGTAGCTGCCGGGACATGGTGAGCGACGCCCGGTTCTGCCAGGGGGATTGGGAAGACCACGGCTGATCCGAAAGACACATCCCGCCTGGGACTTCCGACTTCGACGACGGCGACGAACTCACCCGGCGCTGCCATCCCTGGAGGCTCTGTACGATCACCGAATACTGGGCGCTGATTTGTCTGTCCTGTGCGGAGATCAGCAAGTGGTGCCCTGTCCGGAGAGTTGAGGGAGTAGGCGGGTGTCCGCTTTGGACTTCTACGCTCACGTCGCCGTTTGCGGTGAGGCCCTGGAAGTTGGCCTCGGTGCCGACCCGGAAGCCTGGGAGGCCGCTCTGGGGGCGACATGCCTCGACGTTCCCGGTGGTGGCCTAATGCGGCGGGACTACGGGCTCGTGGAAATCAACTTCTCGCCGGACCAGCCAGGGCGGCAAGGGCGGATGTCATGCTTCGGGTTCGGCGTGAAGATCCAACGACTGCTGTACGACCAGTCCCCGAACACCGTGCCGTCCCCGCTCTCGCGGGAGTACGGGGAATTCGCACCCAGAGTCCCCTTCAAGGAACTGCAGGGCGCCATCCTGGCACTGGGCCACACGATCGAACTCGACAAGCACAACACGTCGAGTGACATGGACTGCTACCGCGTATCCGCGTCCGCCGCCCGCATCCACGTTATTGCTGACCCTGACCCGTACGGGTCAGGCGACCCAGATCCAGACGGACATCAGAGGGGCGACGTCTGGTCCATCGACGTGTGGTGACCGGCCGGCGCCCTCTCGGTAGCGTCCGCGATATCTCTTCGCTACGAGGAGTGCTGGGCAACGATCACCTGCGCGGCGGGCAACGATCTGAAGAGCGCGCCACCCAGCTGATCAGCCACACTTAAGCCCCCCGTGCCTCGTCCAAGCGGCTAGCCCGCAGGCCAGTGTGGGTTCGGCATGCCGTCATCGCGCATGTGCGCCCGCTGCCAGATCCCGTTCCAGTTGAACGGGGTCTCCGGGACGAACCGGTGGCGCTGCCCGCACGGACATGGCGCCAGTACCCACGCGCACCCACGGCACAGCTCCACCCAGCCGTGCCCGGTCGAGTTCGACATCAGCGGTCTCCCGTCCCCGCAGGCTGGGCAGCCGGGGAGATCGACGCCGTCCAGAAGTGCGTTCTGTCGCCGGACGTACTCGGGCAGCCGCAGCGACGGATGGCGAAACGGATCTTCGTACCAGGCGCGGTTGGGGCCCTCCCACCAGCTCCGCAGCCACCACGGCCGAGGGTTCGGTACAGCCCGCTGCCCGGCCTGCTTCTCCGTCCGACGCTGCACGGCGTACTCCTCTGCCCGCACGAGCCACAGCACCCGCGCCTCGTGCAGTTCCTCCACCGCCCGCGCCAGCGCATCCGGGTCCGCCTCCAGCCGCCGGGGGATCGCGGCGCTGAGCGTGAGGTGGTGGTATGTCGCCCGCAGGCCGTAAGGAGCGAAAACAGTGAGACATGTGCGCAGCGCGCTGTGCCGCCGGTGGAAAGGGAGCCGGGCGTCGTGCACACGCGCCCGGTGGGTCAGGAAGCTGGTCATTCTGTGAGCTCCACATCCAGTGCCCGGGCCAAGGCGGCCGTGACGGCGGCGGCGTGTGTCGGCAAGTGTTGTTCGGCCCAGGTTCCGGCAAGGCTGTGGAAGTCCCGCAAGTCCGCCTGGGCACCGGTGACGAGCGCGCGCACCTGGTCCCCCGGCAGGTCGATCACCGGGCTGCCCTCCTTGGCGTGGGCGTCGAGAGTCAGCCGGACGGTGTCGCCGACACGTTCGGCCGCCGAGGACGGGTCGTGGCCGAAGTAGGAGCAGCCGGTGCCGTCTAGCACCTTCCGCCAGTCCCGCCAGGTCTCCAGGCCGTTGCAGCAGCCCGGCTCTACGAAGACGGTGTCGGTGGCTATGTCAGTCACCCGGAACCCGCCGGCGGCGAACAGGTTGGGCATGGTGAGCAGCCCGTGCAGGAACGCGTCGAGCGGGTCGGTCGGGCACGGCCCGTGCTCCTCCTCCGGCTCGAAGTTGGTGCAGTCTGCGATCCGCAGGACCTCCGCGGGAGTCAGCTCCCCGTCCAGTACGAGGTAGCCGTACGACTCGTGCTCGCCAACCGGCCAGAGCGCGAAGTCGTCGGCAGCGAAGATCCCCAGAACGGGTTGCATCACAATCACACAGGGATGATGCCGGACCCCACTGCCACACCGCCACGGGCTTTAGCTGCGGCATCGGGCTCGCCGGGTGCCCGCTACCTGAGCAGTTTCGCGGTTCGCTCCGGGTAGGCGGTGCCGACGTAGAGCATGGCGGTATGTTCGGTGATGCGAAAAAGCCTCATGAGCTTGAGCGGGTCGCCGGTAGTGAGTGCTTCGCCTGCGGGCAGGCACAGTGACACAAGGTCACAGGGGTGTTGTCGGAGGTGGTCGATTCGTTGCTGCGCAAGCCCGCTTGGCCGTGCGCACCCGCAGCGCAGATCGACCGCTCCTGCCGCGTCCTGGGCGGCACCCGCCCCAACCCCTCCGGCCAGGCCGCCCACCTGCCGCACGCCGCGTTCCTCGCCGCCACCTACGCCTCCCGGGACCGCACTTCGCCTGGCCGCCGATCGGCGACGCCGACCGCGAGGCTGTGGCCCGTCATCCTGAGAAGGCCGTCTCGATCCCGGACCGCTCCGGTGTCGTCGCTGACCTGGAGGACACTCTCGCCGCCTACCTCGGCGTCCGGCACGTCGCCACCCCCTGCACCGGGACCGCCGCACTGCACTCGATGTATGCCGCGGCCGGGATCGGGCCGGGGGACAAGGCGATCGTCCCGTCGCTGGCCTTCCACGCCACTGCCACCCCGCTTGAAGCGCGCGGGCAGCCTCGACACCCGGATCCCGAACCCCTGAGGACAGCGCATGGGCGACCCTCCCCGCCTCCCAGGCGAGTTCGGCCGTGCGCCGGGTGACGTACCCGCGGGCGGCCCTGGTGCCGAGCAGGTAGGCGTACGCAGTCACCGGGACATGGTCCGGTCCGCGATGGCTCTCGACCAGGTCCCCCACCGCCGCAACGGCCTGCCCGGCACTCGTCAGCTCGTTCGGCAGGGGCATGCCGCCGTCCTCGGCGGAAAGCAGGCGCCGAGCCGTTCGCAGCGCCCCGCGGGCCCTGTCCAACTGTGCGGCCAGGTCAACCTCGACCGGCGACTGCGCCTCCTCCGCGCCCGCTTCCAGCCGGTCCCGCATCCGCCCGACGACTTGCTCCAGCTGCAGCGCCGCGGCGGATCGGAACACCGGATCGGCCGAGGACGGTAACGCCTCGGCTGCCGCCCGCAGATGTTTGCCCGCGATGTCGTAGAGATCGCCCAGGGTGGCCACGGTTACCGGTCCCGTACGGCGGCAAGGGCGTCGGCGCCGGACCTCGCATGCCCGGCGGCCCGCTCCAGAACAGCCCGCCCCTCCCCCGACTCCGCCGCTGCCACCCGGTCCAGTGCGGCCTGCACGAGGCGCAGCAGCCGGACATGAGGGACGAGAGCCGCGGCTCCCGGAGGCACGGGCGGCAGGTCGTACGGCCGGCCGTGCTCGGGCAGGGGCAGCAACTGGCGGCCTGCCGAACAGGCCTGAGCCGCGACCATCGCCTCCAGCTCGTCCCCACCGCCGTCCCAGGTGACCGCGTCGGCCACGCGCCCGACCAGGTCGAAGGCGTCCCAGACGGCCGCCAGGGCACCAGAGAGCTCGGCCGGCTCAGGAGCCGAGAAGCGGACCAAATGAGCTGTGGACATGAGTTGACCTGTGGACAGCCGGTGCCGTCGGGTCCCTGGAGCAGATGCCGGGCGTGTGCGACGGGCGCCCGTGGCCGTCCAGGTGCGCGAGGCCAGTTTTCGGTTGCGGAAAGTACATCCCTACGTGGCCGGAAGGGCCCCTGCGCGGAGTCCGCCCTGGCATGATCAGGTTCCCGTCAACAAGAGCAGGAAGCACCCTGATTTTCAGAGTCGATCGCACTTTGGAGTCGTCTGCCGGTGATGGGCGCATGTCCGGTGTGCCCTGGATCGCAGCAGGGTGCGAAAGGTACGAGGTCCAGGAGTCAGGAGACGGACGCTTCCATGTCCGTGATCGAGGAGCGGAGCTGAAATTGGGAACCTCATCGCCCCAGAACGGCGGTCCCGGCCGGCCGGGATGTGTGATCGGCCTGTTCTGGATAGAAGAGAGCAGAGTGTGTCTGGGCGCGCCTCCGGCCGAAGAGGGCTCTGGGGTGTTCCTCTCCCCTACCGAGTTGTCAGTCACCGGCCCTGAACAACATGTCTGGGGCTGGGGGGATGTGACGGATCTCCAGGTTCTCGACGTACCGGTGCGCTCGGCTGCCGTCCGATGGGCGACCCGGGTGACGACGGTTGCCGCGGCGGCCCTCGACGCCTGGGTTCCGGGCAGTCCGCCGCAGATGACTGTGGTGGTGCATGCCCAGGACCAGCGCGTCGAGACGCTGGTCCTCTCCGCCGCGGACACCGCGTACACGCAGCGGGAAGTCGACCTCTCGCTCGGTCTGCTCTCCCACTTCGTGCGGGGCAGCGCCTCACCTTCGACCCTGACACAGTGGTGGGCAGAGAACCGACCGACCGAGGTCCTGCGCTCACGTCGCCGGGAAGCCGCTCTGGAAGGGTGGCTGGCTCCCCTGCTGTAGCCCGCGACCGCACCAGGCCGTTACTCTCCCGCGTCACGCATCCCGTCCTGTTCCTGCTTCTGTTCACGGGAAGGAGAAGGGCCACCAACGATGGACGACACCGCCATGAGCCCCACAGCCGGCACCACTGAACTGCACAGCGTGCTGGCGTTCGACGGCGACTGCGGCTTCTGTCAGGCCGCCGTGCGGCAGATGCAGTTCCGGGCCAGACCCCGGACGAAGGCCGTCGCCTGGCAGACCCTCCCACCGGAACTGACCCAGGCCCACCTGGAGCGCCTGGACAGAGAAGTTCTGCTGTTCGACGGGGGCCAGGTGCGCTGTGGCGGTGCCCCCGCCCTGGCCGGATTTCTCAGCTCCTCCCCCTCCCGCAGGTACCGGCTGATAGGGCGCTGCCTGCGGCTTCCCCCTATCAGCCTGGCAGCGCACGCCATCTACCGAACGGTGGCCATGAACCGACATCGCATGCCGGGCGGTACAGCGGCCTGCGCACTGCCCCGCAACACCAGCTGAAGGCGCGCCATGCCCCCTGTAGCCACCTGCATTCTCAGCAGCACCCAGGCCCCCCAGGTCAGCCACGGCCACGACCTCGACCGCTTTGTCCAAATCGGCTCGCTGACCAAACCACTCACCGGGACTCTGCTCGCCCAGCTGGTTGAAGCAGATGTGCTCCAACTCGACGACCCACTCGATCAATTCCTCCGCATACCCGCCGGGACCGGCATCACCCTGCGGCACCCTGGGGATCATCCGCTCACGCACGGGAACCGGCCGGAAACTGCTGTCTCTGATCTGATCCCGCAGTCTGCCGAGAAACATCTCGACTCGCTGCCCGGCTTCGATGGAGCGGGCGGTCTTCCCGTCCACTCCGGCCGTGCGGGCACCCTTGTTTCCCCGGACACGATCCCACGCCACCAACAGGAAGGCGGGATCGGCCAACACCGGTAGGCCGCTGGCGAGGTGCCGTGTTACCACGGTCCTGCTCCAGCGGCCCCCGGTCCGAACCACGCGGGCACCTTTCGGTGCACGTAGCTCTCCAGCGACTACTCCGTGAATTGCGCGGTTGGTTGCCCCGTATGAATGGCCACATGACAGCGGGTGCAGACCACGAGGGTTTTTCTCCGCTTCTTTGCCATGTGTTGGGCCCACGGGGGCTGTGGTCGTCCGGACTCGGTGAGATCGGCGAGCTTTCGGACCTGGTGGACTTCCACTTGGCCTATCTGCTCGCACAGTTCACACTTGCCCATGCGGAGCCGTGTAATCAGCTCTTTGCGGGCAACGGGTCGGACTACCGGACGGTCCTGTAGTACCGCCTTCTTCTGCCGCTTCAGCGGGATTTCGCCGAACCTTCCGACCAGTGGTTTCCTGCCTGCTCGTTGGACGCTGGCCTCATAGCATGTCCGTGGTCCATCTGGTGTCGAGATCTTGGCCCTGTATTTGCGAGCCATCGCTGACACCGTCGAACGATGCTTGGCGGCAAGCGTCTTGAGCATTGAGGTCTGTGCGACCCATTTCAGCCGGCTCAGTCTCCAGACGTCGCCGGCCAGCAGGTAGTACTGGACGAGCCCCCGGGCCTTGACCCCGAATCCTGGACACGAGTTATGCGGCTGGTGCCAGCGTAGTTGGTGTGTGTTGGAGGGCGTTCTCGAAGGCGATCGGTGATCG
>NZ_JBIWKI010000108.1:0-6947 GCF_044765565.1 Streptomyces sp. NPDC102437 | reverse complement strand
CGCCTTGGAGGAGAACGGTGAGCTGAAGCCGCAGCGAAGCGGCCGGTTGTCCTTCGGCTCGGAACGCTTGGAACCGGCCGATACGCCCGCGCGCCACCATGCAGCCGACCGCTGGAAAGAGAAGGAACCCGTCCTGGCCGCCCTCGCCTCGGTCGTGGGCATCGACGACGAACGATCCGATGATGAGACCGGCCTCGACGACGAGGCGGTGACGACCGTGGTGGCCGCCATCCACGACGCGGTGATGGAGCTGGAGGCCGTACGCCAGAGACGGACCATCGAGAACGCGGCCTTCGCCAACCTGTGGCGCGGACCGTGAGCCGAGCCCACCTCCGGGGGCGCGGTCGAGTCCGACAGCGACGGTGAGCGGTCGCCCAGCCGTCCGGCAGCTCCTACGGCATGTCCGTGGACCAGTTCCGGTCAGGGGCGCGCGGCCTACACCTGAAAACTGGGTGTGCGTCCGACCCACAGTCTGATCACGGTGTCTCATGAGACACCTCGCAGTCTGGAGAACGACGGCCACAGGACTGTGCTGCGTCGGACCGACGAGACCGTCGTGCTGTACGCCCGGCCGGCAGAGTCGTCACCCAGCACTGGATGGACCTGGCGGTCGGCGGCATGGAACTGCGGCCCGGCACGGTGCTGGACGGGGAGGCGGTGATCTGGCGTGACAGCCGGCTCGACTTCGCAGCCGCGCAATCTCGGGCCGCGTCGTCAGTGACCCGGGCCCGCGCCCTGGCGGCCCGGCATCCGGCCTCCTACATCTGCTGGGACGTTCTGCAGCACCCGGACCCTGCGATCGGCGACTGCCGAAGCCGTCCGTACACCGAGCGCCGCACCTTCCTCCTGGAGCTCCTCGCCCATGTCGAGCCGCCGATCCAGGCTGTCCCGGCCACGGACGACCGAGAGGTGGCCTTGCACTGGTACGAGACGCTCCAGGAACAGGGGATTGAGGGGATCGTCGCGAAGAGGGCCGGTGCCAGCTACCGGGCGGGGCGCCGCGGGTGGGTGAAGGTACGGCACGCGGACACGGCCGACGCCCTGGTACTCGGGTTCACCGGGCCGCGGCAGCGGCCGCGCCATCTGGTCCTGGCGGTGGGGGACGAGGGTGGGCCGGCCCGGGTGTCCGCACGCCTGGAGCCCGTTCTCGCAGCTCGTGTCGGTGAGGCCTTGAGCGGCGCGGCGGTGGTGGGGGAGCGGCGGGCGGAGGGCGAGTCGTATACGCGGGTGGAGACGGACATGGTCGTGGAGGTGCTGGCCGGGTCCGGCCGGCACGGCACCTTCATCGTGACCCGGATGCGGTGAGGATGCCGTGCCCTGGAGACAGCCAGTTGATCACTGTGATGCGACGACCACCGGAATGCGCCCTTCGGCGGTGGGGGTTTGGTCACGCGGGTAGCGTCACCCCCAACAACCTGACGCGGTATAGCCCGCGTAGTTGTCGTTGTAGACGTAGAACCAACCGTTGCCGTTCGACGTCCCGCAAGCGGTATACCGGCCGCCCAGAATGACACCATTTACACCACAGGACCACGTTTGCCCCTTCAGGGCAGTGGTCACCAGAGCGGCACTGGTACTGGTGCTGGTGCGGATGGCCACGTTTTCCTTTGCTGTCGCCTTGCCGTCGTCACAGGCCGTGTTGGACATGGGCTGGGTCGAGTGATCCGCCGCACCGGCAACTCCCGGAAGGGCAAGGCCGACGACGGCGGCAACCGTCAGGGTGACAGTCAACCTCGATCGCATGATCTTTCCCATTGAGCCCCCTTTGATCAGCATTTATGCAGTGAGCACTGACAAGTAGCGCCCGAGCTCCGCACCCCGTCAAGCGCCCTGCATGAGGTTGACCTGTTTTCAACGTGAGTTCGTAGTTACGGAATTGGGGACTCATCGGCCGGCCGGGTACAGCCACCAGGAGCTGGACGCTGTCGCCGCCGAACTCGCGCGGCGGGCGGTGGGTGAAGGGCCGACCGGCGGGCGGAACGGACCTCGATGTCCGAGGGTCCCCGTACAGTCCCGGCAGGCGCGTACCCCCGAGACGAGAGCAGGACGGTGACCTCTTCCAAGCCCAGCGGCAGCTCCTTCGTGTACGTGATCGGCCCGGCCGGGTCGACCCGCGTCAAGATCGGCACGAGCAACAACCCGGAGAAACGGCTCAAGGAACTTCAGACCGGAAACCCCGACCGCCTCGGAATCCTGTGGTCCACACCCGGCGGCCGCGAGCTGGAGTCCATGCTGCACCGGGCGTTCGCCGCCTACCGCGTCGAGGGTGAATGGTTCGACTTCGGCGGCGTGGAGCCTGTCGGTGCGATCCCCAGCGTCGTCCAGGCCCACGCCAGCCCCAAGCCGCGGGGCCAGGTGTCAGCCCCAAGGCCTGGCGCACGGCCCCTCGATCGCGGAGAGTCGATCACCCCGGAGCGCTTGGCGGGCATCGTCCGAGACGTCGTACTGGGCGTCGTCCGCAACACCGACGACGAGGACGAGGACGAGGGGCCGGCGAAGCCACGCCGCCTCGACCGTGTCGATCGCGACTTCAACCGGCTGGCCGCGTTCATGTTCCGGCGCTTCCTCACCGCTCTGTTCGAGGCGAAGGAGGCCGGTAAGACGGGCATCGAGTTCGTCGGCGGCTGGCGCAGTGTCGTCAACGCGGCCTTACGAGTTGTGGTGGGCCTGCCGGTCGCGGCGTTCCTCATGGTCCGCACGGTCACGGGCGACACCTGGCCCGTCCGCCGACTCCCCGCGCTCGCCGCCGTCGGCTGGTTTCTGTGGGACCCCATGGGCCTCGACAAGCTCATCCGCGAGCAGGTGTTCACCCGTCTTCCCATGCACGAGATCGAGTCGTTCACCGGCACCTACTTCTCCGAGGCCGCCAACACTGGGGCCTGGTGCCTGGCTGGCGCGGCCCTGCTGGTAACCCTGTTCGGGTACTCGTTCGAGGCCGAACGGGCGGCGCAGGAGCACCGGGCGGCGAGGAAGGCCGTCCGCGAGAAGGCCACGGCGAAGGCCGCCCGACTGCCAGACGGCCCACTCCTGACCCAGCTCGCCGGGGACAGTTCTGCCGAGATCGCAGCAGCCGCAGCAGCGGCGCTCGCCATGAGTGGGGTGAAGGCCAGCGGCGTCCTGCCGCCCTCCCCGTCGGTCGCGGACCTCACCCGGTCCATGCCCCGCCAATCCACCGGCCAGGAGCCTCTACGCGCCCCTGTCCCGGCCGGGGAACGCCCGGCGGGAGACCGAGATGCCGAGGCAGGGATCATCCCGGAGTCGGGCGTGTAGCGCCACGATCGACCGCAGTGCTCTGCGAGGTCCCGTGGCTCAACCGCTGGCCGACAGCGTCACTGGCATCGAACAGGACCTACTGCGCCCGCGTTCCGAAGTGGTGGACATCTGCTGTTGGTTCTCGGTTCTCGCGTCCCAAAGCCAGCGATCCCGACGAGGCCCAGCACCGGCGGGGAACGGCGGCGTAACGTCTGCGGCCGCTGCGTGACCCCGGGCTCGCTGCGCACGCGCGTGATGCTGGAGGTGGCCCACCGCTGTTCCAGCACTGCCATCACGGTAGATTTCGATGGATATGCCACTACTGTCAGTGGTGGCTGTGATGATCCTCGGATGAGTGAGCTGATCATCAGGGCCTACCGTTATGCCCTGGACCCGACTGAGGAGCAGGTCGAGATCCTGCACCGTTACGCGACCGCCTCTCGGTGCGGGTTCAACTTCGCGCTCGGGATGAAGACGGCCGTCTACGAACGCTGGTGCCGTGGCCGTGACCGGCTGGTCGCCGAAGGCATGGACAAGACCGAGGCCAACAAGAAGGCACCCAAGGTCCGTGTGCCGAACCGGAACCGGACCCAGGCCTACTGGCGCGAGACCCGCGGCCAGGGATTCATCGGCCCGCTGCGCGAGGGACAGGAACCACGGCAGCCCTTCGCCTGGTGGGAAGGCGTCAACAACCGCGCTTACTACACCGCGTTCGAGGACGCCGACACGGCGTGGAAGAACTGGCTCGACTCCCTCGCCGGCCGCCGACCACCGATGGGCTTTCCCAGGTTCAAACGCCGCGGCGCCACACGCGAGTCCTTCCGGATCGTCCACAGCCTGAAAAACCCCGACATACGCTTCGAGGGCCCCCGGCGCCTGCGAATACCAGGTGGAGGCGGACAACCGGCATTCACCGTCCGCCTCCACCAGTCACCACGCCAGCTGACCCGGCTCATCAACACCGGCCACGCGACCATCACCAGCCTGACCGTCTCCCGGCACGGACACCGCTGGCACGCCTCCGTCCTGGCCAGGGTCGAACAGGAACTGCCCACGCGCCCCACCCGCCGCCAGCAGACTGCCGGCCGGATCGGGGTGGACCTGGGAGTGAAAACCGCACTCACCCTCTCCGACCCCCTCACCCTCCACTCAGGACAGACCCCCCTCCTGGCCGTGGACAACCCACACCTCCTCCAGAACACCGCACGCAAACTCGCCCGCGCCCAGCGGACCATGGCACGCCGCTACGTGAAAGGCGCCGCACAGCAGTCCAAAGGCTACGAAGAAGCAAAAGCGAAAGCAGCCAAACTCCAAGCCCTGCTCTCCGCCCGGCGCGCCACCGCTCAGCACCTGGTGACCAAACGACTGGTCGAGCAGTACGCCGAGATCGCGCTGGAGAGCCTCAACACCAAGGGCATGACCCGCTCGGCCAAGGGCACCACCGACAAGCCCGGCAAGAACGTCCGCCAAAAGGCAGGCCTCAACCGGGCCATCCTCGACGTCGGCTTCGCAGAGATCAACCGACAGATCGAGTACAAGGCCCGCTGGCACGCCGTCACCATCGCCCGCGTCCCTACCTTCTTCCCCTCGTCGAAGAGCTGCCACCAGTGCGGCTGGATCGACACCGGCCAGACCCTGGCCGACCGTGTGTTCCATTGCCAGGCGTGCGGTATGGTCATCGACCGGGACGCCAACGCGGCCCGCAACATCAAGAACCACGCAACACCCATCCGGCCCCTGGGCCGGGCCAGTCCCCTGGAAAAGGGGCTGTAACGCCTGTGGACTGCAGAAGTCCCCAGCGCTCGCAAGGGCGCCGGGGCGGCAGGACGAAGCGGGAAGACCCTTCACCGGGTCACCCTGGGAGGGCAACCTCCCAGCCGTCCTCACATATCCATAGCGCGTACATATGCGAGCAATGCCGGGATCCTCGAAAGTGGTCGAAAGACCGCCACCGGGACGGTAACCACGCAGGTCGACGAGGGTGCACCCCGTACGCGCGGGGACGGTCCCCAAGCGCGCCCACTGCCGGATCGCACCAAAGGGTGCACCCCGTACGCGCGGGGACGGTCCCCGATTTCCCGGCGTAGGCCGACCGTGTGTTCCGCTGCCAGGCGTGCGGTATGGTCATCGACCGGGATGCCAACGCGGCCCGCAACATCAAGAACCACGCAACACCCGTCCGGCCCCTGGGCCGGGCCAGTCCCCTGGAAAAGGGGCTGTAAACGCCCGTGGACTGCAGAAGTCCCCAGCGCTCGCAAGGGCGCCGGGGCGGCAGGACGAAGCGGGAAGACCCTTCACCGGGTCACCCTGGGAGGGCAACCTCCCAGCCGTCCTCACATATCCATAGCGCGTACATATGCGAGCAATGCCGGGATCCTCGAAAGTGGTCGAAAGACCGCCACCGGGTCGGTAACTACGCAGGTCGACGAGGGTGCACCCCGTACGCGCGGGGACGGTCCCATCAGCGGCGCCGAAGTGGTCCGGAGGGCGATGTGCACCCCGTACGCGCGGGGACGGTCCCACCGCTGACGCCTGCTACTGGAAACCGCGCCAGTGCACCCCGTACGCGCAGGGACGGTCCCAAGTTGATTCCTCGATCAACATCGCGGAGGAAGTGCACCCCGTACGCGCGGGGACGGTCCCACGATGGGGATGATGAGCCCCAGAACCGGCACGTGCACCCCGTACGCGCGGGGACGGTCCCGCCCCACCAAGGCCGTACGTCTCTGATCTCGCGTGCACGCCGTACGCGCGACTCCCTTCCAGCTTCTTTGGGTGAAGCTCGACGACTGCAAGCCGCGGGAAGGGATCGGACTCCCATGAGATCCGGGCCCTTCCCTCGCTCTGTGTCCGGCCTACCAGCGCATGCCGAGCTGGTCGAGGTCGGTGCGGCGTTGTTCGGGGAGTTTTGCGGCGCGTTTGCGGACGTTGTCGAGCCAGGTGCCGAGCTTGACCACCACGGCCCCGTCAGCAGCGTTCTGACGGCCCGGCACCGCCTCTGCCGATTCCAGGTGCTCGGCGTGCTTGCGGGGCACTCGCAGGTGTCCTTCACGGGCGTGGAACTGCCGTGCCGCTGCGAGGTTGGCCGCCCACTTCGCGTCCTGCGTCTGCTTCATCGGCCGCTCGTTGTCCTCGGCCGCCTGGAACCCGAGGGTGTTTTCCAGGATCCACTGCTGCACAGGCGCCAACTGCTCCCACCCCAACCGCTGTACGTTCACCCAGCGTCCGAGGTCCTCGCCCTGGACGACGACGTCGCCGTCGACCGTGGGGAGGGTGCCGCCGGCCTGGACGTGGTTCTGGACGAGGCGGAAGCAGCGCTGCCACCCGGTGTCCCATGCCGGGCACCACCCCGGATCGATCGCGTCCAGCTCGTTCTGCCGGGCCTGGGTCATCGCCCCGGCCGCCGACCGCACGGGGCGGCCGGCCTCGCGCAGCTCCTCGTTCTCCCGCGCCCTGCGCGCCGCGGCGCGGGCGTTCTTCGCCCACACGCCGATGGGATGCCCTGCCCAGGTCGCGGTGACCGGGGGGAGGAAGTGGCCGTGGGCTGCGGCGTACTGCTTGGCGACAGCGACTCCGTCCGCCCAGGCCGCTTCCTGCTCGGACCAGACCATCCCGAGCTTCTCCAGCTCGGCGACCCGCCCGGCGTCCAGCGTCCCGGATCCGTAGGCGCGGCGCTGCTCGTTGATCCACTGCCC
>NZ_JBIWKI010000107.1:0-6984 GCF_044765565.1 Streptomyces sp. NPDC102437 | reverse complement strand
TAACAACCTGATCCTGAAGGCGGAAAGTACCTAAACCAAATGCAGGGATGCTCATAATGTTTTCTCTCATTAATGGGTAGATGTGGTATGAGGAAGATTATGGCAACTTTTTTATTGATCAAAAACGCCTGGTTCGGCATAAGACTTTTGATCTAAAGGCAACAATATGGGGAGTAAGGCGGTAAGGAAGGACAATTCCGGCCTGAAAATCGCAAAATATAGATATGAAAAAGCCCTGAGTCAGAGACTCAGGGCTTATCAATTAAGTGGCGGAACGGACGGGGCTCGAACCCGCGACCCCCTGCGTGACAGGCAGGTATTCTAACCAACTGAACTACCGCTCCACCGATTCTTTTACGTTGCATCTCTCGATGCCGGCAAATTCGCGCTTTGCGATTTGCGCATTACCAGTCGTCACACTGATAACGTTTATTTGATGCCTGGCAGTGTCCTACTCTCGCATGGGGAGACCCCACACTACCATCGGCGCTACGGCGTTTCACTTCTGAGTTCGGCATGGGGTCAGGTGGGACCACCGCGCTATTGCCGCCAGGCAAATTCTGTTTCATTCCAACCGCCTCACTCCCGTGAAGCCATCAGAACCAATCTCGGAACGTCGCTGAAAATCTCTCTAAAAACACCTTCGGTGTTGTAAGGTTAAGCCTCACGGATCATTAGTACTGGTTAGCTCAATGCATCGCTGCACTTACACACCCAGCCTATCAACGTCTTAGTCTTAAACGTTCCTTCAGGGACCTTAAAGGCCCAGGGAAGACTCATCTTGAGGCAAGTTTCGCGCTTAGATGCTTTCAGCGCTTATCTTTTCCGCACTTAGCTACCGGGCAATGCCATTGGCATGACAACCCGAACACCAGTGGTGCGTTCACTCCGGTCCTCTCGTACTAGGAGCAACCCCTCTCAATCTTCCAACGCCCACGGCAGATAGGGACCGAACTGTCTCACGACGTTCTAAACCCAGCTCGCGTACCACTTTAAATGGCGAACAGCCATACCCTTGGGACCTACTTCAGCCCCAGGATGTGATGAGCCGACATCGAGGTGCCAAACACCGCCGTCGATATGAACTCTTGGGCGGTATCAGCCTGTTATCCCCGGAGTACCTTTTATCCGTTGAGCGATGGCCCTTCCATTCAGAACCACCGGATCACTAAGACCTACTTTCGTACCTGCTCGAGCCGTCACTCTCGCAGTCAAGCTAGCTTATGCCTTTGCACTAACCTCACGATGTCCGACCGTGATTAGCTAACCTTCGTGCTCCTCCGTTACTCTTTGGGAGGAGACCGCCCCAGTCAAACTACCCACCAGACACTGTCCTCACCCCAGATTATGGGGCCGAGTTAGAACATCAAACATTAAAGGGTGGTATTTCAAGGATGGCTCCACGCAGACTGGCGTCCACGCTTCAAAGCCTCCCACCTATCCTACACATCAAGGCTCAATGTTCAGTGTCAAGCTATAGTAAAGGTTCACGGGGTCTTTCCGTCTTGCCGCGGGTACACTGCATCTTCACAGCGAGTTCAATTTCACTGAGTCTCGGGTGGAGACAGCCTGGCCATCATTACGCCATTCGTGCAGGTCGGAACTTACCCGACAAGGAATTTCGCTACCTTAGGACCGTTATAGTTACGGCCGCCGTTTACTGGGGCTTCGATCAAGAGCTTCGCCTTGCGGCTGACCCCATCAATTAACCTTCCAGCACCGGGCAGGCGTCACACCGTATACGTCCACTTTCGTGTTTGCACAGTGCTGTGTTTTTATTAAACAGTTGCAGCCAGCTGGTATCTTCGACTGGCTTCAGCTCCATCCGCAAGGGACTTCACCTACATGCCAGCGTGCCTTCTCCCGAAGTTACGGCACCATTTTGCCTAGTTCCTTCACCCGAGTTCTCTCAAGCGCCTTGGTATTCTCTACCTGACCACCTGTGTCGGTTTGGGGTACGATTTAATGTTACCTGATGCTTAGAGGATTTTCCTGGAAGCAGGGCATCAACTACTTCTGCACCGTAGTGCATCGTCATCACGCCTCAGGGTTAGTATGCAACCGGATTTACCAGGTCACACCCCCTACACGCTTAAACCGGGACAACCGTCGCCCGGCTAGCCTAGCCTTCTCCGTCCCCCCTTCGCAGTAACACCAAGTACAGGAATATTAACCTGTTTCCCATCGACTACGCTTTTCAGCCTCGCCTTAGGGGTCGACTCACCCTGCCCCGATTAACGTTGGACAGGAACCCTTGGTCTTCCGGCGAGCGGGCTTTTCACCCGCTTTATCGTTACTTATGTCAGCATTCGCACTTCTGATACCTCCAGCAACCCTCACAGGCCACCTTCAACGGCTTACAGAACGCTCCCCTACCCAACAACGCCTAAGCGTCGCTGCCGCAGCTTCGGTGCATGGTTTAGCCCCGTTACATCTTCCGCGCAGGCCGACTCGACCAGTGAGCTATTACGCTTTCTTTAAATGATGGCTGCTTCTAAGCCAACATCCTGGCTGTCTATGCCTTCCCACATCGTTTCCCACTTAACCATGACTTTGGGACCTTAGCTGGCGGTCTGGGTTGTTTCCCTCTTCACGACGGACGTTAGCACCCGCCGTGTGTCTCCCGTGATAACATTCTTCGGTATTCGGAGTTTGCATCGGTTTGGTAAGCCGGGATGGCCCCCTAGCCGAAACAGTGCTCTACCCCCGAAGATGAGTTCACGAGGCGCTACCTAAATAGCTTTCGGGGAGAACCAGCTATCTCCCGGTTTGATTGGCCTTTCACCCCCAGCCACAAGTCATCCGCTAATTTTTCAACATTAGTCGGTTCGGTCCTCCAGTTAGTGTTACCCAACCTTCAACCTGCCCATGGCTAGATCACCGGGTTTCGGGTCTATACCTTGCAACTAATCGCCCAGTTAAGACTCGGTTTCCCTACGGCTCCCCTATACGGTTAACCTTGCTACAAAATATAAGTCGCTGACCCATTATACAAAAGGTACGCAGTCACACCACGAAGGTGCTCCCACTGCTTGTACGTACACGGTTTCAGGTTCTATTTCACTCCCCTCGCCGGGGTTCTTTTCGCCTTTCCCTCACGGTACTGGTTCACTATCGGTCAGTCAGGAGTATTTAGCCTTGGAGGATGGTCCCCCCATATTCAGACAGGATGTCACGTGTCCCGCCCTACTCATCGAACTCACGACCTGTGCATTTTAGTGTACGGGGCTATCACCCTTTGCTGCGCGACTTTCCAGACGCTTCCACTAACACACAAGCCGATTCAGGTTCTGGGCTCCTCCCCGTTCGCTCGCCGCTACTGGGGGAATCTCGGTTGATTTCTTTTCCTCGGGGTACTTAGATGTTTCAGTTCCCCCGGTTCGCCTCATGCCACTATGTATTCATGACATGATAGTGTGTCGAAACACACTGGGTTTCCCCATTCGGGTATCGCCGGTTATAACGGTTCATATCACCTTACCGACGCTTTTCGCAGATTAGCACGCCCTTCATCGCCTCTGACTGCCTAGGCATCCACCGTGTACGCTTAGTCACTTAACCTCACAACCCGAAGATGTTTCCATCGTTCGTGCTGCAAACATTTGAGAGACTCTATGACAGGTTACTCTTCATCCCAGTACATCTACGGAGGGATAAATTTCAGCCGTCATGTTTCAATTTTCAGCTTGTTCCAGATTGTTAAAGAGCAAAATACTTCGCAGCATACTGTCGCCAATATACTCTGAAGTATTGAAATACCGGACTATATGGTGGAGCTAAGCGGGATCGAACCGCTGACCTCCTGCGTGCAAGGCAGGCGCTCTCCCAGCTGAGCTATAGCCCCATACAGTCACGTGCAGTACCTTTTCCACTTCGAAGAAGTGGTAGGCCTGAGTGGACTTGAACCACCGACCTCACCCTTATCAGGGGTGCGCTCTAACCACCTGAGCTACAAGCCTATAAAGGTATTTCTGCTCGTTACTTTCTATCAGACAATCTGTGTGAGCACGCCACTCGAATCAATATCTTTAGGTAAGGAGGTGATCCAACCGCAGGTTCCCCTACGGTTACCTTGTTACGACTTCACCCCAGTCATGAATCACAAAGTGGTAAGCGCCCTCCCGAAGGTTAAGCTACCTACTTCTTTTGCAACCCACTCCCATGGTGTGACGGGCGGTGTGTACAAGGCCCGGGAACGTATTCACCGTAGCATTCTGATCTACGATTACTAGCGATTCCGACTTCATGGAGTCGAGTTGCAGACTCCAATCCGGACTACGACATACTTTATGAGGTCCGCTTGCTCTCGCGAGGTCGCTTCTCTTTGTATATGCCATTGTAGCACGTGTGTAGCCCTACTCGTAAGGGCCATGATGACTTGACGTCATCCCCACCTTCCTCCAGTTTATCACTGGCAGTCTCCTTTGAGTTCCCGGCCGAACCGCTGGCAACAAAGGATAAGGGTTGCGCTCGTTGCGGGACTTAACCCAACATTTCACAACACGAGCTGACGACAGCCATGCAGCACCTGTCTCAGAGTTCCCGAAGGCACCAAAGCATCTCTGCTAAGTTCTCTGGATGTCAAGAGTAGGTAAGGTTCTTCGCGTTGCATCGAATTAAACCACATGCTCCACCGCTTGTGCGGGCCCCCGTCAATTCATTTGAGTTTTAACCTTGCGGCCGTACTCCCCAGGCGGTCGATTTAACGCGTTAGCTCCGGAAGCCACGCCTCAAGGGCACAACCTCCAAATCGACATCGTTTACAGCGTGGACTACCAGGGTATCTAATCCTGTTTGCTCCCCACGCTTTCGCACCTGAGCGTCAGTCTTCGTCCAGGGGGCCGCCTTCGCCACCGGTATTCCTCCAGATCTCTACGCATTTCACCGCTACACCTGGAATTCTACCCCCCTCTACGAGACTCTAGCTTGCCAGTTTCAAATGCAGTTCCCAGGTTGAGCCCGGGGATTTCACATCTGACTTAACAAACCGCCTGCGTGCGCTTTACGCCCAGTAATTCCGATTAACGCTTGCACCCTCCGTATTACCGCGGCTGCTGGCACGGAGTTAGCCGGTGCTTCTTCTGCGAGTAACGTCAATTGATGAACGTATTAAGTTCACCACCTTCCTCCTCGCTGAAAGTGCTTTACAACCCGAAGGCCTTCTTCACACACGCGGCATGGCTGCATCAGGCTTGCGCCCATTGTGCAATATTCCCCACTGCTGCCTCCCGTAGGAGTCTGGACCGTGTCTCAGTTCCAGTGTGGCTGGTCATCCTCTCAGACCAGCTAGGGATCGTCGCCTAGGTGAGCCATTACCCCACCTACTAGCTAATCCCATCTGGGCACATCTGATGGCAAGAGGCCCGAAGGTCCCCCTCTTTGGTCTTGCGACGTTATGCGGTATTAGCTACCGTTTCCAGTAGTTATCCCCCTCCATCAGGCAGTTTCCCAGACATTACTCACCCGTCCGCCGCTCGTCACCCAGGGAGCAAGCTCCCCTGTGCTACCGCTCGACTTGCATGTGTTAAGCCTGCCGCCAGCGTTCAATCTGAGCCATGATCAAACTCTTCAATTAAAAGCTTGATTTGCTTCCACTCGAGAAGCGATGCTCAAAGATTTACTGCATGAATTTTACTTCAGTTAGTCACTCTTCAAGACTTGATATTTTTTTGCATCCGAAGATGCTGGATATCGTCTTGTGGAGTGCCCACACAGATTGTCTGATAAATTGTTAAAGAGCAGTGAGTTAGTCGCTTTCGCTTGCTAACTCGAGGTGGCGTATATTACGCTTTCCTCTTTCAGAGTCAACCCTAATTTTCAGGATTTTTTCTCTTTCTTCCCGGCCGCTGTGTGAAGTGAATCACTTGCGCCGTGTCGATGGAGGCGCATTATAGGGATCCGAGTTTTTTGCACAACCCCTTTTTTGATCTTTTCTTTCTGTTTGCACACTTTTCAGCCCTTCCGGGTGGATCTTGTGCGATCAGGGCCATTTTCCGCAGGATCCGGCGCTGAGATTGGTTGTAATTCCATCGTCAGAGTCTAGTATTGCCGGTAAATATGATCCCGAGGTGAGGCAGCACTATGTCCGATGCAGTACGTTCTTATCTTCAATACACCCCTAAACTCGGTCAGCGCGTCCTGATCGATCCTTCCAGCGTCGTCATCGGCGACGTCGATCTGGCGGATGACGTCAGTATCTGGCCGCTGGTCGCCATCCGCGGCGACGTCAATGCGGTAAAGATCGGCGCACGCAGCAATATTCAGGACGGCAGCGTACTGCACGTGACTCATCGCTCCGAACATAACCCTGACGGTTATCCCCTGCTGATTGGAGAAGACGTGACCGTGGGCCATAAAGCGATGCTGCACGGCTGCGCCATCGGCAACCGAGTGCTGGTCGGTATGGGATCAATCCTGTTGGACGGTGCAGTAATAGAAGACGACGTGATGATTGGCGCCGGCAGTTTAGTGGCGCCGGGCAAACGTCTGGCCAGCGGCTATCTCTATATGGGTAGCCCGGCACGCCAGATTCGGCCGTTAACCGCCGCCGAGTTGGAAGGGTTGCTTTATTCTTCGAACAACTATGTACGCTGGAAAGATGAATACCTGTCGGAAGACATCTGACAGCCCGCCCGTTCCCTATAAAGAGAACGGGCGGGATTTATGCCGCCAGTTCGCTGCGCAGCTGGCGCAATACCGGCTCGATCTCTGGCATTACGCCGTGCCAAAGCAGGAAGGCATGCGCCGCCTGCCCCACCAGCATACCCAGCCCATCGGCATATTCCGTTGCCCCCTGCTTCTGCGCCCAGGCTAGAAACGGCGTGACGCCCTGCTGATAAAACATGTCATAGCAACGGGTTTGCGCGTTAACTACGCCCGCAGGCAACGCCGGGACCTCCCCGCTGATGCCGGACGCCGTCGCATTGATCACCAGATCGAACGCTTGCTGATCACATTGATCCATCGGCGCCGCCGAGATCTCCC
>NZ_JBIWKI010000106.1:0-7041 GCF_044765565.1 Streptomyces sp. NPDC102437 | reverse complement strand
AGGTCAGCAGCGGAAGCGTTGGAGAGCTGAGGGCAAGTCATACTCCAGCCTGACACCGAGGCTTGCCCATCGAGCAGTTATTGAAATACAGCTCCCCGCGGTGCCGGTGTACTGCCGGGTCACGCACGCCGACGCGTCCCCGTCCTTGAGGAACCCGGTGTCATCGATGATCAACGCGGTGGGCTTGACGACCGGCTGCATACGCCAGGCCAGACGGGCCCGCACATGCGCCGCATCCCACGGGCTGGAAGTGACGAAGTGGGCCAGCGCCTGCCGGTTCCCGTCTTCGCCCAAGCGGGCGGCCATCGGCTCCACCGACTTACGCCCGCCGTCCAGCAACAGGCCCCGCAGATAGACCCCGCCCCACCATCGCTGATCCGCCCGCGCGAACGGCTCGAACATCTCCGCCGCGAAGTCCTCCAGATCACACCGGACCGCAGCCAACTCCTCACCCAGCACACCCGATCAACGACACAACCGATCAAGAAGACACGCCGTCACCAACCACACATGACCAAGCCCTATTAGTGGTCAGCTCCGGAAGTCCTTCGGGGGTTGACGCGGCGGAGGTGTTGCGTCAGAGGGTTGATCAGGTGGGGAGCGGTGAGACAGAGCTCGCTGGAGCGCCCGAGGGCGTCTTCGGGGCGCGCCGGGGGTTGGCAAGTTACAGAAGCCGGTATTAGAGTCCTGCTTCATTATGAAGCAGGTACATAACTCTTCGTCTGACCTCGCCTGTGACCCGGACGGCAGCCTCTTCGACCCCCGGGTGAGGTCTGCCATGGCCCAGTTCACCGCAGGCGAGGACACCCTCGCCCTCGAAGGCGCAGCTGCGGTCCGCAGCGCTTTCCACGCCGTCGAGCGCCTGCGCGCCCGCGGGGCCGAGGGACGCGGGCTGAGCGCGGGGGCGCTCGACCTCCTGATCCGTCTGAGCGCCGCACCCGATGACGGGCTGAGCATCGGCAAGCTGGCCCAGGGAGCTGGAGTGAGCTCGCGCAATGTCACCGGACTGGTTGACACCCTCGAACGCGACGGACTGGCTGAGCGGGTTCCCGACCGGCGTGACCGCCGTTCAGTCCTGGCCCGGATCACACCCGCCGGGCTGGACTGGGTGGAGTCCTTCCGCCGGCCCACCCAGGCCGCCATGGCGGCGGTCTTCCGAGGATTCACGCCCGCCGAGACGACCCAGCTGCGACATCTGTGTCTGCGCCTTGTCGAGAATCAGAATCGACTCGACCAGTACCTGAGCCAGGCCGACGGCACGAACACCCAGCCGTGAACCGGACGTCCACCGCCCCGAGAAAACGACCCAAGGACCGAACCGCGATGACACCCCAGAACCGGACCCGGCAGATCGTCCGGGGCTATCACGACGCCAGGTTCCGTGGGGACGTGCCCACAGCCGTCGCTCACCTCGCCGAGCCGTTCACCTTCCACAGCCCGCTCATGAGTTCCGGGGACCCCGCCGGCCACCTGGCCGGGCTCCCCGGCTTCCTCAAGGTGGTTACCGGCGTCGACATGATCAGCGAACTGTACGGCGAGTCCGAGGCCACACTCGTCTACGACGTGCATACCTCCACCCCGGCCGGCACTCAGCGCACCGCCGAGCACTTCCGCCTCGACGGCACAGGAATCACATCGATCATGCTGATCTTCGACGGAACACCGTGGCAATCGATGCTGGCAATGATGAGCCAGGAGCCACCCGGCACCCCCACGGCGAAGCCCTCACACTGAACGCCACCAGCCGACGCACCCCCTTGCCCCTCACTCTCGCCGTGTCCGTCGTGCTGAGCGCCAACGAGCGCCACCGGCTGAAGAAGATGGCCTATGGCCACAAGACGCCTCACCAGGCCCGACAGCGGGCAACCATCGTGCTTCTGGCGGCCCGGGGGCACTCCAACACCCGGATAGCCGCGCAGACACGGATGCACGTGGACACGGTGCGCACCTGGCGGGGCCGGTTCGCCGCCGGTGGCCTGCCCGCCCTGGCCGACCGCAGGCGGTCGGGGCGACCGCCCTCGTTCACCCCGCTGCAGGTCACCGAAGTCAAAGCAATGGCCTGCCAGTTACCTGCCGAGACCGGAACCCCTCTGTCGCGCTGGTCGTGCCCGGAACTGGCCCGTGAGGCCGTCGCCCGACGGATCGCGCCGACCCTGTCCGCTTCCACCGTGCGCCGCTGGCTCAAGGACGACGCGATCAAGCCCTGGCAGTACCAGTCCTGGATCTTCGTCCGCGACCCGGGCTTCCGGTCCAAGGCCGCCCGCATCATGGACTTGTACGCCAGGCATGCGACGGGGCAGCCCCTGGGCAGTGACGAGTACGTCATCAGCGCGGACGAGAAAACCTCCATCCAGGCCCGCTGCCGCTGCCACCCCACCCTGGCCCCCGGGCAGGCCCGGGCCATGCGCGTCAACCACACCTACGACCGCGGCGGTGCCCTGGCCTACCTGGCCGCCTACGACGTCCACCAAGCCCACACACCGAACCACGCACCGGCATCGAACCGTTCATGAACCTGGTCACCCAGGTCATGAGCCAGGAGCCGTACGCGAGCGCCAAGCGCGTGTTCTGGATCGTCGACAACGGCTCCTCCCACCGCGGCAAGAAAGCCGCCGACCGGCTGACTGCTGCGTTCCCGAACGCGATTCTGGTGCACACCCCGGTCCATGCCTCCTGGTTGAACCAAGTGGAGATCTTCTTCTCCATCGTGCAGCGCAAGGTCGTCTCGCCCAACGACTTCACCGACCTCACCCAGGTCAGGGACCGGCTCCGAGCCTTCGAAGACCGCTACAACGCCACGGCACAGCCGTACCAGTGGAAGTTCACCGCCTCCGACCTGGACGATCTGCTGGCCAGACTCGACCGGCACACCACCGATCACCAGGAAGAATCCTCCTCCCGACTCGCAGCATGATCAACCCCCGAAGGACTTCCGGAGCCGACCACTAAGCGAGATGCAGACGCCCCAGGAGAACACCTCGTCACTGCCGATGACCGGTATCTCGATCATGTCCTTGACGAAGTAGTGCTGTTCGCGGACCACGCACTGGTCCGCGAACAGCAGGCAGTCATCGGCGTCGGCGAAGGCCGGATTCCACACGGCCGGAGCCTCGACCGTGTAGTTCATTGGCAGCTCAGGGTGCTGGGCCCCGCAGCACGAGCAGGTGTACTGCTCGAGTTCCATGTGGCGCACACGCAGGTCGCGGCTGGCACCGCTGCCCAGCGAGGCCGTACGGCCGGTGGGGCGCCACGGCCGCCCAGGGACCTGACCACGCTGGACCAGGTAATCGTAGAGCTGGCCGAGTGCCGCCGAATCACGATCCCAAGCGGCCTGTCCGACCGTCTCCTCGGCTTGCTCCCGCCGCCACAACCGAAACTCCAGCAAGTCCGCCTCGCTCGCCGAGACGAAATCGCGGCTGCGGGTGGCCAGGAAGTGGAACAACATCAACGCGGTGTACGCGCATGCCTTCATCGTCTTCGCATCACGGCCCGCGAGGCCCATCGCGCGGAACCAACTGGTCAGCGGTTCGACCGGACGCATCGTGTCATCGAGCAGGATCGGGGTGCCCCGGGGCAGTCGGCGCCGCTCGAAGAGCTCGCTCGGCTTTGCATAGCTCCGTCCCGCGACCGCACCCACCTTCCAGACTCGGCGCTGGTCCACGAAGAACAGCCGCACAAGATCCCCGAGAGCAGCCCCCGCATCCGACATTCCGTTCAACGGACGAATGGCCGACGAGGAAACTGCCGCAGCAAGGTTCGGGAGACGGACGCCGAGTCAGTCGAGCTCCGGTCTGTGGCCTACTACATCCCCGACCGCGACGCGGATGGGTTCGACATTTCGTTCGCCACGCAGAACTGGCGGAAGGCCATCCGTCTCGGCGAGGGTGTTCCGCCATCCCCCGTCGAGGTGTCGCGCGATCGTCTGGCACGAGCGATTCGTGAACCAGAGTGCGCGCCGCGCCCGGTGCCTCAGTCGTGGGTGACGTTCTCGGTGAGCAGGCGGAGCAAGTGCTTCGCGGTGGCGTCCTGCTCGGGGGTCAGGCCCATGGCCTCGCCGATGGCCAGCGGGACGGCGCGGGCCTTCTCCTGAAGGTCTGCGCCGGCCGGGGTGAGGTGTACGGCGACGGAGCGTTCGTCCTCGGCGCGTCGTTCGCGGCGAATCAGGCCGCCGGCCTCAAGGCGCTTGAGGAGCGGCGAAAGGGTGCTGGATTCCAGCTGGAGCGCCGTGCCCAGTTCCCGTACGGAAACCGAGCCCTGCTCCCACAACACGAGCATGACGAGGTACTGCGGGTAGGTCAGCCCCAGCTCGTCCAGCAGTGGACGGTAGCGGGTCGTGACCGCCCGCGAGGCCGCGTACAGGGCGAAGCAGAGCTGGTCCTGAAGCAGCAGCGAACCTACTGCGGCGTCGTCGCGCGTGTTCTGGCCCATGAGCGGCGTCCTTACCTCTGATGATCGGCCAGGTACATCCTACCCATTCCAAGTGCCCTCGACTATGCCTTGCTCGATTCAGTTGTGCACGACTGAATCGAGCGCTACGGTTTTCTCGTGACCGCCGAACGGCCGGGCACATCCCTCGCCGAGGCTGCCGCCCCGGCATCAGCCCAAGGAGCCCCCGTGCACGAGAACATCACCGCCCCCGAACTGGAGCCGGCTGCCGCCGCGTTCGCTGAGGCCACCGCCAACCCGCCGTATCTGTTCGATCTCGGTCCGGTCGAGGGCCGCAAGGTGGTCGATGAGGTCCAGTCCGGCGAGATCGCCAAGCCCGAGATCGCCGAGGAGTGGGTGACCGTGCAGGGCGGGCCCACCGGCACCGTCCGGGCGCGCATCGTCCGTCCCGTCGGTGCCGCCGGTCCGCTGCCCGTTGTCCTCTATATTCACGGTGCGGGCTGGGTTTTCGGCAACGCCCACACCCACGACCGCCTGGTGCGCGAACTCGCCGTCGGCGCGAACGCCGCCGTCGTCTTCCCCGAGTACGACCTCTCGCCCGAGGCCCGCTACCCCGTCGCGATCGAGCAGAACTACGCCGTCGCCCGCTGGGTCGTCACCGACGGCGCTTCAAAAGGCCTGGACACCACCCGGATCGCGGTGGCCGGTGACTCGGTCGGCGGCAACATGGCCGCCGCACTGACCCTGATGGCCAAGCAGCGCGGGGACGTGCCGCTCGTCCAGCAGGTGCTGTTCTACCCCGTCACCGACGCCGCGTTCGACACCGGCTCCTACCACCAGTTCGCGACCGGCTACTTCCTGCGCCGCGACGCCATGCAGTGGTTCTGGGACCAGTACACGACCGACGAGGCCGAACGCGCCCAGATCACCGCGTCCCCGCTGCGCGCCACCACCGAGCAGCTCACCGGCCTGCCCCCGGCCCTGGTCATCACCGGCGAGGCCGACGTCCTGCGCGACGAGGGCGAGGCGTACGCCAACAAGCTCCGCCAGGCCGGCGTCCCCGTCACGGCCGTCCGCTACCAGGGCATCATCCACGACTTCGTCATGCTCAACGCCCTGCGCGAGACCCACGCCGCCGAAGCCGCCATCAACCAGGCCATCGCCACCCTGCGCACCGCACTCGACACCGCCTGAGCGCGCTCAACCACATCCGGCGCCCATAACACCCCCGCACCACACCCGGCCGGACCACCCGGGTCCCGCCTCAGTACCCCACGCACCAGGAGTTCCCCCATGCGCACCGCACCTGTCCGAATCAACCGCAAGATCGCCGTCGCCGCAACAGCCGCCCTCATCGCCGGGGTGACCATCACCGCCCACGCGTCGGCCTCACCCGCCGCACCGTCCGCCACCACAACCGCCCCGGTGCTGGAAAAGGACGCCCAGGCGTTCGCCGACGCGGCCGCGAAGAACCCGCCCATCTACACCCTGTCCTACGGCGACGCCCGCAAGGCACTCGACAGCGCACAGGCCGGCCCTGCGGACAAGCTCCCGGCGGACATCAGCCACCGCACCCTCAAGGTGGGACCCACCGGCGAGGTGACCATCCGGATCGTCCGCCCCGCCGGAGTGAGCGGCAAGCTCCCGGCCGTCATGTACTTCCACGGCGGCGGCTGGGTCCTCGGCAACGAGAACACCCACGACCGGCTGGTGCGACAGATCGCCAACGGCGCCCACGCTGCGGTCATCTTCGTCCACTACACGCCCTCGCCCGAGGCGCGCTACCCCATCGCCATCGAGCAGGCGTACGCGGCCACCAAGTGGGTCGCCGACCACGGTGACGAGATCAACGTCGACGGCTCCCGGATCGCCGTCGCCGGCGACAGCGTCGGCGGCAACATGACCGCCGCCGTCACCCTCATGGCCAAGCAGCGCCGCGGCCCTGCCCTGCGCGAGCAGGTGCTCTTCTACCCCGTCACCGACGCCAACTTCAACACCCCCTCCTACCGGGAGTTCGCCGACGGCCCCTGGCTGACCCGCAAGGCCATGAAGTGGTTCTGGGACGCCTACGCCCCCAACGCCAAGGACCGCAAGCAGATCCTCGCCTCGCCACTGCGCGCGAGCCTCAACCAGCTCGAAGGCCTGCCCAAGGCCCTGGTCATCACCGACGAGGCCGACGTCCTGCGCGACGAGGGCGAGGCGTACGCCGCCAAGCTCCGCGCCGCCGGCAACGACATCACCACCGTCCGCTACCAGGGCACCATCCACGACTTCGCCATGCTCAACGCCCTCGCCCACACCAACGCCGCCAAGGCAGCCGTCGACCAGGCCAACCACTTCCTCTACACCGGCCTTCACAGCGGCTCCTGACCCCCGCTCCAAAGCGACCGGCTCCGGCAGCGCCGCCGAGCCCGGGCCCGCGGCGGGGAGCGTGAGGACCAGCCCGACCCCCGCCGGCGCACGGGACGGCGCCGCTACGGACGCGGCCTTCGCCCAGCCGCAGCCGGACTGCAGAGCCAGTGGAACGTGGTCCGCAGCCCGCCCGCGGGCCAGAGAAGCATTAGCCTCGGCGTTTCAGTTGGGTCTGCTGGGCGGCTGGGCGAGGTTGTTTCAGGCCGTGTCGGCCGGTGGGCATGGTGAGGGCCCGACGCGGGG
>NZ_JBIWKI010000105.1:0-7249 GCF_044765565.1 Streptomyces sp. NPDC102437 | reverse complement strand
AGCGGCTCCGGATCCGCTACGAGATACGCGCCGACCTCCACCTTGGCCTACTCCAACTCGCCTGCAGCATCATCTGTTTGAGACGACTCCGAACTCCATTCTGAAACGATCAGTAAGCTGCCGAAGGTGACGGAGCTCAGACAAAACCTCCGGGGTGCGGAGGCAGACGACGGCTTACCCCAGCCGCCGGATGTGACGGATCCCGCGCAGTTCGTTGCAGCAATGCGGCAGTTACGTCTATGGGCGGATCTGAGTTACCGGCAGCTGGAGCGCCTGGCCAACGGCGCGGGAGACGTGCTGCCACGCACCACGCTCGCCGGTGCCAGAACCGGCCGGAGCTACCCAGAGAGGAACTCCTGGCTTCCTTCGTCCGGGCCTGCGGCGGCGACGAGGACATGGTCGGTGCGTGGGTGAAGGCCCGCCGGCACCTGGCCGTCGAGCCCGAGAATCCCTCCGCCGTCGTGACGAGAACGCGGTACAGGCGCGACCTGCACGTCACAGCGCCACGCCGCCTTCCGCCCTTTCTTATGACCTGATCGTGCCGGGCATGACGGATCTGGTTGAGCGGTTGGTGCCGAAGGAGTTGTGGGGGCTGTTTCGGCAGGTGGTGCCGCCAACTGAGGTGAAGCGTCCGCAGGGCGGGGGCCGACGCCGGGCCAGTGACCGTGAAGCTCTGGCCACGATCATCTTCGTGGCCACCTCGGGCTGTACCTGGCGGCAGCTGCCGCCGGTGTTCGAGCCGGTCTGGCCCACGGTCTACCGGCGCTTCGCCCAGTAGAGCCGGGACCAGGTCTGGGCCCGACTCCATCGGGTTGTTCTTCGACGGACTCGGGGCCCGGGGTGAGCTGGACTGGTCGCGGTGCGCTCTGCCGCTCGGGCGCGGGCGGAACGCGCACTCTCTCCCGCTGCCCGCAGGTAGGCCGCAAGGGCCCTGCCCGAGGCGGAACCCGCGCAGGAAGGGCCCGGTCAGTCGTGGGGGACGACGGCGACCGGGCAGTCGGCATGGTGCAGGACGCCGTGCGCAACGGAGCCGATCCGGGCCCCCACGGCGGTGCGGTGGGCGCGTCGGCCGACGACCATCAGCTGAGCCTGCCCAGCCACCGACAGCAGCACCTGCCCGGCGCTGCCCATCTCCACGTGCTCGACGACCCGCACGTCCGGGTACCGATCCCGCCACGGCTGCACCGCCTCGGCGAGTGCCTTCTTCTCGAACGGCTCCATACCGCCGGCCTCCTCGAGCAGGCTGCGCGAGGCGGGGCTGTAGGCGAACACCGGCGGCAGCGTCCAGGCCCGTACGACCCGCACGCTCGCGTGGCGCGCCGCAGCCGTCTCGAAGCCGAGCCGCAACGCGGTGGCGCTGTCATCAGGTTCGCCGTACTGACCCACGACGATCTCGTGCCCGGCGACCTCCGCAGAGGGCTTGTCGCCGGCGCGGACCAGGACGACCGGGAGGGTCGCCCCGGCGATCACTTGCTGGCCGACGGAGCCCAGCAGGAACCCGACGACCGGGCCGTGTCCGCGCGAGCCGAGCACCAGCAGTTCCGCCTCCGCCGCGGCGGCGAGCAGTGTCTCCGCCGGGGGGCCCTCCAGGACGTCGGTGGTGACGGTCAGTCGCGGGTGCCGCTCGACGACGGTCGCGACGGCCCGCTCGACGCCTTCGCGTGCCCAAGCCAGCTGGGCGTCACGGCCGGCGACCTCGGGCGCGGTGTCGGGCTGGTGCTTCCAGGCGTGCACCACCCTCAGCGCCGTGTCCCGCCGCACGGCCTCCCGGGCCGCCCAGGCGAGCGCTGCGAGGCTCTCGTCGGCCCCATCGACCCCTGCCGTGATCGGGCCCATCATGCCGCTGCCTCCTGTGCCGTGATCCGCTCGTACCCGGCCATTGTTCACTACGCTGGCGGTCACGGTGATGGCGTGGGAACAGGCGATCGTGGACACCCTCGATTACGACGGGCGGGAGCCGGCGCGAGGTCCGCCCGGGCGACTCCTCGACCTCGGCTGCAATCAGGGCACTCAGCGCCCGCCTCACCCGACAGCAGCAGGTCCACCACGAGGAGGTGACCCGGTTGCGGAAGGCCCTCGAAGTGGCCCAGGGAGAAAACCTCGACCTCCGTCGGCGCCTGGACCGCTACGAAGCTGATTCAAACAGGTGACGACTCCGCGAGGTCAACTCACCGACGCGCTCCAGCCGTCACTGGCCGCGATCTGCAATGCTCCCTGGTGCAGGTCGAGGCTGCAGGCGGCAGTGGGCTTCCCTTCCTGGGCAAGTGGGCCGGGGCCCTGGAACGCGGCGTTGTCCAGGTGGAAGGCGTCGGGTTCGGTGCAGCTGACGGTACGCAGCCGCCAAGGTGCCGAGGAGTCCTCGTCAGACCGGGGCGGCAGGGCGAGCTGGAGCTGCGCGGTGGCCGGACGCTCCGTGCGGTAGTCGATGTGCCTCGCGGTCCAGGAAGCCATGATGAGGGCGGCCTGTGGGGGCACACCGGGTGCGGGTGGGCCGTCGGTGAGGGAGTGGGGAGTTCGTTGGCGAGTCTGCGGGACCTCGAGGAGGTCCGAGCGGCCGGCACGCGCCTTGAGAATGCCCGCGAACCAGCGGGTCAGTGTCGGGCCGCCCTGGTCGGCCCAGATTCGGATCGCTTTACGGAAGGCTGCCTCGCGGTGGCGGGAGCCGCGTCGGGATCCCGCGTCCAGGATCGCCTCGCCCGCTCGGGAGAAGGCCCGGCACAGGTCGAGGACAGGGACGTGATCGGCGTGGTCGGCGTAGCGCACCGAACGCAATTCCCACATGGCGTGGCGCAGAAGGACCGCGGCGGCACGGGCGTCGGTTCCCAAGTCCTCGGCGGAGGGCTGGCGCAGGCGGCTCGGTTGGCCGGTGCGAGGCGGGGTGACGGCGTCCGCACGCCGTCCGGCAGCTGACAGGTGCCATGAGCGGTCGTCAAGGCGATACTCGCCGGCGGTGGCGCGGAGTCGGCCGCCCGTGCCCAGGGATATCGCGGTCTCCGGCGAAACAGCGTCCAGGATTACGCCCCGTGTGTGGGAGAGGTCAAATACGGCATCGGTGACGCCATCCAGCCAAACGTTCAGCAGGGCAGGTGACGAGGGCGCGTCCTCCCCGACGGCGAACGTGCGGTCAGCGACCAACTGCAGGAAGGCAGTCAGGCGAGTACCGGCACGCTCTACTTGGAGGTGGCGGACGGACGCCGTCGCCAGGTCATAGTCGGGGGCCAGATCGTCCACGCTCTGGCGGGTGAGTCGGGACTGTGGTGCCATGACGTGTCCGAGGTAGTCGCGGCCCGGGATGTACGGCTCGGCCGGCGGTAGGAGCGACCCGATGTCGTAGCCGGCGATCGCGGCCTGCTCGGTCATCCAGCTGCGCCGCCGCTCTCCGAGGCCCGCCATCCACTCCAGCGCCGTCATCGCCCGGCGCTCGCGTTCATCGGCGTCGGACGTGCTTGCAGCCCAGAACAGCGGAAACAGGTTGTTGTCCCACACATCCGCTGCCGCACGAATCGTTTCCCGGTCGAACCGGCGGACGTCTGCAGCGGCCTCCGCGATCTGCTCCACCGAGCGGTCCAGCAGTGCCGGCATCACGGACACGGCTGACGTTCGGCCCGTCGGCAAGCGCGGAGCGCCGAACGGAGGAGGGGTGAGTCTGGCCACGTTCACGATCGTCGCACACCCCTGGGTGAGCTCATGAAAGAAGCGTCAGCGGTATGACGCTGACGCTATGAGCTGCTCGATTGCGACGCGGCAGGCGCGTCCAGTTCGGGCAGGATCTGCGTGATCACGGCGACCCGTTCGGCTCCCTCGGGGGCACTTGCCGCCGTCTCCGGCGCGTCCCGCCGGTAGCGCGCGACGACTTCCGCCAGCTCCTGGTACAGGGCGGCGGCTTCCTCGGGCGTGAGCCGCAGGGCCCAGTCGCTCATGTCGAAGGTGTTGCGCCATGCGCGTGGCATCGTCTGAAGCTCGTTCAGGGTCTGCTGCGTGCGCAGGGTGTAGATGGCGGCGACGGACTGCTGGTAGGCCAGTGCGGCCTCGGGCTCTCGCTCAGCCGCGGCGATGGTCGGGTCCGCCGACGGATCGGCGGGCGGCGGCGGTGGCGCGGTGCGGATGTCGCGGACGGCCTGGCGGACCACGGCGCGCACCGTGGCCGCGTCGAGGGCCTGCAGGCCGCTGTGGGCGAGCGTGTTGAGTCGGCGCGTGATCAGCTCCGCGACGTCGCTGCTGTGGCTGGAGACGCCGATCAGGGCGCGCTGGGACAGGCCGTAGCCGAGCGCGGCTGCGGCGGCCGGGTCGGTGTCTCGCACGCGAGACATCTCGGTGCCGGCCGCGACAGCGCCGTGGATCGCGGTGAGGGAGCGGGCGACGTCGAGGAGCCGGCACGCTTGGGCGCGGCTGATGCCGAACTCTGCGCCGCAGTACGACTCCCACGAGGCGTGCCCGAGCGGGAGCCAGACGCGGGCGGCGTGCGCGTCGCGGACCCGGGCGGCGAGCACCACCACGGAGCGCCGGACGTCGTCCATCGCCTCCCGCAGCCAGGCCGTCATCTCCCGAGCGCGGGCCTCGCTCAGCGGCGGCCGCTCTGGTTCGACGCCGTGCTCCTGGTCCGCGTGCTGCTCGCCCACGACTCCATCGTCCTCCGGGTCGGCGGGCGGCACCAGGGCGTGCGGAAGCACCGGCGCGAGCTCCAGCTCCGCCTCACAACCTCGCAGCTCAGTGCGTCTACCTGGGGAAACGCCCTGTGAGTCTCATAGACCTTGTCCTGTCTCATCGAAGTCAGTTGTCTGCGTGACGCTGACCTGCATGGACTGGATTGCGTGAGACGCGTGGACTCGGTTCGTTGAGACAGACTGCATCTGTCCGTCTCATGTGATCTCAGTCGATCGGTTCGCCCGCGACGACGTCGATGGAGTGCCGCCGTGCCACAGCCGCCGATGCCTCTCGTTAATTCCCAGCTCAGCAGCTTGCTTCGGCTGGCAGGATCGAGGTCATGTCGATGGATCCGTTGGTGGCCCGAGCCCGTGGGCTCTGGGAGGAACTGGCCCGGGCGCCGGTGTCGTTCGCCCCGCCGGGCGGCGTGAACGTTGTGGTCTCCCCGCTGTCCGGGCTGTGCCCGTCCGGCTGGGTCGGAGTGGTAGCTCTGGGCGGATCCGCGATCGTGACCGCGCCGAGTGACAGTGCCGCCGTGATCGTTCGTGAGGCACTGGGGAAACTGCCGGTAGAGGCCGTCGTAAACAGCGCTTTGGTCCGGGAGGCCCTTCCGGTGGCTCGGGCGCTCGGGCCGGCGGCGCTGTCATATGTGTCCCCAGCGGGTTTTCGGCCGGAGGAAGCCGGCGCGTTGACCGTGGAGCAACTGTCAGCCGATCATCCGGATTTGCGGAGCTTGGAGCAGGTGGCTGGTCACGAGGACGCTGGTGAGGCTGCTCTGGACGAGATTACGTCACCCGCGTTCGTGGTTCGCGAGCATGGCCAAGTGGTTGCCGCTGCGGGATATCGGGCCTGGCCGAGGCGGACAGCCCATGTCTGCGTCCTGACGGCGCCACAAACGCGCGGGCGAGGACTGGCACGGGTGACGGGCTCAGCAGCGGTCGCTCATGCCCTTGCTGTCGGGCTGCTGCCGCAGTGGCGCGCGCGCCCGCCCGCCTCCCGGCGTGTTGCGGCTGCGTTGGGCTTCGAGGAGCTGGGCTCCCAGCTCAGCATTGAGATCGCTTAAGAACTCCTAACGAAATGATCTTCGAGGTGGTTGGATCACTCCGGGAGCGTTGAATCGGGGTGCGGAGTGGCTCGGCCGAAGCCGTGGGAAGTCGAAGACGAGCTGTGGGCGGTGATCGAGCCGCTGCTGCCCAAGGTCGAGCGTCGGGCCCGGCATCCTGGACGGAAGCGGCATCCGGACCGCTTGGTGTTTCAGGGCATCCTGTTCGTGCTGCATACCGGGATGGCCTGGGAACACTTGCCGCAGGAGCTCGGCTTCGGTTCGGGCATGACGTGCTGGCGGCGCCTGGCCGAGTGGACCGAGGCCGGCGTGTGGCCTCGGCTCCATGAAGCGCTCTTGGCCAAGCTCCGCAGTGCGGACGCCCTGGACTTCTCCCGGGCGGCGGTCGACGGCTCCCACATCCGGGCGTTAAAAGGGGCCCCAAGACGGGACGAAGCCCTGTGGACCGGGGCAGGACGGGCAGCAAGCACCACCTGATCACCGATGCCACCGGCATCCCGCTCGCCGTCACCCTGACCGGTGGCAACCGCAACGACGTCACCCAGCTCATCCCGCTGCTCCAGGCAGTGCCGCCCGTGCGGGGCAAGCGCGGTCGGCCTCGGCGCCGCCCCGATGTCGTGCTCGGGGACCGAGGCTACGACCACGACAAGTACCGCCGTCTCGTCCGCGCGCTCGGCGTGAAGCCACTGATCGCACGACGCGGAACCGAGCACGGTTCCGGTCTCGGCACTCAACGTTGGGTTGTCGAGCGCGCCTTCGCCCACCTGCACTGGTTCCGCCGCCTGCGGATCCGCTGGGAGATCCGCGACGACATCCACGAGGCCTTCCTCACCCTGGGATGCGCACTCATCTGCTGGCGACGCCTGCCAGCAGTTCAGCGCCGCCATTCATAGACGCCCGGCGAAGGCTCGAGGACCTCGCTCGGCCACTGCTTCAGCACTCGCCAAAGCAGCCTGCGCTGCTCGTCGATCCACCCCTCTTCGAGGTTCATCGGAAGAAACACAGACACGCACGAACTGCTCGGATCCTCCACGTGGACGGCGGGAGTCTCATGCTCTTCGTTGTGCGGCTGGATCCTGATCGCGGGGCTGTGGGCCTCGTCCCTCCAGCAGATGTCCTGCCCTGCAGCAAGTAGATCCAGGGCCCGAGACCATGTCTCCAGGTCGGAAGGGGACAGAGACATGGCCAGACGACCACTGACAAAGCTGCTTGTGATCACGGCCTCTGCGTCGAGCTGGTCGTGAAGATGCAGCAAGCCCGGCGACCGACGCCCCAACACGTGCACCTGGAAGGTGTTGTCACCATCCGAGAGACTGATCAGTTCCACCATGTACCCCTGTTCTGTCCGCCTTCACCCGTTAAGGCTCATGGTGTGGAACCGGAGTCTCGGCCACAACCAGATTCCCTCTGCCTCATTCTGTTACTGAGGTTTTCGTGTTGTCGTCGTGGAGTGACGGTTCATGATCCCTGCGGTATGCCGGTGGGATGAGGTATCCGGAGGGTGGGGGCCTGACCGCTGAGCGTCGGGCGTTTCGTGAGGAG
>NZ_JBIWKI010000104.1:0-7511 GCF_044765565.1 Streptomyces sp. NPDC102437 | reverse complement strand
CATGGCGATGATGAACAGGTCTTTCGCCGTGGTCATTAACGGCTCCCCTCGGAGACATCGACAAAGGTGCGTCCCCACCGACCGGGCCCGCGTCCAAGGCCGGCCCGGCGGCGGGGCGACTGTCACGATCAGTATCGCCCCGCCGGAGTGGCCGAGCCCTTCCGCAAGGCTGCGGGAGTTTCTGCCGACGACGTCAGAACGGCGGGTCCTCGCTGTGCTGGCTCCCCGAGCCGCTTCGTCCGCCTGTCCGCCGAGCAGCTGCGAACGGTCGAAGGGAACAAGATCATCAGGCGCGTGACGTTTCCGCACGAGTCCTCCCACCTGGAGGATGAGACATGTTGAAGCATCTGGAGAACCGTCGAACTTCGGTTATGCGCTGTTGGCCTGTCCGCGGGGTACGGTCCGGCGTCATGCCGATCGCTGGCGGCGGGAGTTCTTTGCTACCGCATCCGCTACGGCACGAGCAGGACAGAGCGTGCAGCCCGCTTCCACCGTGGCGGCTCAACGCCCGGCGCCCCAGCGGGCGATGGCGCTGTTACTCGGGCACGCGGGACAGGATCGCGTCCAGCCCGAAGGCGAAACGGTCTTCGAAGGACCCTTGCCGCAGGTAGGTCATGGACTTGTGCAGTGCCGGGTGTGTGTCGGCGGTCACGGCTCGGGCGAGACGTTCGTCGCCTTGTGCGGGTGCGGCCTGTTCTTCCTGGGTCAGGCCGAGCGTGAAGTAATTGACCGTCCATGCTGTCCACGCCGCCTCCTTCTCGGCCGCTCCCGCCCGGAGAAGTGCGTCGACGAGATAGTCGGCGAAGCGCAGGGTGTGGGCCTCAGCGGGGTAGGTTCCGGTCACCAGGGCGGCACCGTCGCGGTGCGCGAGCAGGGCCCGCCGATAGCGGCCGACCAGTTCCCGCACGCGGTGCCGCGGTACCGCGGGCAAGTCGTCGTAGCGGATGCCGGCGAGGACGGCGTCGGCCATCAGCTCCAGCATCCGGGCCTTGGTCTTCACATGCCACAGCACGGTGTTCATCCGGACCCCGAGGTGGTCCGCTACCGCCCGGGTCGACAACCCTTCCAATCCCCGTTCCTGCAGTACCTGGAGCGCGGCGTCGATCACGGTCGTGCGGGTGAGCTGGCCCGTGGCGTCTTCCCTGGCTTGCCTGTTGGTCACTGACCTAGTTTACTCCAGAGGGCAGTTCTTGGTCACCGACCAAGGATCGAGGGAAGGGAAGATCATGGACTATCAGGTTGTCGTCGCCGGCGGAGGCCCTGTGGGCCTGTGGCTGGCTGGCGAGCTGCGCCGCGCCGACATCACCGTCGCCGTCATCGAGACTAGGACCGAGCGCGACATACGTTCCCGCGCACTGACCGTGCACCCGCGCACCATCGAGACATTCGCTTCCCGCGGCGTGCATGAGCCCTTCATCAGCGAAGGCATACCGCTGCCCGGCGGCCACTTCGGCGTGCTGGAGTCCCGGCTGGACTTCCGGCGCCTGCCCAGCCCCTTCCCCTACACCCTCGCCTTGCCCCAGGAGCGCACCGAGGCGCTGCTGGAGCAGCAGGCCCTCGACCTGGGCGCGGACATGCTGCGCGGCCGGGAGGTTACGGGCTTCACCCACGGACCGGACCACGTCGTGGTGCGCCTCACTGGTCCCCAAGGGCCCTCCAGCCTTCGGGCGGCGTACTTGGTCGGCTGCGACGGGGCCCGCGGCACCGTCCGATCCGCGGCCGGCATCAACTACCCCGGCACGCCCTCCACCGTGCTCGGATGGCTAGGCGACGTCCGTCTCGACCAGCCACCGGCCCCCGGATACAGCTACTTCGGCCCCGCGGGCACGCTTATGGCCGTGCCCCTGCCCGGCGGCATCCACCGCTTGGTCGGCATCACCCCCCGCGACCTGACCACCACCTGGCCCGGCGACCTCACCCTGGACGAACTACGCGAGAACGTCATCGCCATGGCCGGCACCGACTTCGGCATGCGCGACCCGGTTTGGCTCTCCCGCTACGGCAACGCCACCCGCCTGGCCGCGCAGTACCGCAAGGGCCGCGTCTTCCTCGCCGGTGACGCTGCCCACCAGCATTTCCCAGCCGGTGGCGTCGGTATGAACGTCGGCGTCCAGGACGCAGCCAACCTGGCCTGGAAGCTCGCCGCCACCCTCAACGGCTGGGCCCCCGACGCGCTGCTGGACACCTACCACACCGAACGCCACCCCGTTGGCGTCAACCTCACCGAGACCAGCCGAGCCCAGGTCGCCCTGATGACCGCCTTCAACCCCGACGGCCTGAGCCTGCGCAGCCTGCTTGCCCGGCTGATCATCACGCTGCCCGACCTCAACGACCAACTGGCCGCCCAGGTCAGCTCACTTGCCGTCGCCTACCCACCCGCAGACCCCAATGCGCACCCACTGGTCGGGACCCGCGCTCCCGCCCTCACCCTTGGCGACACCAGCCTGTTCACGCTGCTGCGCACCGACAGTTACCTCCTGCTGGACCTCACCCCAGGCAGCCGTCTCGACCGGCTTGCCCGGGCCGGACTGCGCGTGCACACCGGCACTCTGCACCTGCCCCCGGCCGACTGGGCTGGCATCCGAGCCGTTCTCATCCGTCCCGACGGCCATATCGCCTGGGCCGACACCCGTCACGACGACACCGCCCTCGCGGACGGCCTCGGTGCCGCCCTCGCCGTCACACACCGGAAGTGAGCCCTGCCATGAGTGTCCGGCGCATCGATCCGCCCGGCCTGTACGCCGCACCCGGCCTCATCAGCCAGGTCGTCACCACCACCGGCCGCCAGCTCATCCACCTCTCGGGACAGGTCGCCTGGGACGCAGCGGGCAACTGCACAGGCGCAGACCACGCGGCTCAGGCCGCTGTCATCGCCCGGAACATCACCACCGCCCTCGCCGCCGCAGGTGCCACCCGCGAGGACATCATCAAGGAGGTGATCTACATCGTCGACTACACCCCCGACATCCTCCCTCCCGTCCTGGCCGCCCTCCGTGACGGCGCCGCGGCACCTGCCAGCACCCTCATCCCCGTTTCAGCCCTCTTCGCCCCCGGCTACCTCCTCGAAGTCGACATCACCGCCACCGCCCCCGTATCCACGGCGCTCTGATCAAGACGGCGCCTGCCGTACGCAGGCTGACCTCTGCCAGCACCGTCGTCATCCGCGCCAGGGCGACGACAAAACCAGAATGCGGCTGTCGAAACTGGCAGCAGGGCCCTCCGACGGAGGGCCCTGCTTGCTGCACGTTCACAGTGGACAACGGACAGCATGAACACCCTGTCCATAACTTCGGCTCGTATCACCAGCCCGGCCCCTCAGGCAGGGTTGGCACCGCTTTGGCCAGTGCCGCGCTGATCGGGACTCCACACACTGATCCTGCCCCCGAGGCGCGCCGGACGGTCCGGACGGCCCTACCCGTCGACCAGCCCCGTCTCGGGCCTGCAGATCTGACACGGCTCAATGTCCGGCTCCGCCAGCCGCGGCGGCCCTTCAGCTGTCCTTGGCGAGGGCGTCGGCGAGCTGATCGTGGGTCATGCTGGACCGCCCTTTGACACCGGCCTTGGTGGCCTTCTCGTACAGCTCGGCCTTGGTCAGCGACCGCAGCGAACCGGCGCCCGAGGCCCTGCTGCGCTTCTTCGCGGCAGGCTTCTTCCCGCGCCCGGATTTCTCGGGGGCGCCGGCCTTCTCCCCGGTGTCCTTCGGGCTGCGGGCCCGCTCCACGCTGGCACGCAGGGCCTCCATCAGGTCGACCACACCGGTGGGCTGCGCGGCCGGCTCGGCCTTCTCCACGGCCTCGCCGGCGGCCTTGGCTTCGATCAGCGCCTCGACCTTCTCCTGGAAGGTGTCGTGGAAGTCTTCCGGGTCCCAGTCGGTGGTGAGGGCGTCGATGAGCTGGTGGGCCATCTTCACCTCGGCGGCCGTCGGCTCCGTCTTGCCTGGCAGGTCGGGGACCTCCTGGTGGGGGTCGCGGATCTCGTCCGCCCAGTGCAGGGTGTGCAGGGTCAGCAGGTCGTCCTCGGCCTTCAGAGCGACGAGGTACTCGCGCCCGCGCATCACGAAGGTCGCGATGCCTGCCTTGTTCGACTCCGCCAGCGCCCGCTGGAGCAGGGCATACACCTTGCCGTACTACTCGCCCCGCGGCCCGAGGTAGTACGTCTTGTCGAAGAAGACCGGTTCCACCGTGTCGAGATCGACGAACTCGGACACCTGCAGGGCCTTGGACCGCCCCGGCGCGATGTCGTCGAGTTCCTCGGACTCGACGATCACGTACTCGCTGCCGGTGTCGTAGCCCTTGACGATCTCGTCCAGGTCCACCTCATCACCGGTGCGCTCGTTGACGCGCCGGTTGCGGATCCGGTCCGCGGTCCCGCGCTGGAGCTGGTGGAAGCGGATCGTGTGACTGTCGGTCGCGGTGTACAGGGCGACCGGCAGCGAGACGAGCCCGAAGGAGACGATTCCCGTCCATATGGGTCTGGCCATCCTGAGGTCACCACCTCGACCTGCGATGCCGTGCTCCTTGTTTCCTTCCCCGCCCGACAGCTGATCACCCTTGCCGTGATGGCCGGGGGCACGGCTGCCAACGTGATTTCTAGTGTCTGGAGAACCGTCGAGTTTTGGCTCGTCCCCTGGATGCTGGCGGGTCAAGGAGGTAGGTGCTGTCTCGTGAACATAGCCAGGACGGCCTTACCCGTCGACCAGCCCTATCTGCGGATTGCAGATCTGGCATGGCTCGATGTCCGGCCCCGCCAAGGCGATCAGCGCCTCCTGTCGGTCGAGGAACCCGCCTTCGACCGGGTACAGGGCGCAGTCCCCGCGGTGCACCAGGGCCGCCGACGATGACCGCTGCGGCTGGATCTTCCACCGCATCGCGGCGTGCGCTTGCTCCCGGCGCCGCCGCTCCTGCTCCTGCTGGACCTCAAGCTCCCGCACCCGGTTCCGGGCCTTTTGTAGTTGCCACTCCAGCCACTCGACCAAGGCCCGGTTCTTGTCCAGGTCGGATATCCCGCCGGGCCCGGACACGGCTACGCCTCGTCCTCGGCCGGCTCGTGGGCGTGCTTGAGCGCCATGCGGGCCCCGACACGGTCGCCGGCTTCCACGGAGTCCCAGAAGGGGTGCGTGGACACGGTGATGCTGAGCTCCAGGAGCCAGGCGCGGAAGCGGGATACTTCGGCCTGGTCCTCGGTGTACCCCGGGCTGTCCGGCTTCGAGGAGATGTAGTTGCTGTGGAGCTGCTTGTCGCTCTCCCAGCCGGGCATCGGCTCGGCCGACCACGGGAGGCTCTTGGCGTACTGTTCGAAGGCGGCGCGGGTCTCGTGAGGGCGAGCCGGGCATCGCGCAGGTACGGATCCCGCGCACCGCGATCGACGCCATGGCCGCGGCGATGAGCGTGCGCACGGTAGCGATGCGCACTTGGCCCGACGGCATCGAGTGGATGTATCCGCTGGGGACGTGGGACGAGCCGCACCTGGGGGTGGCGCTCATGCCCGGCGGTGAAGAGGTGTGGCTGCGGATGTCCACCGACCGCTCCAGCGTCGCCGTGTGGACCATCCAGCAGTGGCTGGGCTTCGCCGGACAGCTGCCCGGGGCGCCTTCGGACTGAAGCGGCCGAAGCGGTCCGCCAGAGGCTGTCTACATCCGGTCGAGGCCGAACATCCGGTTCACGGCCTGTTTAACGGTGAGACCGCCTTGTTCTCGCTGGGTGGGGGCCGACGCGGCTGGGGGGAGCTCGACCGCAAGGACCTCAACGCGTTGGCCGGGGTCGGCCTGGGCCGCAATGCGGCTGCGCTCTCGCTCGGAAGCCGCGAAGAGCACGAGCGGGACCAGGCGGCGACGCAGGGCAGGAACACGGCTGGCTACGGGACAGATGACGGCGTACGGCTCGCCCTGGACATACACGGGCACCCCCATGGCGAACTCGGGGACGCCGTCGCGGCCGACGTTCGGGTAGACGCCAGCCTCGTGGAAGACGAACTCCACCACCGGCTTAACCAACGCCTTCTGGCGCTGGAGCAGTGCCTCAATCGCCGCCATGTGCTCCTGCTCGGCAGCCGCCTTGGCCTCGCGCTGACGCTGCTGGATGGCGGCCAGGCGCTCCCTCACCTGGTTCCTCCAGGCCGTGGCCCGGACCTGCTCCTCTTCGAGCCCGAAGTACCGCTCGGTGATCCACCGCCAGGTCTCGCCCTTCTCCCAGCTCGGCACGCGCAGGCGGTGAGGGCGGGTGGTGTTCGCGCAGATGGCGGCGACGAACCGGTCGAGCGGAAACGGCTCGACGCCCGACCACTTCCCATGCCCGCCGCACGGTAGAGCCCCTTCGACGCCCCAGCTGTTCCAGCCACAGTCGACGCGGTCGCAGCACCACTCCGGCTGGAAACAGGCGGCCCCTGCCGTGATCTGGACGGCGCCGCCGTCCTCGGGGCGAACGATCTGAACGGACGGCACCGCGTCGAGCCAGGGCACACTCTTGCGGTCGGTGAACCAGCACACCTCGACGCCGGCGGCGGCGTACCGGGCGGTGCGGGCTTCGATGTCGGTGATGGAGATGGCGGACATCTGCGCTTCCAGGGCAACGCGCCGGGTGCCGTCCGGGGAGGTAGCCATCACGTCCGCGCGCCAGGAACCGTCCAGGGCTGCAACCTCGTACTCGGCACTCCATCCGACCGCGCGGGCGTGATGGGCGAGGTCGAGCTTGAGGAGGTGGTGGGCCATGCCCTCGCCCGCGAGCCGCGCCTCGCAGTGCGGAGCGTTCTTGGCGTGCCGTAGAAACCACAGGTCGTACGCGCCGTATGTTCTGTGAACCAGGTGTAGGCGCCATTCGCACTCGTAGCAGGTCAGCGGTGCGGGCGGTTTGACCTTGTAGATGCTCTCCCGGTCCTGCCCGCACCCGAGGTCGGCCTGAGTGGCGTCAATCCGTCCCCACTTCCCATGCACCCCGACGAACACCATCGCGCTCTCTCCTTCAACAGATCCGTGACGGGCTGGGCTCAACCCGCGGGCGGACGGTAGGGCCCCGGTCTGACAAGGCATCCCCTGGACGGAGCAGCGCGATACCCCCTTCGTGGTACGGCAGTCCTTCCTCTCGCGTACTGGCCCTGGATTTCGTTGACCGGCAGTTCGGGGCTGCCGAGGGACACGGGGACGCAGGGGGATGCCACGCTTGTAAGACCTGTCCCGTAAGTGATGGTCGAGGCGGTAGGGCAGGGCCGGCCCGGAGCCCGCTACAGCGAAGGTGCAGTGGCAGGATGACGGCTTCGACCATCTTGAGAGGCCATCCTCGTGCCCACGCCTGCCGACTACCTCGCACTGGCGCATGACGAGAGAGACAGCTTTGTCCTGCAGCGTCTCGCGCAGTGTCCTTACCCTTTCGTCTGGCAAGCTCTGGCCGTCAATCCCTATACCCCGCCCGAAGCCCTCAAGGAGGCGTTGTCACGTTGGTGGGATGTTGATCGATTGAGGGCGCGTCAGTGCGTGTAGCGGTCTGGGCGGGAACCTGGGTCACGCTGTGGTGGGCGGG
>NZ_JBIWKI010000103.1:0-7529 GCF_044765565.1 Streptomyces sp. NPDC102437 | reverse complement strand
TCCTCCACCAGCTTGTAGCAGGAGTCGGCGAACGCGGCCGGGTTCTTCGCGGCCTCACCGAAGCCGCCGGACCAGGTCCAGCCGCCGAACGACCAGATGATCTTGAGGTCCGGGTGCAGCTTCTTCAGCTTGCGCAGCTGGTTGAAGCTGCCGCGAAGGTCCTGGTCCCAGGTGTCGGCGACGCCGTCGACGGACTGGTCGGCGGTGTACGCCTTCTCGTAGTCGGCGTAGGAGTCACCTATCGTGCACTTGCCTCCGGTGACATTGCCGAAGGCGTAGTTGATATGCGTGAGCTTGTCGGCCGAGCCGGACGTCTCGATGTTCCTGACGTGGTAATTGCGGCCGTAGACACCCCAGTTGGTGAAGTATCCGACCACCTTGTCGCCGGCCGCAGTGGGGGTCGCGTCGGCGGAAACGGGGGCCGCGGCCCGCGTGGTGGGGGGTGTGCCGGCCGACGCGGTGCCCGCGACACCCAGCAGGGTGGCGCCGAGGGCGGCGGTACAGGCGGCTGCGGCGAGCGCCCGGAAACGGGCGCGGGGACGGTGCGTACCGAACATCTTGTCTCCTCGTGGGGGAGGGAACTCGCTTGCGGGGGTGGGCAGTCGGCCATCACATGTACTTGGCATGAACGTGCAAAGGCCGTTGCTGTGGGACCGTAGATGGACTAGACCAGTGAGGTCAATGGTGCGGACCATTTCCGGTGATCGTCGTGCCCGGCTCCGAGTCGCCCGGTGCCCCCGTGACGGATATCGTCCGATCGGGCATACTCAAGCCGCCACAGCCGCTGGTCAGCAGCTCTCGTAATCCGAGGGGACCGGCGTCGGCTGGGTAGCAGTGCTTCTCCGGGCCAGCCCCGGAATTTCCCGGCGGCGCCGCCCACACCCCTCGCGCGCGACCGTCGCAACGCCCGACAGGGAGGAGAGCGCCGTCATGTCCGACCGTGCCCAGCATTTGGTGGAACGCCGTCTGCCCACCGAGGAGTCCAGGCAGCTCGTCGCGCTCGTCCGCGACATCGCCCAGCGAGAGATCGCGCCCCGGGCGGCCGAGGAGGAGGAAGCGGGCCGGTTCCCCCGCGAGGTCTTCTCGCTGCTCTCCGAGTCCGGACTGCTGGGACTGCCCTACGACTCGGCCCACGGCGGCGGCGACCAGCCGTACGAGGTCTACCTCCAGGTCCTCGAAGAGCTCGCGGCCGCCCGGCTGACCGTCGGCCTCGGCGTCAGCGTCCACTCCCTGGCCTGTCACGCGGTCGCCGGATACGGCACCAACGAGCAGCGGGCCGAACACCTCCCGGCGATGCTGGGAGGCGGCCTGCTGGGCGCCTACTGCCTCTCCGAGCCCGCCTCCGGCTCCGACGCCGCCTCGCTCCGCACGAAGGCCGTACGGGACGGCGACGACTGGGTCATCACCGGCACCAAGGCGTGGATCACGCACGGCGGCATCGCCGACTTCTACACGGTCCTGGCCCGCACCGGGGCCGAGGGCCCCCGCGGCATCACCGCGTTCCTGGTCCCCGGCGACGCCGAGGGGCTCAACGCGGCCGCCCCCGAGAAGAAGATGGGCATGAAGGGCTCGCCCACCGCCCAGCTGAACTTCGACGGCGTACGGGTCGCCGACGCGCGCCGGATCGGCGAGGAGGGCCAGGGCTTCGCTATCGCCCTGTCCGCACTCGACTCCGGGCGCCTGGGCATCGCCGCCTGCGCCATCGGCGTCGCCCAGGCGGCCCTGAGCGAGTCCGTCGGCTACGCCACCGGGCGGCAGCAGTTCGGGCGTCCGATCGCGGACTTCCAGGGGCTGCGCTTCATGCTCGCCGACATGGCCACCCAGATCGAGGCGGGCCGGGCGCTCTACCTGGAGGCGGCCCGGCTCCGCGACGAGGGCAAGCCCTTCTCGCGCCAGGCGGCCATGGCCAAGCTGTTCTGCACGGACCTCGCCATGCGGGTCACCGTGGACGCCGTCCAGGTGCTCGGCGGATACGGCTACACCCAGGACTTCCCCGTCGAGCGGCTGATGCGCGAGGCGAAGGTGCTGCAGATCGTCGAGGGCACCAATCAGATTCAGCGGATGGTCATCGCGCGCCACCTCGCGGGTCCTGAGACACGCTGACCCGCAGCGGCCGGTCCGACCACACGGGCGTCGCCATGATCCGGTTCCACTCCTGGTCGTGGCGGCCCGGCAGGGTGCGGTCCGCGCCCTCCCAACGACGCAGCAGGGCCAGGTAGATGGGCGGATCGGTGGAGTGCGGCACCGGTCGCGGAACCGACCGGGGAGCCATGGGCTGCGGAATCGATTCTTCGGCGGCGGGAGCAGCGAGGCGACGGCGGCCGGGACCGGCCGTTGAATGCAGCGGGGTCATACCGGGCCAACGGTGCGGGGCGTTCCCCGGTCACTGTCCGGCCGATTCGAGAGCCCGTTCGTCCCGTCCCCGGGCGGCGGGCGGTCCGTACCGCGGGCACCACGTCGGCCGGGCCTTCGTGGTGCGGCGCAGATGTGCGGGCGGGCCCGGAGACATCCGGGCCGGTCGAGTGCGGGGGCTGCCGTCAGGCGGCGTGACTCCGCATCTGCGGCACCCGCAGCGGGCGTGAGCCGGGGCCGCTGGCGTGCGAGAACGGCTGCATCCGCCAGTCGAGCCCCTGCGGGAGCGTCAACAGCAGTCCCGTCTCCTGCTCCTGGGCGTCGAACGACTCGTCGGCGGGCCGCGACTGCGCCGCCGGGCGGCCGGTGCCGGCGCACACGGTCAGCACGAAGGGATTCCACGGCGTCGGGCACAGCGCGTGCTCCGGCAGCACGTCCTCGTCGGCCAGCAGCGCGATCGGCTGCGCGCAGTCCGGGCAGATCACCCGGTACATCTCGAAGGTGTCGTACGCGTCGGAAGCGGCGTCCTCGACGGAATCGTCGCAAGCGCCGTCGTCGACGGGCTCCGGACCGGTACGGCGTCCGGTGAGCTTCAGGCTCTGCATGGGAAATTCCCCCCTCAGGTGGGCCGACCAGGCGACACGGCCTCGACCACAGCAAGCACTTCCCGTCGCGCGTCGGCCGTAACCGCGAGGGGGTCGGCTACCGACCCGTAAACCTGTGGCATTCGTCACATGCCCGCCGCGGGTGCCCCTTCCGGGGCTCTTGCCGCTGTGCCTGGAGGGACCTGGGGCAATAGGTTGATCCGTATGGAGGAGCTGGACCGACAGATCGTGGAATTGCTCGTCAAGGACGGGCGGATGAGCTACACCGACCTGGGCAAGGCCACGGGCCTGTCCACATCGGCCGTTCATCAGCGTGTCCGCAGGCTGGAGCAGCGCGGGGTGATCCGGGGCTACGCCGCGGTCGTCGACCCCGAGGCCGTCGGCCTGCCGCTCACCGCGTTCATCTCGGTGAAGCCCTTCGACCCGAGCGCGCCGGACGACATCTCCGAGCGGCTCGCCGACGTCCCGGAGCTGGAGGCCTGCCACAGCGTCGCGGGTGACGAGAACTACATCCTCAAGGTGCGCGTCGCGACACCGCTGGAACTGGAGCACCTGCTCACCCGGATCCGTTCGCTGGCCGGTGTCTCCACCCGCACCACGGTCGTCCTGTCCACGCCGTACGAGGCCCGGCCGCCGAGGATCTGAGAGGCGCCCGACCAGGGGCCGCCCGAAAGTCTCCGAGGGGGTCGCGGGCGGCGCGGCCGAGGGCAGGCGCGAGACTGGTCCCATGACCGAGAGCACCGCCCCCCAGAGCGAACACCGCACCGTGCTGCTGCGCGGTGGAGACGTCCACAGCCCCGCCGACCCCTTCGCCACCGCCATGGTGGTCGAGCGCGGCCACGTCGCCTGGGTGGGCTCGGAAGGGGCCGCCGACGCCTTCGCGAGCGGCGTCGACGAAGTGGTCGACCTCGACGGTGCGCTGGTGACCCCCGCGTTCACCGACGCCCACGTCCACACCACATCGACCGGCCTGGCCCTCACCGGACTCGACCTGTCAGATGCCCGCACCCTCGACGAAGCGCTCGGCCTGCTGCGCGCGTACGTGGCCGCGCACCCCGAGGACCGGGCCGTCCTCGGCCACGGCTGGGACGCCACCCGCTGGCCGGAGCAGCGCCCCCCGTCGCGCGGGGAGCTCGACGCGGCGGCCGGCGGACGTCCGGTCTACCTGCCCCGGGTCGACGTGCACTCCGCGGTCGTCACGACCGCCCTGCTCGACCTGGTCCCCGGCGTCACCGGGCTGACCGGCTACCACCCCGACGCCCCGCTGACCGGCGCCGCCCACCACGCGGTCCGCTCCGCGGCCCACGGCGTCCTCTCGCCGAGGCAGCGCGCCGACGCCCAGCGCGCCGCACTGCGGCACGCCGCGTCGCTCGGCATCGGCACCGTCCACGAGTGCGGCGGCCCCGACATCTCCGACGAGGATGACTTCGCCGGACTGCTGAAGCTCGCCGCCGCCGAGAGCGGGCCGCGGGTCTTCGGCTACTGGGCCGAGCGGGTCGCCGACGAAAAGGACGCCCGCCGGATCCGGGAACTCGGCGCCGTCGGGGCGGCCGGGGATCTCTTCGTGGACGGCTCGCTCGGCTCGCACACCGCCTGCCTGCATGAGCCCTACGCCGACGGCCCGGCCGGACGCACCGGCACCGCGCACCTGGACGCGGCGCAGATCGCCGCCCATGTCATCGCGTGCACCGAGGCGGGGCTCCAGGCCGGCTTCCACGCCATCGGGGACGCGGCGCTCTCAGCCGTGGTGGACGGGGTCAGGGCCGCTGCCGAGACGCTCGGGCTGCCCCGGATCCGGGGCGCCAGGCACCGTGTCGAGCACGCCGAGATGCTCACCCCCGAGACCGTGGCCGCGTTCGCGGAGCTGGGGCTGACGGCCTCCGTCCAGCCCGCCTTCGACGCCGCCTGGGGCGGCGAGGAGGGCATGTACGCCCAGCGGCTCGGCGCCGAGCGGGCCAGGACCCTCAACCCGTACGCGGCGCTCCTGCGGGCCGGTGTGCCCCTCGCCTTCGGCTCTGACAGCCCGGTGACCCCGCTCGACCCGTGGGGCACCGTACGGGCCGCCGCCTTCCACCGCACGCCCGAGCACCGGATCTCCGTTCGGGCGGGCTTCACCGCCCACACCCGGGGCGGCTGGCGGGCCGTCGGCCGGGACGACGCGGGGACCCTGGTGCCCGGCGCCCCCGCCGACTACGCGGTCTGGCGCACCGCTGACCTGGTGGTCCAGGCCCCGGACGACCGCGTCGCCCGCTGGTCGACCGACCCCCGCTCGGGCACGCCCGGCCTGCCGGATCTCACCCCTGGCGTCGATCTGCCGGTCTGTCTTCGCACCGTGGTGTTCGGACGAACTGTCTACGAGCGGCCGAACGAGTGACGTGCGGCCATTTCGTATCGTCACCCGCGGTGGTCCCGGTTCCGCCGCGACCTGCGGATCTTCGCTACTGACCAGGCAAGTTCCGTAAATATCGCAGGTCAGACGGCTATTGACAGAACGCGCCCACCGGCCGGTAGGTTCGGCCGGGTCCACCACAGGACGTCCGACCGGTTAAACCTCCACGCAGTCGTCGAACGCCGCTGGGTCATGGGGTGGTGTGCCGCACCGGCGCACCACCACTGACAGCCAGGTTCAGCGCCCGCGCCTCGGGGGCGAGGGAAGGTTTCAGCCGGACGGCGGTGCGACCCGGGTGGGGCCCGGACGTTCAGTAGACAACGGCTCTAGGTCGACCCGCAGCCGGCGGGTCCCAGGTCGGCCCGAAGGGCGCCGGGCCCCCATCCGTAGTTCCCGTCCGTGCTCGTACCGGGTTTCTGTCCGTACTTCCGTCCTTCTGTCCCCGGCGGTGCCCGGCACCGTCCGACCGCGTCGGAGACCGGCCCCCGCCCGCTGGATATGGTGTGCACCTGCGTACGGACTTAAGGGGCAGTAAGTGAACGACGGCGGTCAGCGGCGGTATGGCCCGCTCGGCAGAATCCTGGTGATCATTCCGACCTACAACGAGGCCGAGAACATCAAGCCGATCGTCAGCCGGGTGCGCGCCGCTGTGCCGGACGCCGACATCCTGGTCGCCGACGACAACAGCCCCGACGGCACCGGCAAGGTCGCCGACGAGATCGCCGCCGAGGACAGCCAGGTTCAGGTGCTGCACCGCAAGGGCAAGGAAGGGCTGGGCGCGGCCTATCTCGCGGGCTTCCGCTGGGGCACCGAGCACGGCTACGGCGTGCTCGTGGAGATGGACGCCGACGGCTCCCACCAGCCCGAGGAACTGCCCAGGCTGCTGACCGCACTCAAGGGCGCCGACCTGGTGCTCGGATCCCGATGGGTGCCCGGCGGGCGCGTGGTCAACTGGCCCAAGTCCCGCGAAATGATCTCCCGCGGCGGCAGCACCTACTCCCGGCTCCTCCTCGGGCTGCGGACCAGGGATGTCACCGGCGGCTACCGGGCCTTCCGCGCCGAGACCCTGGAGGGCATCGGTCTCGACCAGGTCGCCTCGCAGGGCTACTGCTTCCAGGTCGACCTGGCCCGCCGGGCCGTGGAGGCCGGCTACCACGTCGTAGAGGTGCCGATCACCTTCGTCGACCGGGAGATCGGCGACTCGAAGATGAGCCGCGACATCCTGGTCGAGGCCCTCTGGCGGGTCACCTCCTGGGGCGTCACCTCCCGTACGAACCGCGTCCTGGGCCGCAAGGCGATCTGATCCGCCGGGCCCGGCGCGGACCGGCGGCGGGCATCACTCCCGGCGCCCATGATCACCCCCTTGCGCCACTCGGACGCCCGTACCGGCACACTGGGGACCATGACGACCGGCACACCGCCCCCGACCGCCCCCAAGCGCTCCCGCGCCCGTACCCTCGTCCCCCTCGCCATCGCCGCCTGGGCGGTGCTGGAGATCTGGCTGCTCACCGTCGTGGCAAATGCGGCGGGCGGGTTCACCGTGCTGCTGCTCCTGGTGGCGGGCATCGTGCTCGGCGCCGCCGTGATGAAGCGGGCCGGCCGCCGGGCCTTCAGCAACCTCACCCAGACGCTCCAGCAGATGCCGGGGCAGCCCGCCGCCGCGGCCGCCCCGCCGGCCGAGGGCTCGGGCGGCAAGGGAAACGGCTTCCTGATGCTCGGCGGCCTGCTGCTGATGATCCCGGGCATCGTCTCGGACGTGGCGGGGCTCCTGCTGCTGGTGCCGCCCGTCCGTTCCTGGCTCGGCCGGTACGCGGAAAGGTCGCTGGAGAGCCGGATGCGTGCCGCGACGCCGGGCAGCCTTTCCGACGCCTTCCAGCAGGCCCGCATCCACCGGCCGGACGGGAAGATCGTCCAGGGTGAGGTCATCCGCGAGGACGGCGCACAGCCGGGCGCACGCCACGACGAGGGCCCCCGCCCACCGCTGACTCCCTGAGCCGGTCGTCCGGCGGCCGAGGCAGGAACGGCCGCCGGACGACCGGGCCGCCCGGCGGACCGGGTAAAACAGAGCCGCGGGGGGGGGGGGGGGGGGGGGGGGGGGGGGCCCCCCCCCCCGGCGGGGGGGGGGTGGGGGGGGGGGGGGGGGGGGGGGGGGGGGCGCGGGGGGGGGGGGGGGGCCGCCCCGG
>NZ_JBIWKI010000102.1:0-7552 GCF_044765565.1 Streptomyces sp. NPDC102437 | reverse complement strand
GAGGAGATACGCCGCATCCACACCGACAACTACGGCGTCTACGGAGCCCGCAAGGTCCATGCCGCCTTGGTGCGCGAAGGCTTCACGGTGGCCCGCTGCACGGTCGAACGCCTCATGCGCCAGGCCGGACTGCGAGGGGTGATCCGGGCCAAGAGCCCGCGCACCACCCGTCCAGCCCCCGAGACCGAACGGCCCGCCGACCTGGTCGAGCGGCAGTTCACCGCCACCGCCCCGAACCAGCTGTGGGTCGCGGACATCACCTACATCCGCACCTTCTCCGGCTGGGTCTACGCCGCCTTCGTCATCGACGTCTTCTCCCGCATGGTCGTCGGCTGGCAGGTCGCCACCAGCCTTTACACCGACCTCGCGCTCGACGCGCTGGAGATGGCGATCTGGCGCCGCCGGCACACCGGTGCCGACCTCAGCGGCCTCACACATCACTCGGACCGCGGAGTCCAGTATCGAGCTCTGCGCTACACCGAACGCCTCGAACACGAGGCCGCCGTGGCCTCGGTCGGTTCCAAGGGCGACTCGTACGACAACGCCCTCGCCGAGGCGTTCAACAGCCTGTTCAAGGCCGAACTGATCCGCAACAAGGGCCCGTGGCCCGGCATCGACGACGTTGAGATCGCCGTCGCCGAGTACGTCGACTGGTTCAACCAGCGACGCCTGCACGGTGAGCTCGGCCACATCACCCCCGCGGAACACGAAGCCGCCCACTACGCGGCCGAACCACCTGCAGCACTCCAAAAAACCAGCTAACTCACTCTCCACGAAACCCGGGGCTTGACACGGTCTCGGACCCGGATCTCGAACTTGGTCCAGCCGAGCTGCTTGGCCGCGTGGTATCGCCTGTTCCCGAGGATCACGACCCATTCTGCGTCGCCAATGGCATCGGCGTGCTCGGGCTTGGCACGCCGAAACGCATCACTCGACATCGCGACAGCGGGCTGCAGCTGGCCCACTGATCGCATCGAGTCCTTCATTTCGCGGAACTCCGCGTCCTCGTCGGTGTAGTCGAGTTCAGTGCGCGGGTTGCCGGGGTTGCCGATGACTGTGTGCATGTACACGGTGGTCGGCGGGGGCTCCGGCTTGGCGGGCTGGTCAGTGCTGTCCGTGCTCTTCTTCCCGGCCTTGCCAGGGCCATCGATCAGATCCACCCAGGGCTTCTTGGTGGCGGCCATCAGCGACGGTCCTTCTTACCGGCACCGAGCTCCAGGGCGAGCTGGTAGAAGTCCTCGCGTGCTTCCATTGCTACGCGATTCTTCTTGTACTGCGTGACGACGGTGCCTTCGAGCGCTGCTCGGGTGTGGACCTTGTAGTGCCGGATGACCGTGTTCGCCAGCTTCCATCCCTGGGCCCTGACGAAGTCTTTGGTCTGCTCAAGGTCAGCTTCCCCGTCACGGGGATCCCAGTTGTTGATGACGACCAGGTAGGGAATGCCGAGCGGCTTGACGACCGATCACCGCCGCGACGTGCACCGCCGAAGCCGCGGCCGCTGCCGCTCAGCACCGCGCGGGCAGTGCCCGCCGCATGCGCGACGCGGAACCTGTTGGTCGCGGTCGCGCTGCCAGACCCGCCGCGCCGGCGGGCACCGCGACCCCGCCCGCATCGGCCGCCGCGTCGTACGGCGCCGGGCGAAGCCGGCGGGTACGTCCGGGCCGACGTCGACGCCTGGCTCGCCCGTGCCCTGGCCGCGCACCGCGGGCACTACCGTGACCCGACCGCCCGTGAAGCCGCCGCCAGCCTCCTGCCGCCGTCGGTTCTCGCGCACGCCGCGCTGCTCGCCGAACTCGTCCGCCTGGTCCCCGGCATCGACATGGACCAGCTGGCGTTCGCGGCCCGCCACCACCGAACCCGAAGCCGCCGGTGACCTCGCCGCGCTCCTCGCCCGCGCCCGCTCCGGCGCCAGCCGACCTGTCCCGTCATGATCTGGTTCGAAGTCGAGGCTGTGACCGGCGCCGACCAGATCAAGTGAGACGCTGCGGTGCCGGAAATCTCAAGCAAGCTGGCCCCAGGATTGCGGACGGCGGCCCTAACCGACGTGTTGGCGAAGACAGCCGTGGCGAGGCAGACCCCGGGCTCCGGGCCGGGGCGTCACTTCAGTTCCATGAGGGTGTCGGCGCGGGCGTAATAGTCGGCCACCGGGAGACGGTTGCGGGTGATCCTGATAAACCCGGCTTCCTCGTAGAGGTGGATGGCGGGAGCCAGCTTGCTGTTCGTGCCCAGGAACAGCCGGGCCCCACCGAGTGCCTGGGCGCGGTCGATCGCTGCGGCTATGAGTTGGCGGCCGATGCCGCGTCCCTGCGCGGCGGGGGCCACGGCCATCTTCGCCAGTTCGAACACGGCGTCCGGGTAGGCCAGAAGTGCGACGCACCCGATAGCGGTGCCGCTGCCCGGCTCGCGTGCCAGGAGCACGTCGCCGCCCGGGCCCACGATGCGGCCGAACGGATCTCCGAGAACCGCCCGGTCCTCTTCCTGCAGTGTGAACAGGCGTGAGATCCACTCCTCGTTCAACGCGCAGAACGCGTCGGCATCACTCTGTGAGGCGATCGAGGAGACCACGGTCGGGGCAGAGGTGTACGGCATGAGGCGGGTTTCCTTTCCGGTGCAGCTTCCCGTTAGCAGCCTCCGGTCCCACTCACTCATATGTCCAATACAAGCGGTAGCCTCTATCGATAAGTTTGAACTATGGATCAGCGAATCGAGCTCCGGCATCTCCGGTACTTTCTGGCTGTGGCTGAGGAACTCCACTTCGGCCGCGCCGCCCAGCGGCTGAACATTGCCCAGCCGGCCCTGTCCCAGCAGATCAGGCAGCTCGAGAAGATTGTCGGTGTTGAGCTGTTCCGGCGGACCTCCCGAAGCGTCCGCCTCACAGAGGCAGGAGCGACGTTCCAGCCACGGGCGAGGGACCTTCTGGGCCGTCTGGCGGCCGACCTCGACGAGGCCGGCCGTGTCGGGCGCGGCGAGGCCGGCCGCCTGGATGTCGCCTTCATCACCTCCGCCACCGCGATCGTCAGCGAACGGCTCCGTGAATTCTCCCGCCGCCGCCCAGACGTCCAGATCAAACTGCACGACGGCTTCACCGTCGACGTCCTGGCGGCCCTGCAGCGCGGCACAGCCGACGTCGGGATCGTGCGGGATGCCGAGGAACGAGACGATATCGACCTTTCCCTGCTGGCAACGGAACGGTTCGTCGCCGTCATCCCCACAGAGCACCCCGCCGCAAGCAGCGACCATGTGGAAGCAGCGGCGCTGGCCACTGACCCGCTGATCCTGTTCCCACGTACAGCAGGAGCTCAAGCGTTCGACGTGAACACACAGCCATTGCGGGACGCCGGCATCGACGCCCAGGCCGCGCAAGAGTGCTCGAACTGGCACACCATCATCATGCTCGTCGCCGCCGGCCTTGGCGTCACCATCGCCCCCTACAGCGTCACGACGCTGCTCCCCGCAGGCGCCCAACGTCTCGAACTCGACGGGCCTCCCACAGCGAGCCGGATCTTCATGGCCACCCGCCGAGGAGACAACCGTCCCCTCGTGCAAGCCTTCATTGCAGCATCTGAGTCTGTGGCAGGTCATGGCCACGACCGAGCGAGCCCACCACGGGCCCGCCCGGGTTCAGGGGGTGTCGCCGACCAGTCCCACCGGCCGGGCTCGCCGGGGCGGGCTTCGTAGTCGGCGCGGCCGCCGGCCCCGTACGTGCCGTCATTCGTGATCAGCATGGCCCCGGTGGCGCGTTCCGAGGGTGTCCAGTGGGGGACGTCGACGAGCTGGCCGTCCAGTGCCCCGCCGACGAGCTCGACGTACTCGCGGCCGGGTTGCTCGTAGGGGTCGGGGTCGTCGTGGTCGGATCCGTACACCCGCCGCCGGGGAAGTGCAGTCATACGGTCAGGCTGGCACCGGCTGCCCGGGGCATCATCCGTTTGTGACTGAGCTTCATCTGGCCATTCTGAGCGTCACAGGTGGCCGCGCTGCCTTGCCCGCACGAGGCGGCCCTCATCGCACGCCCTGTGTGCAGCCGCGGCAGAGTTCCTCCGACGGCTCCCGTGTAACCGCGAGGAGGCGGTGCTGTGCACCAAGCGGTTCAGCGATACGCCCTGCCGCGCACGTAGGCAATGACGAGGGTGATTGCGGTGATGGCGCACACCAGCATGCCGATGGTCAGGAAGGCGATGGCAGCCTCGCTGATGCCCGGTTCGGTGCTCACCATGGTCATGCCCTGACCGGAGTAGGTCCGGTGTTCCTTGTCCGGGTGGTTCGCGATGTAGAAGATCATCGCGGGGATCGCTGCCGCGCAGCCCGCGGCCCCTGCCAGCGGCCAACTGCCCGCCCGGCCGTACCAGGGGATCCGCGGTTTCAGAGCGACGTGCGGGCACTGTGTCAGCAGGGCGCGTCCCAGGTCGCCGGCGCGTTCGGTGAGCCCGTCAGCCCGCAGCCGGGTGCCGTCGTCGAGTTCGATCTCAATGCGGTAGCCGTTGCCGAGTCGGGTCGCGAGGCCGTTCACCGCGTCGCCGTCGACGTGAAGCGAGGTGACGCGGTTCCAGGGCCAGCCCGCAGCGCCCCGCTGGGATCCATGAACCAGGCCGCCCTGGCGAACCTCGAAGTACTCGCCGCGCTCCCCGCGCAGGGCCCGCGCGATCTGGGTCGCCGCGATCGCAATGGCGCCCAGCCCAAGGCCGAGCAGCAGGCCGATCGCCTTGTTGCTGCCGGCCGACCCCTCGCCGGTTGCCGACCAGCCCCACACGCCCAGCCAGCCGGACGGGATGGCTATAAGCAGTGCGCAGCCTGCGTTCACCCATCGCTTCCGGTGGTCCACCGCATGCCGGCTGACCACCGGGCCGAGGTCGCCGAACGTGTCTGCTCCTTTAGTCATGGGGGAAGTCAAGCAGCCGGTCTGTCGGCTCCACAAGATCGGCTGTCGGGCCGGTACTTGGGGCTGGGATCGAAGCAAGATCAAGGCGCGGCGGCACTGGGGAATGCGGCAGCCGGAAACGCGAGGGAACGAAGACAAGCCGGCCTCAACAGGCCGCTGAGCATGGAGCGGCCAACTGAGGTGCTCACTGGCCAGCCGGAGCGCTCAGTCACACCGTTCTGTGCCGGAGCGCGGTACATGTCACCAGTGAAGTTTCCCCAAGGCCGGGTAGTTAGGGCCTGCCGATCAATAACTCGCCGTCTTGATCTCTGGTGTGGGGATGCCGAGGTGTGCGGCGTAGTCGGTGAGGTCGTCGAGGGTGGCTAGCTGTGTTTGAGCGGGTTCCGCGGTGTGCCCAACGTCGTGAAGGAGTCGGCGGGTCTGGCTGATGGCCCGGTTGAGGGTCACGGGTGTCACGGTGAAGAGGGGAGCGATGACGACCTGGGGGAGCTTGAACCGCTGGTAGAGGATGGTGGCCAGGAGCCGGTCGACGAGGGTGAGGCCGGGGCGTCGGCCGGTGTAGAGGCCGGCGGCAGGGGTCTTCTGCCGGTCACCGCCGCGTCGCTGATGGAGGTCGGCTTCCCGCTGAGCCGCGCGGGCCGCGGCCAACTCGGTGACCAGGGAGTCCCACTGTTCGTGCGGGATGCCGGTGAGAGCGGGATGAGTCAGCCAGTCGCGGCCGGGGCCGGCTTCGTTCTGGGCGGAATCGGGAGGACGCCGTCCCGACAGTGTTCCTGGGGGCGAAGGGTGTAGTTCCAGTCGCCGTGCCAGTCATGGCGGCTCAGTGGCAGGGCGTTCAGCTGCCCGTCACTGATACGGACCCCGGTCTCGTAGATGGCGGTGTCGAGTTCGGCGCGGACGGTCAGCCCGGTGCGGGTGGTGGTTGCTGCGATGCTGTTCAGGATTACTTCATGGCTGGTCAGCGGCCTGCCCCGCCAGTTCATCGTGATGTGGGAGAACAGTCGGTGCTCGATTCGGTTCCACTTGGATGTGCCCGGAGGAAAGTGACACACGGTGATCTCCAGGCCGGTCTCAACAGCCAGCGCGGCCAGCTCGAACTTCCAGGCCCGGGTGCGGTAGCCGTTGGAACCACCCGCGTCCGCAGTGATCAGAAGACGGTGCGAGCGCGGGTAGGTGTCGCGCCCGACCGCGTGCCACCAGCGGCGGACGGAGGCGACGGCGAAGGCTGCGGTGTCGTGGTCGGTGCCGACGTTGACCCAGCCCGTGTCCGCGGTGAGGTCGTAGATCCCGTATGGGATCGCCTTGCCCAGATCGGCATCGGGGAAGTCGTGGGTGTGAACCCGGACCGGATCACCTTCGCGGTGCCACTCGCGGTCGGCGTTCTTGTAGTTGCCGACCAACTCCTTTTTCTTGGTGTCCACGCTGATCACCGGGTCCCCGGCGGCCTGGAAGTTCTTGGCGTGGTCGTTTGTCCCCGGGCTGGGGCCGCTGGCGGCGCAGGCCGTTGGCGTAGGCCTGCCCGAACTTCGCGCACCAGCGCCGGACGGTCTCGTGGGAGACGAGCAGGCCGCGCTCGAGCATCAGTTCCTCGACCTCGCGGTAGGACAGTGGGAAACGGAAGTACAGCCACACGCAGTGCGCGATGATCTCCACCGGGTGCCGGTGGCCTTTGTACGACGGCGGCGCGCTGTCCACGGACGACCCCTCCCAGCATGACCAACCAGAAGATCATCCCACCCGGTCAGTCAACGTGACTGTGAGGATGTTCGGGTGCCGCTCCGGGCGGTGGCTTGACTCGCAACGTGACTGGCCGTGTGCCTTGGCATTGATCTGTCGGCTGCCTGCTCGGTGCGGTGCGTGCTGCCGCCAGGCAGGGGACGTGTCCCGATAGGGGCCTTCGCGACAGGCACCGTCACAGTCTTGACCGCCCCGGCCCGGCGACGGCCACCAGCACCCAAGGCGATCAGGAGAAGGCGACCTTGACCAGCATCACGCAATCCGCTGCCCCGTGTCACATCCCGGCCGACGCCGCCGAGGAGATCCTGCTCGGCGTGGACACCCACAAGGACGTTCACGCCGCGGCTGTCATCACCATGCTCGGTGCCGCCCTGGACGGCCGGAGCTTCCCGGCGACCGCGCAGGGATACCGCCAACTCGTCGCCTGGGCCCGCTCGTTCGGGGTGGTGCGACGTGCCGGCGTCGAGTGCACCGGCTCCTACGGGGCAGCCTTGGCCCGCCACCTGCACGCCGAGGGAATCGAGGTCACGGAGGTCAACCAGCCGGACAAGGCCGCCCGCCGGCGCCACGGCAAGACCGACGCCGTCGACGCCGAGGCCGCCGCCCGCGCCGTGCTGTCCGGACGCGCCACCGCCACGGCCAAGACGAGCGACGGCCCGGTGGAAATGCTGCGGCTGTTCAAACTCGCCAAGGGATCCGCGATCAAGTCCCGCACCCAGGCCATCAACCAGCTCAAGAGCGTCCTGGTCTGCGCCGACTCCGCCCTGCGCGAGGCCCTGGCCAGCCTGACCAACCCGCACCTGATCAAGCGGTGCGCCGCACTGGAAGCTCTGGACGCGACCGTGCCTGCTACAGCTGCCCGGCACACCCTGCGTCTGCTGGCCCGCCGAATCCAGCACCTGACCGAAGAGATCGACGACCTGAACCAGCGGATAGCCG
>NZ_JBIWKI010000101.1:0-7787 GCF_044765565.1 Streptomyces sp. NPDC102437 | reverse complement strand
ACGATCCACGCCGCGATCCTCGCCCTGTATGCCAAGGGCGAGCCCGCCGACCCGATCACGGTCGCGGCCGAGCTGACCGAGCGCGGCGAACTCACGAAGGTGGGCGGGGCGTCTTACCTGCACACCCTGGTGCAGTCGGTGCCGTCGGTGGCGAGCGCGACGTACTACGCCGACATCGTCCACGAACGGGCCGTGCTGCGGCGCCTGGTGAAGGCCGGCGGCACGATCGCACACCTGGGCACCACGGGCGAGGGCGGCCTGGACGAGATCCGCTCGAAGGCCGAGGCCGAGCTCCTGGACGCGCTCAAGGGCCCGGACCAGACCTCCACCTACGCCCCCCTCGGCGACGACGTCCCCGAGTTCTGGGACCAGCTCGAAGCCCGGATGCGCAACGGGACCGGCGTCGCGCTCACCGGAATCCCGACCGGCCTGGAAGACCTGGACGCGCTGACCGGCGGACTCCAGCCCCGCCAGCTCGTCGTCATCGGCGCCCGCCCCGCGATCGGCAAGTCCACCCTCGCCCTGGACATCGCCCGCCACGCCGCGATCGTCCACGGCAAGACCGCCGCGTTCTTCAGCCTGGAGATGAGCCGCGACGAGATCACCCAGCGCACGTTCTCCGCCGAAGCCCGCGTCGCCCTGCACCACATCCGGTCCGGGACCGTCAGCCCCGGCGACCTCCAGCGCCTGGCCGACCACACAGCCGCCATCCAGTCCGCGCCGCTGCTCGTGGACGACTCCGCCGACCTCTCACTGATGGAGATCCGATCCCGCGCCCGGCGGATCAAGCAGTCCCGGGGCCTGGACCTCCTGGTCATCGACTACCTCCAGCTCATGCAGTCCGGGGGCTCACGACGCCCGGAAAACCGTCAGCAGGAGGTCTCGGACATGTCCCGCAACCTCAAGCTGCTGGCCAAGGAACTCGGCGTACCGGTCATCGCGCTGTCCCAGCTCAACCGCGGACCCGAGCAGCGCACCGAGAAGAAACCGCTGCTCTCCGACCTGCGCGAGTCCGGCTCGATCGAGCAGGACGCCGACGTCGTGATCCTGCTCCACCGTGAGGACGCCTACGAGAAGGAATCGCCCCGCTCCGGCGAGGCCGACCTGATCGTCGCCAAGCACCGCAACGGGCCCACGGCCACGATCACGGTCGGCTTCCAGGGCCACTACAGCCGGTTCCACGACATGGGCAAGGGGGACTACTGATGCCGGAGCGCACCCAGCAGTTCGGATTGTTCGGCGCCCGGGGCGTCAAGGCGGCCGAGCTGGTCGCCCGACGGCTCGACGACCTCGCGGGCGGCATCGCCACCCCCGTTACCGCCCGGCGCGGTTGGACGGCGCGCCTGCACTACCTGACCCGGTCCGCGCACAGCCTCACCGCGGCGCGGGACGCCGGACTGACCGTCACCGACCGCACGCTGAACGCGTGGCTGGAGGGCCGGCGTGCACCGTCGCGGCGCAGCCTGGACCAGATCGAGGCGGCCTACCGGCAGGTGCGCCGGGCGAACGTCGCCCGGTACCTGCTCGGCCGCCTCAACGCCCAAGGGCGCGGGACACGGGTGGAGATCCACCCGCTGAACCAGTCCCAGGTACCCGGGCCGCGCCAACGGATGCTGGAGTACCGCACGCTCAACATCCGGCACTGGGACCGGGTCGTCGACGCGTGGGCGCGGGGCGACGATGCCGCGCTCGACGACGCGTGGGTCGACCAGATCGTCGACCTCGGATCCCAGTGGGGCCAGTACGAGTACTGCACCAACATCGGATTCGCCGCCTGAGAACGCCCCTGTACGCCTCTCTGAGCGATCATCAGCCGCCCCGGGTCTCCCAGCCCGGGGCGGCTCCCGTTCGCCCCCCAGAAGCGCGTACAGCGCCTCCCGGGGTGGCGACTGCCCGCCGTGCGCACCGTGGTGACGGGCCGTCGCCCCGGGATCCGGGCCAATCCCGGGCCGTACGGCCCGGATCCCGGGGTGTGCGGCGGCTGATTGGATTGATCGGAAACCGCAGGTCAGCATCGGTTTCCTGATCGGCTGCCGATTGGCTGCCGATTGGCAGCGCCAAGCCGATCAGCGCCAATGGGCAGCCGATCACAGGCCGATCAGCAGCCGATGGACGCCGGCTGCCGGTAACCGCTGCTGTGCACGCAGCGTGACACCGGCTGTACGTCCGCCGGGCCGACCGGGACCGGCCCACCAGGGCCCGGCGCTCCATTTCGCCGCGTCGGCCGCCTCGCGCGCGAAACGGCGTGCACACGTGCACGTGCACACGCGTGCACGCGTAGAGAGACGGCGGAAGGGTTTCCTTCCCTCCTTCCTTCCCGAGCTGGAAGGCCCGATCCCGCTTCTACAGGGGCCTTGAACGGGCATTCGGCGCGGGAAGGAAGGAGGGAAGGAAAACTCTGTGGAACGGCATCGACCTGCCGTGGCCTGCCGCCACCGGCAGGCCACGGCAGGTCGGCAGGCTGATTCCCCTACCCCCGGCGGAACGGCGATTCAGGGTCCTCCGGGCGTGGTTCCGGGGTCGGCCGGCCCGGTCCCGAGCGCGCGCCGCCGACCGCTCGGCGCGCGCCGCGACGAGACGGGCGTGGGTGCTCGGTACCCTGGAATCCGGCGGGCCCTGGGCCAAGTTCACCGTGGTGAACTTGAGAACGATCAAGCTCGCGGCCACCTGGCGGCCTCTCGGTGACACTGACGACGGTCAGTGCCGGCGACGTGCGGTACTCACCGCACCAGTCTCGCCCCCGGCCTCCCCCGCCCGCGACGTTCCCTCTCTCCCTCCCTCTCTCCCTCCCCCGTCCCGCGAACCCGCGCCACAGGCGCGACGAGGGGCCTTTCGGGGAGGGAGAGAGGGAGGGAGAGACGGCCGCCCAGGTGGTTACTCCTTACCTACTCACGATCGCCTGACCAGCGAAAGGACGTCCCCTGGGGCGTCCTGGGCGCTCTTTTCGGTCCGAAGTAGGTAAGGAGTAACCACGAGGGAGCACACGCGGCACGACAGGGCCACAGGGCGGCTCGGGGTACTGCGCGCCGATCCCGACACCTCTCTTGGTTGCACCGCCGGGTGTCTGAACCGTTGTCTGCACCGTTGGCCCCGGGGGTGCACCGGAGGTACTACCGGAGGTGTGAACCCCCTTTTCGTGATCTTGAATGTTTCCCCAGGTCAGGCCCCCTGGGCAAGCCCGTTCTCTTCGCCGACACCTCTTTCCACGCGATAGCCGTGGGCAAGAGGTTGTTGAGGATGTCCGGCGGGCGGCGGGGCCAGAACTTCCCGTTCCTCCGGAGCCGCTGGCCCGTTCAGCGCGGCGGGTCAGCAATCGGGTCAGCAGTCGGGTCAGCAGTCGGGTCAGTACCCGGCCACCGGAACACGGCGCGGTAGCCTGGCGTCAGACGGGCCGACGGCGAAGGCGACGGCCGTCACCTCCGGAGCGATCAAGCGCCTCGGGTGGCGGTGGTGCGTACCACCGCCACGCTCGCCGCCCCTTCCTGCGCGGGCCGGTTGCCCAACAGGTTGCCTAACAGGTTGCCGTACAGGTTGCCCAACAGGTTGCCGTACGGGTTGCCGTACAGGTTGTGAATGCTTCCGCCGCAGACGCCGCCGCGTCGCAGGTCACCGCCCGTGGGTCAGCGCGACGCAGACGCCGACACCTCTCTCTGCAGGAGAGAGATCCCTCCTCATCCACCCTCCCCGGGGCAAGGGCCGTGAGCGTGTGGCTGCGCCGCGTTACGGTGGGCGCCGACTGATCAACGCACGGGGGTGGCCTGGATGGTGACGACTCGGATGAGGCGCGCGGCGGTGCTGTGCGGCGCTGTGGCGCTCGTTCTCGCGCTTGCCGGATGCGGGGGCGGTGGCGGTGGTGACAAGCCGTCTGCGGGCGCGACAACGGCGCCGAGCCCGACCCGGACGGCCGACCCGGACGCGGCGGAGAAGACCGCCGTGCTCGACGCGTACCGGGGGATGTCGGCGGCGGAGGTCCGTACGTACGCCACGGGCAAGCTGGACCCGGACCTGACCCGGTACGCCGACCACCGGGCGCTCGCCGACATCAAGTCCACGCTGTTCTGGTACCAGCAGCAGGGCACCGTGATGCGGGGCGAGCCGAAGCGCACCCCGGAAGTGACAGCGCTCGACTCGGAGTCCGACCCGCTCAGGGCGACGATCAAGGACTGTGTGGACTCCAGCACCTACGACAAGGTGGAGAAGAGCTCGGGCAAGGCGGCGGCCTCTCCGTCCGGGCCGCGCCGCCACGTCGTGACATCGACCGCGCAGCGCTCCAAGACGGGCCCGTGGAAGATCTACACGTCCACCATCGAGCGGAACCGCACGTGCTGACCACGCGCAGCGCGACGGCTGCCGCCGTGCTCGTGCTGCTCCTGGCGGTGCCGGCCGAATCCGCGGTGGCCGACGGTCCGGGCGGCGGAGTGCAGTGCCCGCCCAAGGAACTGGACTGCGAGATCACGGCCGAGGACCCCGGCAAGCCTGCCGGCAAGCCGGGCAAGCCCACACCGGGCAAGCCTCCCGGCCGACCGGGCAAGCCCAAATGCGCGATCGACGGCAGGACAGTCCCCTGTTCCACCGCCGAGCTGGGAACGTTCAACTCCGCCGACGCCTGCTACTGGAAACCGCGCCAGCCATCGCCCGGCCCCGACGATCCGGTCTGGCGGATCGCCACCGGCACGCCCGCCGACTGGAAACCGGGCGACCCCGGGAAGATCTACGACGTCTCGTGTCCCGGTGCCGGCCGCGAACTGATGGGCGGCGCCACGTTCTCGAAGACGGGCCCGGCCGGGGGCGGCGTCGACGTCCAGGCGCTCGCCCAACAAGCGGTCAAGAAGCTGCGGCTGGACGGCCCGGCGGTGGCCAGTCCCCGGACGGCGGGCACGTACGTGGTCGGCATGCCGATGTGGATGTGGGTGACGAAGTCCCCGTCGACGTTCGGGCCGACGTCCGCGTCCGCGACGGCGGGCGGCGTCACCGTCACCGCCACCGCCCGGGTGTCGACGATCCGGTGGGACATGGGCGACGGCACCACCGTCACCTGCAACGGCCCCGGCACCCCGTACACCCCCGGCCAGGGCAAGACACTCTCCCCGGACTGCGGCCACCGCTACGAACGCAGCGCCGCAGACCAGCCGGACGGCCGCTACAAGGGCACCGCCACCGCCACCTGGGCCGTGACGTGGACGGCTACCGGCGGCGCCGGAACGGGAGAGACCACCCTGACCCGACAGACCGCGCTCAGCGTGCGGGTCGGTGAGGTCCACGTCCTCAACTCAGCCCCATAGTCACTGGTCACCGCCGGGGTGCCGTCACACCGTTACGACGGTATGACGGCACTCGGGCGGTAGATTGCCGGGCATGGTGATGACGAAAGACGCGTTGCTGAACCAGAAGGGCGGCGTCGCGAAAACGACGACGACGCTGCATCTGGGCGGCACGCTCGCGGCCTCAGGCCAGCGAACGCTGCTGGTGGACATGGACGGTCAGGGCAACCTGACCGACGCTCTGAAGATCCCGAGGCTGGAGCCGGGCGGGGAACTGACCCTCGCCCGCGCGATGCTGGACGGCTGTGACCGCGAGCAGGCCCGGTCCCTGGTGCGCCAGCACTCGGATGATCTGTGGCTGATCCCCAGCTCGCTGGACCTGTTCACCCTGCCGCGCCAGCTCCACAGCACGCGCAGCAAAGAGGACCGCCTCGCCTGGGTGCTGGAGCTGCTGGAAGACGACTTCGACAGCTGCCTGGTCGACTGCCGCCCGGCCCTGGACGTCGACACCGACAACATCCTGCGCTGGGCCGAGCACGTCCTCATCCCGGTCGACGTCGACGAATTCTCCCTCAAGGCCCTGGAACTGCTGCTCGGCCAGGTGCAGACCCTCGTGGCCGAGACCCGCATGCCGATGCCCCACTACCGCGGGCTCGTCATCAACCGCATCGCCCGCCCGTTCTCCGGCTTCCACCAGAAGGTCTACGACGCCTTGCACCAGCTCCCCCTGCCCGTGGTCGGGGAGATCCCGCTGCGCACCGTCGTGGCCGAAGCCAAGCACCAGGGCCAGACCCTCGCCCAGTACGAACCGAAGTCCGACGTCGCGCGCATGTTCCGCGACCTGGCCGTGAAGGCCGGCTACCTCCCGGAGACCCCCGCAGCATGAGCCCCAAGAACGACGACTTCACCGTGGACACAAGCGGCGTCAGCGCCCTGCTCACCGGCCTGTCCGGCCGCTTCAACGGTGAAACCCCAGACCAGCGCCCTAGTAACGGCACAACGGCAGAACGGCATGACGGCACAGCAGCCGTGGTCAAGCCCAGCAAGTACACGCTGCTCCTCGACCCGCAGGACGCGCTTACGCTCGACCAACTCGCTCTCCAGATGCGCCGCTGCACCGGCCGGCGAGTTGAGAAGTCGGAGATCCTGCGCTCCCTGATTCGCCTTGCGGACGCCAAGCCCGCCGTCAACGGCGCCCTCCAGGACGCCCTGGACCGCCGCCCCCGCGAGTAGGACGCGCGTCGGCGGGGCCGCGCGCGGCCGGACAACCCCGGCACTGCCCCGGCACCGGGTCGTTGGGCCTGGCATGGAGACTCAGCCGCCCGCCCGCGCCCCGTTCAGCAGCTACCTGCACCCCGACCTGCAAGCCGCCTTCAAAGCCCGCTGCGCCCTTCTCGGCATCGAGATGCGCGACGCGCTCCAGGCCGCCCTGGAAGCCTGGCTTTCCCCCGCCTCCGTCGCTCCCCGCCCGGACGACGACACCACCACCGCCCGAGCCCTGGCTCGCCAAGCCGCCCAAGCCCTCAACCAGCACGACCCGGAAACCGCCCGAGCCCTGGCCGACATCGCCCACGTCTACACACGCCTCGCCCAACTCCACCCAACCGCCCCGCCCCGCCCGCCGGCGCCCGCCCCCGAACCAGCCGACCTCCCCCAGCCCCGCAGCGCCCACCCCTGGGACGACCCCAGCCTTCCCGACGACTGCGCTCCGGGACTCGCCCCCGACCTCCTGACCGATGCCCAATCCCTTGCCCGGATCCGGTACGGATACGAGCACGGGTGGAGCCAGCGCAGGGTGGCAACGTTCGCGGGCCGTTCCCCGGCTACGGCTCACAAGCGGTACGCGGCGTTCGCCGCTGAATAGCGGTGGTGGAATTGGTGCTGCTTTCCCTGGTGTGTTTTCGGGGAAGGTGGCGCCAATTCTTTTTTGGTGCGAGCGGTGCTTTCCTTGGGTGCGGTGAATTGGTCCGTGTATTTGTCTCGATGAGGGTGCTTGACTGCTCGTAGCTTCCTGACGCTGCGTCAGGTTCGTTGGTGTGTCAGGGGCTGGGTGCTCGCCTCGGGTTGGGTCGTCGGGCGTTTAGGCAGGTCAGACGGGGTATGGAGGTGCGGGAGGGTGGTGGAGAGGTGCAGGAAATTGCGGGCGAGAGGGGCGAGCACTCGTCCAGGTGGTACGGTCTGAGTCCAGAACTCAGCCGGGCAAGGAAAATGACGCATCATCCGGACGGGCAGGTTCCGGGTACCCGGGGCACCCGCCCGTGGCTTCACGTTCCGTCACATCCCGCCCCCGGCACGGCCACCCTCCCACCTAGCCAGCCGCCCGCGTAGCGGGCCCTGATCAGGCACGGAGTGGCTGATCCTCGGATCCGGGGACCGGATCCGCAGGGCAGCGCGGAGCGCTGACCCTCACTCAGGGCCACGGAGTGGACCGGAGTCCGGCGTGCGAAGCACGCCACGGTACCGCCCCGTAGGGGCGGCGCGTCGCGTCTGCGGAGCAGACCGATCGGAAGAGCGGAGGGGAGGGAA
>NZ_JBIWKI010000100.1:0-8183 GCF_044765565.1 Streptomyces sp. NPDC102437 | reverse complement strand
GGAGACGCGCTGGTGAACCGCTGCCAGTTCGTTGACGACCACCAGCGCCGTCACGGCGTGAAGCGGCTCTGCGACATCCTCGGCCTCTCCCGGTCCAGCTTCTACCACTGGCGCCGCTCCGCGGCCGCAAGGGCGGCCCGGCAGGCTCTCGAGGCCAGGCTCGCGGCCCGGATACACAGGGTCCACCAGGACTCCGACGGCACTTACGGAGCCCCAAGGATCACCGCCGAACTCCATGACGAGGGCGGCCCGGTGCTCAACCACAAGCGCGTCGCCAGGATCATGCGGACCATCGGGCTCGAGGGAGTGCGTCTGCGCCGCCGGCACCGCACGACGCTCGCGGACCAGGCGGCGCCGAAGGCGCCGGATCTGATCGGACGTGACTTCACCGCGGCCGCGGTGAACACGAAATACGTCGGCGACATCACATACCTGCCGGTCAGCGGTTCGAAGCCGCTCTATCTCGCGACCGTCATCGACCTGGCTTCACGCCGTCTGGCCGGGTGGGCGATCGCCGATCACATGCGATCAGAGCTCGTCATCGACGCTGCGCCTGCCGAAAACCTCATCCGTGCAGGTCATGCGGCATGTTGGTACTCGTGGAGGATGCCGCCGAGTCGTTCACGTCTCCGTATGTCGAGGCGAGCGATCTGCTCCGGATCGCTGATCGGGACCGGCAACGGGTGTAGCGGGCGGGCGTTGGCGATGCCCTGATGGGGCCGGTGGGAGTTGTAGAAGTCCTCGAACTCCCGTAGTGCGTGGATCAGGTGCTGCTGGTTCCAGATCAGGGTGCGGTCCAGCAGTTCGTGCCGGCAGGTCTGCACCCACCTTTCCATGATCGAGTTCATGCGCGGCAGCCGCACGCCGCTGAGCACGACCTCGATGCCGGCATCGTTGAGGACGGTGTCGAACAGGGCAGGGAACTTTCCGTCCCGGTCCCGGATCAGGAACCTCGCCCGGCAGCCCGTATCCTCAAGATCCATGGCGAGGTTCTTCGCGGCTTGCGTCACCCAGGATGCGGTGGGGTGCGCGGTGGCGCCGAGGATCCGGATCCGGCGGCTGGCGTGCTCGATCACCGCGAACACATACATTCGTGCCCCGGACAAGGTGACCGTTTCCAGGAAGTCGCAGGCCAGCAGGGCGTCGGCCTGGGAGCGCAGGAAGTCCGTCCACGGACTGGAGGCCCGTTCTGGCGCCGGGTCGATCCCAGCCTCCTTGAGCATCTCCCAGACGGTGGAGGCGGCCAGCTGGATCTGGAGAACGAGGAGCTCACCGTGGATGCGGCGATACCCCCAGTTGGGGTTCTCCCGCGCGAGCCGCAGGACCAGGGCGCGGATGGAGTGTACGGTCCGCGGCCGTCCCGGGCGTTTGGGCCGGGACTCTGCGGCGTGGCGGCGTGCGACCAGATGACGGTGCCAGCGCAGCAGCGTGTCCGGCCGCACCAGCAGCCGCACCCTGCGCAGTACCTGGGACGGCAGTCGGTGCAGCAACGCTGCCAGGAACGCGCGATCGCTCGGGGTGAACCGCAACCTGTCGTTGCCGAGTTGGCGCTCCAGCACCGTGATCTGATGGCGCAGAGCGAGGATTTCCGTGTCCTTGTCCCGATCGCTCATCGGGAGCAGACGCAGCATGGCGAACGCGTTCGTCACGGTCAGGTAAGCCAGTCGCAGCAGCACGACCGACCATCATGCCGGAGCGATCAGCAGCCGGACGAGAGCACCCCAATCAAGCGCTGCTGCTCGAGACCCCTGTAGATCCTGCGCACCGGCTCCCACCAGGGCGGATGAGGTTTCCGGCAGGCGCAACGCTCGCGGCGGTGTTGGCCTGTGCTGGACCCGCGAGGTGACGGATACGAACCCGAAGTCCTGAACCCGAGTGCGCCGCAAAGTACCCTGGTATCGGTGGACTCCTACGATCACCTGCCAAGCCCGAAATGGACTCTGTGGATCTGGGCGGAGTCGAGTATCCAGGCGACGGAGGACCATCCTGACCCGGTCTTCGAGGTCATCTCCTTTCGTGACCTGGCCCGTCATGTGGAAGCCTGCTACGACTCCTTGGCCGCTGATGAAAACCGGTTCGCGGAGCGACTGCTGTCGTTCTTCACCCATACCCTTGACGAATCGGCGTGGACGAGCCAGGAGGAAGGAGACCCGTACCTCCTCGCCGATACCCGCCTCTTCCGAAGCCTGCTCCGCACGGTGCCGTCGCGTGCGGACACCCCTCTTTCCTACGGCGACCTCACGCAACAAGCGCTGGACTTCCTTGACGGCCTCGATCCCGCCCGTGACACGGTGGTCCTGGAGGTGGTGTGGGGCTGGTAGCGGGCCGGCCGGGCACCCCACCCGCGCCGGACCACGGTCACGGGTGCGTGTCGCAACCTCGCTGGAAACGGATCACCTGGGGCCACACACGGGCGTATGACACCTCAGGTCCTGCCGTCACCGGTGGCAGTCCGAGACGACGTACTTCTCGATCAAGGCAACGATGCTGGACGGCCGTGTCCTGCGCTCCCACAGCCTGACCGGCCTCGACCAGGAGGTCTACGGGTACAGCCACACGCAGTGCGCGATGATCTCCACCGGGTACCGGTGCCCTTTGTACGACGGCGGCGCGCTGTCCACGGACGACCCCTCCCAGCATGACCAACCAGAAGATCATCCCACCCGGTCAGTCAACGTGACAGTGCCCTCGGTAGAGGCTCAGGCCGACGCCGTCTCTTTTGGGGATCGGCTCAGTCGCTGCAAGGTGCAGAAGGCGTGGGCGACCGAGACGAGGGTGACGTGGTGGTGCCAGCCTGGCCAGGTTCGGCCTTCGAAGTGGGCCAGGCCCAGGGCCTGTTTCATCTCGCGGTAGTCGTTCTCGATGCGCCAGCGGAGCTTCGCGGTGCGCACGAGGACGGGCAACGGGGTAGTTGCGGGCAGATTGGAGAGCCAGAACTGCACGGGCTCGTCCTGGTCCGCGGGCCATTCGGCCAGCAGCCAGCGGACCGGAAGCCCGGTGGCGGCCGTGGCCTTGCGGATCTCACGTCCGGCGGGCCGGATCCGCAGGGCCACGAAGCGCGAGTACATGCGCTCGTGCCCGCTGCGGCCACTGCCCGGCCGCGATCCCTCCCTCCACTGCACCGGCCGCGCGGTGTTCTTACCGGCCGCGATGACCAGGCTCTTCACCTGCTGGGCCGGCTCGGGGTAGGCAGGAACCGGCCGTCGGCCCCGGCCTGTGTAGGCCGGGGTGCACGGCTGTGCGTCCTCGGGTTGCGCGGTGGTCGTGGTCGAGATGCCCACCACGTACTCGAGACCGCGTTCTTCCAGGCCGAGCCGGAAGGCGGTGGTGGCCGCGCCGCCCTGCACCGTCAGCGTCGAGTCGCCGCTGACCGCGGCCGCGATCAGCTCGGACAGCAGTGACTTGGCGGTGCCCGGCTCCCCGACCAGCATCAGCCCACGGCTCGTCGCCAGCGTCACCAGCGCCCGGTCCACCAGTGAGGGATTGCCGACGAACTTCCGGCTGATGCCCGCGTCCGGGTCACCGATGACGAAGCGTCGCGCAGCACGCAGGCTCAACTCCCAGCCCGGCGGCCGCGGATCACGGTCGCCGGCCCGTAGCGCGGCCAGCTCCTCGGCGTACCGCACTTCGGCCGGTGGCCGTTGTACCGGAGCCGCCGCCGTCCGGTGTCCCGAGATGTGTGTCGCTCCGTACGGTCATGATGCGGCGCCCTCGGTGAGTTCCGTCAGATCACTGAGGAGTTCGGAGACGGTCACCGCGTCCAGATCGGTGAAACGATGCGGGTGGCTGCGCCTGGCCCAGTGGTCATGGGGCCGGCTGTCGAGCCAGACCGTTTCCAGGATCTGGTCGGGGAACATGTCGACCACTCCGACCGCGATGCCCTGGTGAAGCGCGATCACCAGGCAGCAGTCGTCGGTCAGCCGCTTGGAGATCCAGCGCTCCACTCCCGCGTCCTGGGGCGTCCCGCGCTCCCAGCCGTGCCGCTCCAGCCCCAGGACCTTGGCGGTCGGCACCTTGAGCCCCTCGAACCGGGTTAGCCGGTAGCTCGCGGTCTCCTCCTCGGACAGCCCGTACATGGTGCGCCCGAGCTGCGCGAACGGCTGAAGGATCTCGTAATCGGCGAACACCTCGGACCAGGTGGTCAGTTCCTCCCCGAGGTGCAGCGGGTGCGCGAGCCGCACCGCGGCGTCGTCGGCCAGCGCGAAGACATCGTCCTGGGCGTCGGCGAACGTACGGTCCTCCGCGACCCGGAACGCGGTGCGCACGCCGCCCTCCGTCTCGCTCAGCCACACCAGCCGGCGCACCAGATGCCACAGCAGCGGATGACCGACGAACAGCTCCCGGAACTCCTGGGCCGTCCAGGAACGCCCGGACACCATAGCGGCCTCCAGTCGGCGCACCTGGTCGGAGGCGATCGTGCGGACATCCTTCTTGAGCGCCATGAAACGCTTGTGTTCGCCCGGGGCGAGCTCCGCGTCGTCCTGGGCGCCGGGCTGCGGCAGATCCTTGCGGCGCTTGCCGGCACCGTCCAGCACGTAGGGCCGCAACTGCTCGTCGAAGCCGACCGTGAACGAACGGGTGCCGTAGTTGACGACCGTTGAACCATCCGCGTCCAGACCGAAGTCCGGCACCAGACGGTCGGAGAGCTGTTCCCCGGTCAGCCCCAGCCCCGCGGCGACCTCGGCGATCTTCTCCTGGGCGCGTGCCTTCAGCGCCTTGAACTTCACCCGCTGAGAGATGCCGTGCAGTTGCAGGAGCGCGACATCGGTTCCGATGGACGCCAGGACATCGAGGCCCTCAACCGCCCGGTGGTGCGCGCTTTCACCGGGCCAGGACCGGATGACCGGTGTGAGCCTGCGGACCGTCGCGTCGTCGCCCAGCAGTCCCAGCGCGTGCAGCGCCCACGACTCCTTCGCGGGCAGATTGGCAAGCTGCCACTGCTCGAACAGGGCCCAGGCGAACTCGGCGAGCGAGGTGGCATCGGCCGTTTCGACGAGCGTAGCGACCCCTGAGTACACCTCTCCGGGCTTCGACAGCGCCAGCATCGTCAGGGCATGGCGCACCGACTGCACCGGCAGCGCACCGCCGGACCGGACCATGATCTGGGGCAGCACGGCGGGATCCGCCCAGCCCGGCAGCACCGGCATCCTGGCCGGCAGCCCCCGCTCCAGGGGGTCCACGGACAGCAGCACCTCCACCGCGGCCTCCGTCCGGGCTCCGTACACCCGCGCGGCATCGCGCACCACGGTGTCGCCGTGCACCGTGGCGATCAGTGTCAGTGCCTGCTCGGCGGCGCGCCGCGCGGCGCCCTTCCTACCCACGGCGTCCGGCACCAGGAGCGGCGCGGCCGCGACACCGTGCCGGGTGAACCAGGAACGGGTCGTCGTCGCAGTGGACTTGAGCCGTACCGCCCAGTCCGCCATGTGCCGGGCGACCTGCACGTCGACGAAAGGGAGCAGCAGCGGGGCGAGCGAGCTGGGCTGTCGGGGCACGGCGCGCAGCAGCAGAGGCAGCGCGGCGAGGCCGAAGCGGGCGGCGATCGGCCTGAGGGTGTCCTCGCCGTCCCACAGGTCCGTCGGATCCCAGGTGGCGAGCAGCGGGGCGACCACCTCCTCGGGACCGTGGACGAAGACCCAGGCCGGCCCCAGATCACCCACGGCCAAGTCGTGATGCAGGGTGGCGGTGTCCTTCTCCCAGTCGCCGTTGCCGTCCCTGGTCGTGTACCAGGAGGAGCTGGCCGCCCATGCCGCCCGCTCCTCGGGAAGCCATTCCAGCAAGGGCTCGGACACCGCGGTCAGCCCCGTCACCACCATGGTCTTGGCAGTGGTGCGGGGCCGGGACCACGGCGGCGCCGTCAGCACGGCCGGCAGGGCGTCCACGGGGGCGTCGGTGATCAGGTCCGCCGGGTTGAGCAGCGGTTCGACGATTTCCACGACCTCGGCGTCGAGGTCACTGAGCGCGAGCGAGACCAGTTCGCGGTGGGCGCCGATATGACCGCGCAGCAGCTTCAGCGTCCCGCTGGACGACGCGGCCGAGCTGCCGCGTACCTCGGCGGCAAGCAGCCGCACCGCACGCACCGGATAGCGACGCATGGCGTCGAGGAGAGCGGGGCGGACATGCTTGGAGTCCGCATGGGCCAGCAGGGCGAGGAAGGCCTCGTCGGTGGGGAGCTCGACCAGGGAGTCGGCGGCGAGCTTCACGCTGTCGAAGTAGTAGTAACGGCCGCCGCTCAGGGAGTCGGCCAGCAGAGGAGCGACAGCCGGCCCGACGCCCTCGGCGACCGTCGCGATCAACGCGACACCGTCGGTGAGGTCCGGCCGGTGGGGGAACCGCTCCATCTGGGCGGCCGAGTTCAGCGAGCTGAACACCATGGCGCGCAGGGTGTGGTTCCGTTCCGCGCCCACTTCGGGATCCGCGCAGAGGTCCTCGACCCAGTCGGTCTCACTCGGTACCAGATAGGAGACGATGATCTTGCGCAGGACATCGGTGCGACATCCGGCCAGCACCTCGACCGTCTGCCGGTACGTCTCCTCGTCGGCCGCGGCGAGCAGCGCACGGACCCGGTCCATCGGCGGTCGCCGATCCCTCGCCCAGTACGTGCGGCGCGGCCGTGCCAGCGTCTCCAGCCAGGGGTCGCTCCGCCGAGTGCCGCTCTGCCGCCAGTTGGCATCGACCGAGAACAGCTCGACCGCGGCCCGCGCGGCGAACGGCAGACCGTAACGCTCGCACCAGTGGTCCGCCCACGCGGAGTCGGGCACGGGAAGCTTGACGACCGAGGCCAGAAGGGCAGCTCCGACCGGCGACGGGCTGTCGGCGACATGTGCCCGCAGCTGGTCGGCCAGCCCGGCATCCGAACGCGGTGCGTCCACGAACTCCTGGATCCAGGCCGCCTCCTCGGCGATCCGGGCCTCGACCTTGTCGAGCGTGTCCCGCCTCGCCTTGCCGGGCACCCGGCGCACCCCAGCACGTCGTGGGTGGAGCGTCCGCCGCCAATTGGCGGGAAGGACGAAGGTGTCCTCGTCGGGCAGAACAGGAGCATCCGCCCCGGGAAGCGCCGAAGGGTCCGCCCCGGTCCCCGTGCCCGCTTCGGCCCCTGCGGCCGCCCCGGTCCCGCCGCCCGCCCCGGCCCCCGCGGCCGACGCCCCGACCTCGACGTACCCCTTCTTCTCCTTCTCCGCAATCGTCTTGCGGACCTGCAACGAGGCGGCCTCGGCCGACGCGTACTCCTTCGTCTGCGTACGTCCCTCGCTCCCGCACCGCCCGTAGCGCACCGTCACCACGGCACCCTCGGCCTCGGTCTCCCAGAACTTCGAGGCATTGCCCTCGACATACTCCCAGCGGCGCACGGTCCCGCCCCCTTCACACCCGGACAGCCCGCCTGTCGCGGGCTTTTCGATCAGTGGTGCCACAGTAGAACGGACCACTGACAACGCAGCGTGACCACGGTGCCCGGCGGGTGAAGCAGCAGGTCAACCGCTATGGCGGGGCGACGGAGTGGATTCACTGGCAGTCCGGCACAGCCCAGCGCCTATCCCGCCTCATCGCCCGCCGGACCCGCGGCCCGCTGTTCCTCACCGACCGCAAGGCCCCGGCCGGAACACCCACGCTCGACGTGTGCCCGGAGACCGGCCGGGCCCGGCTCTCCTACCACCGGGCCGAAGAGATCTTCGAGGAGAACACCCGGCTCCTGGCCAACCCACTCGCCTCACCCGAGGACATCGCGAGGACCTGGACGGCTTCACACTCCGCCGGCTCCGCCACAGTGCCCTCACACACGACGTCGAGGACGGCACGTCCACGCCGATGCTGCTGGCCCGCTCCCGCCACGCCTCCGTCCGCTCCCTGGAGCGGTACGCCCGCCCCGGCGTCGACGCGGTCGCCCGACACGTCGCGGAACGCGGCCCCGCCGCGCGTCGCCCGCCATTTGCGGCTGGTGACAGCGTTCTTACCGGCACCCCGTGTTGTCACCAGCGGAGACGGATGAGCTTGGTGAATCGGACCGGTCAAAGCAGTCTGGTTGTCACAGGCGAGGCATCCGACTTGTCACACACCCTCATTCAGCAGTTCTTCTATCACCAGACAGAGTTGGACTCTGTCGGGGATCTTGGAGCTGCCGTGGTCAGGTGCCCAGGGTTCGCCAGGATTTCGGTCGGGGTAGCTCGCGCTGGTCGAGGTAGTTTTGG
>NZ_JBIWKI010000099.1:0-8207 GCF_044765565.1 Streptomyces sp. NPDC102437 | reverse complement strand
ACGGTGCCGGTCTTGTCGAGGACGATCGTGTCGACGCGGCGGGTGGTCTCCAGGACCTCCGGGCCCTTGATCAGGATGCCGAGCTGGGCGCCGCGCCCGGTGCCGACCATGAGGGCGGTGGGGGTGGCCAGGCCGAGGGCACAGGGGCAGGCGATGATCAGTACGGCCACGGCGGCGGTGAACGCGGCGGTCAGGCCCCCGCCGTTGCCGAGCCAGAAGCCGAGCGTGCCGAGCGCCAGGGCTATGACGACGGGTACGAAGACGGCGGAGATCCGGTCCGCGAGGCGCTGGGCCGCCGCCTTGCCGTTCTGGGCGTCCTCGACGAGCTTCGCCATCCTGGCGAGCTGGGTGTCGGCGCCGATCCGGGTGGCCTCCACGACGAGCCGGCCGCCCGCGTTGAGCGTCGCCCCGGTGACGGAGTCGCCGACGCCGACCTCCACGGGCACGGACTCACCGGTCAGCATGGACGCGTCCACGGCCGAGGCACCCTCGACGACGGTGCCGTCGGTGGCGATCTTCTCGCCGGGGCGGACCAGGAACCGGTCCCCGACCTGGAGCTCGGCGGTCGGCACGGTCACCTCACGGCCGCCGCGCAGCACGGTCACTTCCTTGGCGCCGAGTTCGAGCAGCGCCTTGAGGGCCGCGCCGGCCTTCCGCTTGGACCGGGCCTCGAAGTAACGCCCGGCCAGGATGAAGGCGGTGACTCCGGCGGCGGCCTCCAGGTATATGTTGCCCGCGCCGTCGCTCGGCCCGATGGTCAGCTCGAAGGGGTGCGTCATGCCGACCATGCCCGCCGTGCCGAAGAACAGCGCCCACAGCGACCAGAGGAACGCGGCCGTGGTGCCGACCGAGATCAGTGTGTCCATCGTCGCCGCACCGTGCCGGGCGTTGGTGAACGCGGCCTTGTGGAACGGCCAGGCGGCGTACGTGACGACCGGGGCCGTCAGCGTCAGCGAGAGCCATTGCCAGTAGTCGAACTGGAGCGCCGGGATCATCGACATCGCGATCACCGGCACGGCGAGCGCGACGGCTGTCAGCAGCCGCTGCCGCAGGGGCCGCAGCTCGTCGGCTTCGCCGGCACCGGCGGCGGCCCCCTCCTCGGCGGTGCGCGCCGGGGGAGCGGGCTCGTGCGCTGTGTAGCCGGTCTTCTCGACGGTGGCGATCAGGTCCTGTACGGAGATGTCCTCGCCCCGGTAGCTGACCTTGGCCTTCTCGGTGGCGTAATTGACGGTGGCCTCGACTCCGTCCATCCGGTTGAGCTTCTTCTCGATACGGGCCGCGCAGGAGGCGCAGGTCATGCCGCCGATCGCGAGCTCGACCTCTGCGGCGGTGCCGGTGGCGGTACCGGTGCCGGTTGTGGCGGTGTGCGCGGACACGATGTCCTCCCTGGCGGAGACGTTGATACCCCTAGGGGGTATGCATTGCTGATTCAGGTATACCCCCCTCCCCTATGAAACGCAAGGGCGGATGTGCCGCCGGGCCCGCGTGGTGATCGTTCGATCACCCCAGGTGCGGCTGACCTCGCGTATCTTCGGCTGGCATTGAGGCTGCATCCTCGGTGTATCGACCCGTAGGCTGGCCATTGGACTAGACCTATTGATGCTTCCTGGAGGATGGGGCCCATGAGCAACCGTGCAGTCCTGGAGGTGATCGCTCTCGACGCCGAGGACGCGATCGCCGCCCAGGCGGGTGGTGCGGACCGGCTTGAGCTGGTCACCGACATGGCGTCGGACGGCCTGACCCCGTCCTGTGCGACCTTCGCGGAGATCCGGGCGGCGGTGGACATTCCGCTGCGGGTGATGCTCAGGGTGGCGGACGGCTTCGCGCCCGGCGACATCGAGGTGCTGGTGGCGAAGGCGCGCGAGCTGCGCGCGGCGGGCGCCGAGGAATTCGTGCTCGGCTTCCTCGACGCCGAGGGCCACCCGGACCTGGTCGCCGTCGAACGGCTCGTCGCCGAGCTGGACGGCTGCCGCTGGACCTTCCACCGCGCGATCGACCGGGCCGTCGACCGGGACGCCCTGCGCAAGCAGCTGGCGGACCTGCCCGGCCTGGACACGTACCTCACCGCCGGCTCGCCCAAGGGCGTCGACGACGGCATCCCGACGCTGCTGGTGGAGGCGGCGCGCCAGGGCGAGCCCGGTTACGAGCCGCAGATCCTGGTGGGCGGCGGGCTGCGGCTCGAACACCTGCCGGAGCTGCTGGCCGCGGGCATCGACGCGGTGCACATCGGCGGTGCGGCGCGTCCGCACGGGTGGTCGGGGCCGGTGGACGCGGCGGCGGTGCGGGAGTGGCGGGCGGTGCTCGACGCGTAGCGGGGGCGGGGGGGGGGGGGGGGGGGGGGGGGGGGGGGCGGCGCCCCCCCCCCCCCCCCCCCCCCCCCCCCGCCGCAGTTCACCATCGGAGAAGAAGATGCGCCGTCCCTGCTATCCCTCGGACACCTCGGACGCCGAATGGGCCCTGATCGAGCCGCTGTTGCCGACCCCGGCCTGTGACACACCTCGCGGCGGGGCACCGGAGAAGCATCCCCGCCGTGAGGTCGTCGATGCGATCCGCTATGTCGTAGACACCGGCTGCAAATGGAGGGCTCTACCTGCGGATTTTCCTCCATGAAGGACCGTCTGGGGCTTCATGGCCCGCTGGGCGGCCCGCGGTGTCATCGGGCAGATCCGCGACGTCCTCGCCGGCCGGATCCGTAGGGAGATGGGCAAGGGACCCAGGGCGGTGGCCACCATCATCGACTCGCAGTCGGTGAAGGCGGCCTCGACCGTCGGCAAAAAGAGCCGCGGCTACGACGCGGGCAAAAAGATCAACGGGCGCAAGCGGCATCTCGTGGTCGACACCCGAGGTCTGCCACTGATGGTGATGGTCACCCCGGCCGACCTGCACGATTCCGCTGCGGCGAAGGAAGTCCTCTTCCGCCTCCGCCTGATGCACCCCGAGATCACCCTCGTCTGGGCCGACCGCGCCTACGCGGGCAAGCTCGTGACCTGGGCCAAACGCCACCTCAAGCTGACCATCAAGACGGTCAGCCGGCCCAAGGACACCTCCGGCTTCATCGTCCTGCCCCGGCGCTGGGTCGTCGAACGCTCGCTGGCCTGGATCATGAACGCCCGCCGCCATGCCCGGGACTACGAACGGCTCGTCCAGCACTCCGAGACGCTGATCACCTGGGCGGCTATCACCCTGATGACTAAGCGGCTGACCCGCAAAAGTGTCCCCACCGCCTGAAGAGAAAACCAGGTGAACTATCCGGGTACGTGGTCCAGGCCAGGGATTCGGGAGGGGAGGTCGCGGACGGCCGTGAAGAAGAGGGGGATGGTGCTGGTCACTGTGACGAGTACGCCGCTGAGTACGAGTGTTTCGGCTATGCCGATGTGAGCGGCTACCGGGCCTGCCACTGCGAGACCTAGGGGCGTACAGATGAAGGATGCCAGGGAGTCGTACGAGCTGACCCGGGACATGGCGTGCTCCGGGACATGGGTGTGGACCGTGGTCCTCCACAGGACCTCGAACACGTCGATGCATACGCCGGCCGTGAGCATGCCGGCGGCGATGAGCCAGGTCGGGGCGCCTGCGGCGAGGAGCAGGTAGGGAGGGAAGAAGCCGAAGGTGACGAGGACGCCCGTGCGCAGGGGGTAGCGGGGCCGGATACGGATCGCGATCAGACTACCGAGGACGAAACCCGCCGAGTGGGCGGCGAGAACCACCGACCAGGCGACCGCGCCACCGAGTTCCTGCTCGGCCACCGCTGGGCCGAGCACCATGATGGCTCCTCCGAAGCAGGCGTTGACGACAGCGAACTGGCCGACGACCGGCCACATCCAGCGCAGGGAGACGAACTCTGTCCAGCCACCGCGCAGTTCGGTCAGGAGACCGGTCGGTGCCTCTGTCGCGGCGGCTGCCCGCGACGTCGCACGTGGGCGGGCAAGCATCAGGAGCACAGCGGACAGGAAGTAGGTGGCGGCGTCGGCTGCCAGTGCCCAGCCCGGTGCGACGACCGCGACGAGTACTCCGCCGACAAAGACGCCCCCGACGCGGGAGATGTTGGCCGCCAGGCGCAGCAACGCGTTTGCCGGCTGAATGCGTTCGGCATCGACGAGCTGGGGAACGAGCGCGGTGGCGGCTGGCTGACTGATGGCGGAGGACGCGCCGTTGACGGCCGCGAGGACGACCAGGAAGTTCATCGGCACGCTGCCGTGCAGGAATAGGGCGGCGGTCAGGGCCTGGGAGCACCCGGCGGTGGTCTCCCCCACGATGATCAGACGCCGGCGGGCGAACCAGTCCGCGAGGACACCGCCCAACAGGATCAGACCGAGCTGGGCGACTGTGCGGGTACCCAGCAGCAGTCCGAGCTGGGACGGGGAGCCGTCGGGCATGGCCAGTACAGCGAAGGCGAGGCCCAGCGGGGCGATGACGTTACCGGTCAGGGACGAGGTGCGGGCGATGAAGAACAGGAGGAAGTTCCGCTCCCGCAGCAGGCCGAGATCACCCTTCATGAGCGGTAACTGCTGCCGGCGGGGACGGGCGGTTCAGCTTTCACGGTGTGCTCGTGTGCTCTGATCGGCGCGTTCGAGGATGTCGGCGATGACCTCGCTCTTCGCGTCGGCATAGTGCTGCATATACGTCCACGTCCGCTGCGAGAGGTCACGCTTGGTCCGGGCATAGAGGTCGCGGTCGCTGGTGTGGGCGCGCAGCCAGTCGCGGAACAGGAGCATGCGGTCGATCTCGGGGCAGCCGGTGGAGAGCACGTGCAAATTGACCGACTCGGCACTGAGGCCGAGGGCGGGCTTACGAAGGACGCGGTGCTCGTACCAGTCGGGCTCCCGGATCGCGAGCGTGTATCCGATGGACTCCAGGGCAGGCACGTAGACGGACTCGTCGGCCGAATCGGGAACGATCAGCAGGATGTCGATGACCGGTTTGGCGGGCAACCCGGGTACCGAGGTGGATCCCGTGTGCTCGACACGGTGAGGCAGCGCGCTCAGCCCGTCGCCTATCCGGGCGGCCTCCGCCTCGAACACCACGGCCCACTCGGAGGTGTACTCCATCAGCTTGATATCGCTGTTGAGCTGAGGAGCCGGTTCCAGGTTCGCCGCTTCGATCTCCTCATCGGTCATCGAGATACGAGGGATCTCCTGCTCGTGGCGCTCCTGTGCTGCCATGGTCCTTCGTCCCGTCTCGATAGCTCAACAACTCCGCTAGGACAGAGGGTAATTGCTCCTGAGCTGTTCAGGAACGCCGCCATTCCGGCACACAGCTCGGGCCAGCTGGGCAGGACGGCGCGCAGCATGGACGAACTGAACACGATCAGATCACCCGCCCCTCCACGGCTAAGGGTTGTCGGGTTCGGAAACAGCTTCTAAACGCAAAAAAGCTCTGTCCCCCGGCTCAGGCCGGGGGACAGAGCTTTGGTGTGCCGGGGGCAGATCCAGGTGCAGATGCTGGCGGCGGTTTTGGGCGCAGCTGGAGGGCACAGGACGGCGACTTCGGCCGTGTGGCTACCGGGGGCGCTTGGCGGTGAGCAGCGCGAGGGCTGCGGTCGCCGTGTCGGTCAGGGTGGTGCACACCGGTACGCCGTGACGGCGAGCTACGTAGATCAGGTACCTGTTGCGCTCCGGGTTGGGGCAGTCGGGCGGGCAGCCCAGTACTGCCCTGCCTGTCGGCGCGTCCAGGCCGAACTCCACGTTGGTGGTCATGCCCGGCATGGTGCGCAGGTCGCGGGGGATCCAGAACAGGACTGCCGTGGCCGCCGCGCGGGCCTCGGTCTCCCAGTCGACCTGGGTCTCGTAGCGGTCGGCGCGCAGGCCATGGCGGGACTCGGGACTCAGGACGGTCAGCGGCCGGTCGCCGGTCCACTGTTCGGCCAGGGCACGGACGGCGTCGGGCCGCCAGGACGGAACCGGTGCGCTCTTGTCCGGGCTAGACGAGCAAGTCCTATGTCATTGGATGTGGCTCCTTCTCGGGAAGGTGCCGAGCAGGGCATTCGGCAGTCGAGGCGCACGGACTGCTGGAGCCTCGCCGCTGGCGGGTCCCGTCTCGGCTGAGAGCTGTCTGCCATCCGCCGCACCGTCGTGATCCTCGCGGAGCCGAGGTGAATGACAGTATCGACAGATACTTAACCAGTCCCTTGACTATTCGGAGATGCGTCCCCATAGTTAAGTACATGCCTAAACAACAGGTGGACCTAGACCGGGTCTTCCAGGCGCTGGCAGACGCCACCCGCAGGGACATGGTCCAGCGGCTGGTCGGGGCACCGGCCTCGGTCAGCGTCCTGGCCCAGCCCTACGCCATGTCGCTGCCCGCAGTGATGCAGCACCTCCAGGTGCTCGAGGAGTGCGGGCTGGTGCGCTCGGAGAAGGTCGGTCGGGTCCGCACCTGCCGGATCGAGCCCACTGTGCTACGCGCGGCGGAGGAGTGGCTCGCCGCCCAGCGCGCCGCCTGGGAGAAGTGCCTGGACCGGCTCGGTCACCACCTGGCCACCAGCTCCGCCATCCCCGACGACCTCACCGACTCCGGACACGGGAAAAGGACATGACCGATCGCCAGATCACACACGCCACCTTCTGCCTCGAACGCCACTACCCGCCCCCGCCCGCCCGCGTGTTCTCCGCTTGGGCCGACCCGCAGGCCAAGGCCAGCTGGTTCTCCGGCGTCGACGCCACGCACGAGCTGGATTTCCGGGTCGGCGGACACGAGGTCAACCGGGCCCGCCGCATCGACGGTGTGGAGCTGGTCTTCGAGTCCTGGTACCGCGACATCGTCCCGGACCAGCGGCTCGTCTACACCTCCACCCTCAACGCTGGCGACGAACTGGCGACGGTGTCGCTGACCACGGTGGAGTTCCACCACGAGGGCGCTGGCACCCGCCTGGTCCTGACTGAGCAGGGCACCTTCCTCAACGGCAACGAGGAGCCGAGCTGGCGCGAGCAGGGCACCGGCGCATGGCTCGACGCGCTGGGCACCTTCCTCCGAATCCACGAGTCCGGGACTTGAGCCCCCGGCAGACGCCGGACACCAAACAAAGCAGCAGGGGAACCGATATGACGATCCAACGACTGCTCGCCCAGATGACCGTCACCGACCTGGACGCGGCGACCGCCTGGTACACCGCGCTGTTCGGGCGGAGGCCCGACACCCGACCGATGCACGGCCTGGTCGAGTGGCACCTCTCCGACACCTACGGCGTCCAGGTCTGGACCGACCCCAACCGCGCCGGACACTCGACCGCGATCCTGGCCGAGTCCGACCTCGACGAACGCCTCACCCAGCTCGCACGCGCAGGCATCAACCACGGCGGAGCCCAGAACACAACCACCTCCCGCATCCTGCCCATCACCGACCCGGACGGCAACCGAATCGTCTTCACCAGCCCCTTCACCGGCACCGACCACTGACTCTTCAGTGGTCGTAGGCGATCAACGATCGAGTGATGGGTGCGCCGGTCAGGTTGTTCAGCCAGATCGCGGCGGCCATGGCCAGGATGCGCTGGGCGACGACGCCCGCGCAGCTGCGCCCCCCGTGGCCTTCCAGGTCGAGCTGGCCCTTGAGAGTGTCGTTGACCGACTCGATCAGCTGGCGGACCTTCTTCAGCATCGGTTCGCCGTAGCGGGCCTTCTCGCGCTTGCGGGAGGGCCGCAGCAAGGTGATGCCGTAGTCGGCCAGCAGCCCTTCGAAGGCCCGGCCGGCGAAGCCCTTGTCAGAGATGAGCAGGATGCCGTCGTGCGCGGCAACGATGCCCGCTTCGACCTCCAGCATCGCGGCCAGCACCTCGCGTTCACCGATCTTCGGGTCTGCCAGGGCCCCCAGGATCGGCATCCCGGCCGGAGTGCACACCAGGTACAGGCGCAGCCCCCAAAAGAACCGCGAGTGGCTGGCGCAGTAGCCGTATCCGGCCCATCCGGCCAGGTCGGAGCGTTTCACGGTGGGCCGCGACATGCCGCACGGCACCGGGGTGGAATCCACGATCCAGCAGTCGTCCAACCAAAAGTCGGACGACTTCGCGAGCATGCGAATGACCCGCTTGATCAGGCCGAGCGCCGCACGCAGGCGTTTGTTGTAGCCGGACTGCTGGGGCAGGTACGGAAACATCCCGGTCAAATGCTTGCGGGCGTAAGAAGCCGTTGTCGTACCGAGAGGTTCGGTTGCGGGTCGAACTTGGGTGCCCGGTTGAGTGATCGGCTCGTGGCCGGGGAATGAAAGCAGGGCCT
>NZ_JBIWKI010000098.1:0-8559 GCF_044765565.1 Streptomyces sp. NPDC102437 | reverse complement strand
AGTTGCACTCGCGTCACGCAAGACGGTCTACCGGACCAGACCGTGCCACGAAGGCACATCCCGCAGATTGATCACGACTCGATACGCTCCCTAGTAGGGCTCCCCCACTCATTTCTCGGGCAGGAGCGGTACTGGCATCAAGTAGCAGGCGAACGCGAGCTGGACCATGAGTTCGAACACCAGAGGTTCCGCCGTGCTGGCGGCCAAGCACGGCCAGATGAACGCCAGCATCGGAGCGACCAGTGCCCCCCGAAACCGCCCCGGCACCATCTTTCTGTGCCCCAAGCTCGCCAGGATCGCGAGAAGAAGCGTCGGAAGGCCAATGAAGGCGAGCATACCGAGGCTGATCCTAACGATCTGCGCGGTGGAGTCTTCCCACGGAACCAAAAGCGCGATGATCAGCCACGCCGTGGTGTGTAGGAGTAGATACGTCAGGAGACATCGGCCGATCCGTCCCAGTGCACGACGTATCCCAGGAGCTGGTTGTTCGGCTTCCTGTATCAGCATCCCTCTACACAACTCCCGTCCGTGCGGGTTTGGCGTGAGGTGGCCCCAGGCGGCGTAGTACTCGTCGCCGAGTACACCCAACTCCGGCTCTGTACGTGCGGACTTCCTGAAGGCCTCGCCTGCGCGGCCACCTCAACCACCACTCACCCCGGCTTCCCAGTCCTGATCAACCACGTTGCCCGCCGCCACGCCCTGTCTGATCGGGCACACACGGGGCACAACGTCTCAACGCTTCTGAAGACGCGTCATCGGTTGCGCGCTCCTTACTCGGGCAAGGCCCAACCCAGTTCTCCGGGACGAGCGGCGCAGGCATCAACCACACGGCGAAGGCCACCTGGGCCATCACCTGAAGCACCAGCGGCTCGGCCGCGGCCGCCCCGATGAGCGGAATCGCAAAGAGCGCCATGGGGAAAGCAAGCAAGGCCCGGAACCGGGCCACCTCCAGATGCTGGTGGGCCAGTCCGGCCACGATCGCCAGGAGCACCGTGGGAATGCCGGTGAAGGCCAGCATCAGCAGGCCGAGCCGCGCGCTATCGAGGAAGGGCCAGTCCGGGACCACTCGCGCGATGACGATCCAGACGGCCACGTGCAGCAGGACGTACGACAGGACGCACCGCCCCATCCGTGCCAGCACTCGGCGCATGCCAGGGCTGGCCGCCGCGTGGGGCATGACCATCATCATCCCTTCACGGCAACTCGCACTCCGCAACATTTGAACACGTTCAACATAGCCCATGAGTGATCGCATGGCGAGGGAATCGTGCCCCGTGACGGCCGCTGCGGCTGTACCTGCAACCAGAGTGATCGCATATGCAACAGCTCACCAGACGGTGAACCACCGCGGCTCGTACGGTCGGTCATGAGTGCCCTGACAGGACGGTGCTCCTGGGATGGCCCCCGGTCACTTCGCACGTCCCGCAGGGCCACCCCTTTCGTCAGGTCAGCGATCCAGCGCACCTTCGGTGCGCGCCGGGGGCGTGGTAAAACCCGTGGCGCGCGCTGGGGATGCTTCTGTCTGCCCCTGACGTGGGCCGGTGCTGGTTCGGGATCGTGGTGGGGTTCGTTCCGGCCGAAACCGACTGCTCTGTGATGCCGGTGAGCTCGCAGGTAGGTGTGGTGCTGGGGGCCGTCCACGGGAGGCGCGGCCGGCCTCCGGGCGGTACGGGAGTACGTCAGGCCGCCTTTCTGTGTCAGCCGACGGCGGCGCCGCGGGGTCGTCGAGTCCACCGTGCGGGCCGCGTACGAGCACGGCCACCACGTCACGCGCGCCACCGACGCGATGGCCGACGCCGACCCCGAGGCACACGGGGGCGGCGTCGAGCGGATCTTCCCGTGCCTCGGCGAGACGGGCACCACGGCCGAAAACCTGGAGCCGCTGGCCGTTGCCCGGATACGGCAAGTACCAGTGACCTCCGACTGCCGGTCGATCTCCTTGCCTGCTTGATCGTAGCTGTAAGAAACTGGCGCCTGTCGGTGGGCAACGGCGGGGAGACGAGCGATGACCACGATGAGAAGCGGCACCACCCGGGGGCGGACGGACCGCCGCCGACGGCGGGCGGGAACCGGTTGGTGGGTGCGGCGCTGATCGTTCTGTCCCTGATCGCCGCGCTGAGCTGCCATTCCATCCTCACCACCTGGCTGCCCGCCGATCGCGCCCTGTACCAGGAGTACAAGGCGGCCGAGACGTGTCCCACCCGCAGGGTGATATCGAGGGCAGAAGACTGCCTGCGGGACGTCACCTTCACAGTCGAAGGCGCCCGGAAGCACCCCAAGGGCATGCGGGCGACCCTGCTCGGCCCGGAGCCCTTCCCGAGGATGGTCGTGCCGTTCGGCGACCCGGGACCGGTGCTGAGCGAGCTTGAGCGGGGGAACCGGGTCACCGGTACCGTGTGGCGCGGCGTCGTCGTGGTGATCGCCGAGGGAGACGTCCGGCAGAATTCCGCCGACGCGCCTCGCGACGAACCCCAGATGACAGCCGCCTTCAGCACGTTCGCGGGGCTGCTGGCGGCATTGGCGCTGATGTTCGGTGCGGTGCGTCTGGTCAGGCCGCGCGACCCCGGATTCTTCACCTGGCAGCCGTACGGCAAATGGCTGCTCATCGTCACGGGGGCCAGCTGCGCCGTCGTGGGTCTGTCCACCGTTTGGACGGGCCTCCCGTGGTTGCTCGTACCCACGGTCTGCGGGACGGTCGTCGCGATTACGGCGTGGTTCCTCCACCGAGACCTGCGGCTCGGACGGGTCGGTCGGTAGAACAGTCCGGCCTTCTTGTGCATCGCGAAAGCGCGCGCCGGGGGCGTGGTAAACCCCGTGGCGCGCGCTGGGGATGCTCCTGTCTGGGCACTCACACACTCAACAACGTGACAACGCCTGTACAAGGACTACGCGGAGGGCCGGGCGGACCGGGCGGCAGAGCAGACGGGAGAGGACAAGCAGACCGACGCGATCGGGGAGGGGCTATCCGCCATCGCGTACGCCCTGCTCGACGTCGCCGCGGCAATCCGGGAGCACACAGATAAGACGGAGTAGCCGCAGGCTCGGACGGTGCCCCGCCGTCGCAGTTCGTGAGGAAGCACCATAAACCGACTCCCGCCTGCACCCGTTCGGCCGGCCTGACATACGCGCTGCGAGTCCTTGTCCAGTCATACGCCGAACACCCCGCCTATCGCCAGGAATGGCGCCCATAGCCTTTCAAGGAGACAGGCCCTACGCGGCGAAGCCGATGTTGGTGACGTACTCGTACTGCCCCACTGGGATCCCAGGTCGACGATGACGTCCTCCCAGGCGTCGTCCAGGCCCTGCTGGTCGCCGGTTGACCAGGCTTCGACGATGCGGTCCCAGCGGCGGACGTTCATCGTGCGGTACTCCACCATCCGCTGGAGCGGACGCGGCACCTGCGACTGGTTCAGCGGGCGGATCTCCACCCGTGTCCCGCCGCCGGCGTTCAGGCGCCTCAGGAGATACCGGGCAACGTTCTGGCGGCGGACCTGGCGGTAGGCGGCGTCGATGCGCTCCAGTGATTTTGTCGGGGTGAACGGGAGCCACTGCATCGGCGAGATTGGGAGCCACTTTGCTCCGTTCGTGGCGAGGGTGGGCCCGACGCAGGTCCATGATCGTCAACGGGTTCGGGAGCCCCCCTATCGAGTGACGTCCCGCCTGCGGATGTGGAGTGTCCGCCGTGATCTGGCGGTGTTTGGCGATAGCTTGTGTGCCACCGGGCCCTGTCGGTCCGTGTCCCTGACAGGCACGGTGCGAAAGGGCCTGGCTTCGTTATCCCGGCGGGTATGCGGTCGGGGCTGCGCGGTGTCCGGCCTTGGGGAGCATCTACTGGTGGGCTCGCGTAATCGTCTATCGCCGGCCACCAAGTGCGTTCGGCGGCTTCCCTGCCTTGACGCTCAGTCGTGAGTCACCGCAGGGGTGCTGAACGAGATCCAGACGTCAGGAGGCAAGTCGGGCCGACTTGGGGTCGGTCTGCGTTCCTCGGTCCATGCGTCGTCGGCGATCTCCGTGGCGACGCGGCGCCAGAAGTGCACCGCGGCGATGTTGGCGTCCTGAAACGCGACTTCCCACGAGCCTGGGTGCCTGGCCGTGATTTCCTGAACAGCGTGCAGCCCGATCCCTGTCCGCCGCGCGCCGCGCGCTACGAAAAAGCTGTTCAGCACGCGCGTCGGGGCGGTCAAACTGCGGACGAACGCGAACCCAGCAGGGCTGTCACCGCTTGTCAGGAGGTATGGCGTCCAGTCGGGCTCAGAGAAGGCCATGTGGAGCCGGTCGTTGCGGAAGGTGCCGTCAGCGTTGGGCAGCAGACCGTGGAACTCCGACATGTCATGGCGGAACATCAGCCATAGCCGCTCGACCGTGGGGCGGTCGGCGGTGCCTGCGAGGCGAATGGATACGTCTGGCACGAGACTCCTTTTGCAGAGGTGGTCAACCGGCGAGCTCCACATGCCCGGATCGGCAGGACCGAGGATCGGGACTGGCATTCGTTTGATCGGTGCTGGCCCCCGGACAAGCGGCCCCGGGCATGAAAAAAGCCTCCCCGGCGGATGCTGTATCCGGGCCAGGAAGGCTCACTACTGATCGAGACCTTAGCAGGGCGTAAGCGGGTCGCCTCGCAGGCATCGCCGACCGTCCCACAGTGGAGCGGCCGGCTGTTCCGCCATGACGCGCGAGCCCACCGGTACCGAGGCCGATGTCAGATCGAGCGTTCGTCGCAGGTGGCCTGGAGTCGGTAGGACTCGGTGCCGGTCTGGATCAGGTTGCAGCGAAACGTGATGCGGTCGGCGATGGCCGCGCAGAGCCGGCGGTCGCCAAAGCTCTTGTCCCACTCGGCGAACGGGGAGTTCGTGGCGACCGCGGTGGCCTTGCGTTCCTCGCGGTCGGTGAAAATCTGGAACAGCAGCTTGGCGCCCTTCTAGTCCAGGTTCGCGTAGCCGAACTCGTCCAGGCAGAGCAGGTCGACCTTGGTGTAGCGGGCCATGAGCGAGGACAGCCGCCTGGCCGCCTCGGCTTCGGCGAGCTCGTTCACCAGGGCCTGGGTGGTGATGTAACGGACGGTCAGTCCGGCCTCCGCGATCGCAGTACCGACCCCGATCAGCAGGTGGGACTTGCCGGTGCCCCGGCCACCGCACGCTGCGCCGCGTTGTGTTTGCCGACGAGGCCGTCGAACCCTCCGCCGGAGAAGCAGGCGATTCCGAAGCCGGAGCCGAGCCGTGCGAGTTGCGGCACCATGCCGGCTGTCTCGCACCACAGCTCCAGCCGGACCGGCTGCCCCGCCTGCCGGTCGGCCCGGTAGCCGTCCGCAGCCGCTTTCACGGCAGTCCAGAAGTCGGGCGGGCCGGTGCACGATTGTGGGGCCTGGACCGCAACCTGGGTGTCGTCCCGGATCGCTTCCCAGCCGATCCGGCCCGAGCGGCGGGTCCGGCCCGCCCTCCGGAGATCTCTTGCGCATGTACCCATGGAAAATGCCAGAACCGCCACCTGGGGCAAGCACGTTGCGTAGCCTCTGGGTCACAGCCGTACGCCACGTCGGGAGGGGATTGCGCGTGCCCGGAATCGACGAGTGCCTGCTCGAAGTCATGAGGCTGCCCGGCGCCCGCGGCGCCGCGGTGGTCGACTGGACGAGCGGCCTCGCCCTCGGCACCATCGGCGAATCGCCCAACGGCGACCACGAGGCGACCGCCGCGGAGACGGCCGAGGTCGCGCGGATGGCGGCCGAGCAGCCCGCCTTCGCACGGGAGGCCACCGAACCGCCCACCGCGTTACCCGAAGGGGCAGTCGAGGGAGCGCCGCCCCCGGTCGAAGACGTCATCGTCACCACCCGGGCCGGGTACCACATCCTCCGTTTCGTCGAGACGGCCTTCGACAGCAGCGTCTTCGTCCATCTCTGGCTCGACCGCGCGGAGGGCAATCTGGCCCTCGCCCGGATACGGCTGGGCGAGATGGCCCAGCGTCTGGTCCTGGCATGAGAACCGCCCCCGCCCCGGTCGCGCCCCTCTCCCCCATGCTGCAGCGCCTCGCCGCCGAACGCGCCACCGGCGCCCTGATGCGCGACCGTGGCACCCTGTACCTCGCCGAGGGCCAGGTGGTGCACGCCGAAAGCCCCGCGACACCCGGTATCGACGTCCTGCTCACCACGGGCGGCGCCCTGCACCGCGACGGCTGGTGGGAGGCGGTCGCCAGGGCGGGCGCCGGGCAATGGGTCGGCCGCTATCTGGTGGACAGCGGGCGGGTGCCGGGCGGGGCGCTGGAGCTGTGCCACCTGGGCGCGCTGTACGACGCGGCGTTCTTCGCACTCGCCCCCACCCGGACCCCGGCCCGATTCCGCTACGGGGTCTCCCACTGGATCGGCCCCGTCCGCCCCGTCCCCGTCGATGCCGTGCAGCGCGAGACGCTCCGGCGCCGGGAGCTGCTGGAACGGATCTGGCCCGACGCGGTGACCGACAGCGCACCGCTCGTACGGACGGGCCGCTCCGTCGACGCACCCGTTCCGCCGGGCCGGCGCCGCGTGCTCGATCTCGCGGACGGGGCACGCACCGCATCGGACATCGCCCAGGAGCTGGGCAGGCCAGCGTTCCATGTCCTGGTCGATCTGCACCGCCTGGCCGCGGCCGGACTGGTCGAAGCGGTACGGGAGCTGTCGGCCGCGGCCGCCCCCGGCCGGATCGCGCTTCCGGAGGTCACGGCCGACCCCGACGTCGCGCTGCTGCGCCAGCTCCGAGACGCATTGGAGGCCCTGTGATACGCGCGCTCAGACAGCGTGCCGGGAGGAGACAGCTGATGGTGCCCGAGGCCGAAGCGCAGGATGTGCTGGCCGAACTCCAGAGACTACGGGCCCGGGTCCCGCTCCTCTCCGGCGCTCTGGCGGCCAGCACCGATGGTCTCGTCCTGGCCCATGACACGCCGGGCGTGGAGGCGGAGGGCGTCGCCGCACTGACCGCGGCCGCGCTCGGCGTCGCGATCCGGATGACGGATGCGACCGGCCGGAGCGGCTTCCGCGAACTTCTCGTACGGGGCGGGACCGGCTACATCGCGACGTACGCCGCAGGCTCCTCGGCCGTCCTCACGCTGCTGGCCGAGGACCGGATCAACGTCGGCAGGCTCCATCTGGAGGGCCGCCGGGCAGGCACCCGCATCGGCGAACTGATAGACGCCGCGCTGGAACGCGCCGCACACCCGGCACCCCCGGCCCACGCCCCCGAGCCGCCCACCCCGCGGCCCGGCCCGCTGCCGCGCCGCACGTAACACCACATGCCCCGCAGACAACCCAAGGATCCGGTCGACCCGGCCGGCCAGGAAAGGAAACGAGCACGCATGTCGAACACCGAAGCGTCACTCAAGGAAGCGATGACGTCGATCGAGGGCACCCTCGGTGTCGCCCTCGTCGACTACACCAGCGGAATGGCGCTGGGCACCCTCGGCGGCGGCAAGGACTTCAATCTGGAGGTCGCGGCCGCGGGCAACACCGATGTCGTACGCGCCAAGCTCCGCACCATGGAACACCTCGGCCTCCAGGACGAGATCGAGGACATCCTGATCACACTCGGCGGCCAGTACCACCTGATCCGGCTGCTCAAGGCCCGAGGCAGCAACGGCCTTTTCCTGTACCTGGTGCTGGACAAGGGCCGCGCCAACCTGGCGATGGCCCGCCACCAGCTGAAGCGGATCGAGGCCGAACTGGAGGTCTGACCCGGCGGCCTCAGCGCCGACGCCGCGCCCCGCCGGGCGCGGCGTCCCCCGCCATCGGCCCGGTCGTCCGATACCCGGGCCTGGACATCGGCCGACCGCCTGAACACGATCTGCGCCGGTGGGCGAAGAACGCCCGAGCGGCAGCCCGGAGAGGTCGGGAGAACGAGGAGCTGCGCGCGGACGGCGAACGCGCCGATCACTCTCTTGATCTCAACCATGCTTGAGGTTGCACCATGGTCCACATGACTACGGAACCCACGGCGTACGCCGCAGACATCGAAGCCGTCAAGCAGGTCGTTGCCACCGTCGAGCGCTCCCAGCAGCACAAGGACCCCGACGAATTCCTCGCCCTCTTCCACCCCGACGCGGTCTGGACGACGGCCCACGGCAAGGTTCTCATCGGCCTCGACGCGATATCGGAGTTCACCCGCCAGGTGCTCCCTGCGGCCAACTGGGACGGCAAGGTCAGCTACGAGGTGGTTCACGTGCTCTTCATCCGCCCCGATGTCGCGGCGGTCAAGGTCCGTCAGCGCTACCTGAGCCCGGACGACGAGAGCGAGGGGGCCCCTCTGTATGTGATGACCAAGCAGGACGACGGCCGCTGGCTGCTGACCGCCTGCCAGAACACGGGGGTCGTCGCCGACTGATCGATTCGGACGGATTCGCTGCGCGCACGCGGCGAGGGTGTCCAACGTCAGTGTGGGCGTTGTCACGTTGGTGGGATGTTGATCGATTGAGGGCGCGTCAGGGCGTGTAGCGGTCTGGGCGGGGACCTGGGTCACGCTGTGGTGGGCGGGGTAGTGGCGCCGGTGATCTGGTCCCAGATCACGAAGCGGGTGGTCATCTCGGCGCGGTATTCGGTGGCGG
>NZ_JBIWKI010000097.1:0-8689 GCF_044765565.1 Streptomyces sp. NPDC102437 | reverse complement strand
CCGTGAAACCGCCCCTGCCCACTCCACAGCCCGCTACACTCCAGCCGCCCAGCGAAATCCGCAGGTCAGACAGCGAAATCCTGCTGGAGTACTAGGGAGCGTATCTGGTTGTGATCAAGGGGCTGCTCGTGTGAGGTCCTTGACCCAGATCATCGAGGCGCGGAGGTGGAGGCCGGCGAGGTAGCTCCCCGGGGTCTTGTCGTAGCGGGTCGCAATGCCTCGCCAACCTGTTTGCCGACGTCGAGCGAAGCCTGCTCGAACTGTGCGCGCGACAGCTCGCCGTCGGGCAGGAACGCCCGGGTGGGCCGTCGTCAAGCTCGTCGCCGTCGCCCCGTTGCGCCGCGCAGCCGACATGCGTGTCGTTCAGCAGGAGGCGGCGGGTGAGGAGTTCCACTGCTTGGGCGTGGTTCATCCGGGACAGGCAGATGTGGGGAAGGCCGATCCGGCCGCAGACTCGCGCGCCGCGGCCAGGCGCTCGTTGGTGCTGATGGCAATGAGCCCAGGCAGTCAACTTGTCGGCCGGTTACTGCCGGGCGAGCCCGGCCGGGTCGATCGCGAAGGGGAACGGGGCATCGAGTCGGGTGACCTCGCCGGACAGGGCGGTCGTCTGCTCGACGTACCGGCCGTTTTCCAGCTCGGTGATGATGAGCAGGGGGGCTGGGTCGAATTCCAGGCGCCAGTAGTGCGGGATCCCGGCCTCGGCGTAGAGCATGGGCTTGAACTTCCGGTCCATCGTCTTGTTGCCGGGGGAGACCAGCTCGACCACGAGCTGGACGGCTTCGGCGTCGATGCTGACACCGTCGTCGACGGTCGCGCCGGCGTCGGCGACCACGATGTCCGGCACCACCAGGCCGGACGGCAGGGTCACATTGATGGCTTCCAGGATCTCGACCGGCGCGTCGGCGGCGCGGGCCGCGGCGTCCAGGGCCACGTGGAGCCGGAAGGACGCACGCTGGTGGCGCAGGCCGGGGGCGGGGGACATCACCAGGGACTCCCCCAGCAGCTCGTACCGGACACTGCGGTCCTCCGGCAGCGCGAGGACGTCGGCGACGGTCCACGGCCCGGTGTGATCGGTTGCAACGCTCATTCCCTCCACCTCCTCATCCGCACAGCACCGCCAGTGTGACCCGGACCGGTGCCGGGTGTCTCCTGGCAGGCCTTACGACGGTGGTCGTCGGTCCCGCGGAAGCAGGTCGGGACCGCCGTCGCGGCGGCCCCGACCCCATTCTGCCGGGTGGATGTGACAACAAGGGGCGGGGGCCGGAAACCAGTCGTGCTCAGCCGGTACCGCAGGGGCGGCGGACGTGGCGCAGGTGGTGATTCCTCCGTCGTGACGGGTACGGGTACGTACCCGTACCCTGGGCGGGGTGGAAAGGAGTACGACGATGTCCGATGCGAATGTCCGTATCCCCGAGGAGGCCAAGGAGCGGCTTGCCGCGATCGCGGCTGCTGAGGGTCTGTCGCTGCGTGCCTATCTGGCGCGTCTGGCCGAGACCATGCTGACTCCGGCCGAGCGTGCCGAGCGTGCGGAGAAGGCGCGGGTCGCGCTGGAGGAGTGGAACGGCTATGCCCCCACTCCGGCCGAGCAGGACGGCCTGGACAGTGAGCTGGACCGGCGCCTGGCCCGGGTGACGAGCCGGTGACCGATGCGGTGCACATCGTCCTGGACGAAACGGCGATGGAAGCGGCCGGCCAGGGCAACGTCCTTGCCTCTCGTCTCATTCACCGGGCCCATGCCGAATCCGGCTGGTTCCTGTACGCCCCAGCGTGCGCTCTCGTCGAGGCCGACCGTGCGCGGCCCGGCACGGCCGAGCACCTTGCCGCGTTGCCGGGCATCACCGTTCTGGACCTGGATCTGGCCGCGGCTCTGGCCCTCGCCCGGCAGGACACGTGGGCGGCGGCCCACAGCCAGTACGCGGCGCAGCCCACCCCGGACCGCCCGGACGGAGCGATCATCGCCACCACGGCCCCGAAGCGGTGGGAGGGCGAACCGGTGCGCGTACTGGATCTCAACGCCTGAACCGGGTCCGTGCCCTTCTCGCGGGGCCAGGGGAGAGCTGTGGACGGCTGACGTTCCGGGCCGGTGGGGCCGGCCGGTCTCAGTCCCCGTGTCCATTCGGTGTCCGGCTCGCCGGTCGGGCGTCGGTGACGGTGAACGGGCGCAGGTCTTCGGGGGTGTGGGCGATCTCGTCGCCGGTGAGGCGGACGGGAAGGATTTCGGGGTCCTGCGGTGAGGACGGCGCGCAGGAGGCGGCGTGCGGTGGATTCGCGGTCCAGGGCGCGGCCGTTGCGGGAGGTGAGGAGCGGTCCGGTGTGTTCGGTTGTGTTCGGTGGAGCCGGCGAGTGCGCGGTGGGTGCGGTGGGGCAGGTATTCGTCGACGGCGCCGGTGATCTCGCGGGGGAAGCGAGGAGCCGGGGTGCCGGTAAGAACACTGTCACCAGCCGCAAACGGTGGTGATCTTGCGAGGATGTCACCCGTGTGGGTGAGTCCGGGGTCGTACAGCTGCGCGGGGTGGGGCCCCGAGAGGACGATCGACGACCGTGGCCCGTACCCCTTTGGACCTGGACGACCTGGTCGAGCACTGGACGCTGTTGAAGGACGAGCATGGGCTTGTGTCAGGTAAGCGCGGTGCGACGCGACTGGGCTTCGCCGTGTTGCTGAAGTTCTATACGCAGTACGGCCGGTTTCCCCGGGGCCGGTTCGAGTTGCCGGGCGAGGCGGTGGAGTTCGTCGCCCGGCAGGTACAGGTGCCTGCCGCCGAGCTGGACGTGTACGAGTGGAGCGGCCGGACGGTGGAGTACCACCGCGCGCAGATCCGGGGGCACCTGGGCTTTCGTGAGTGCAGCGTTGCGGATGCGGACAAGCTGACCGGCTGGCTCGCCGAATACGTCGCGTGCAAGGAGCGGCGGCCGGAGCAGGTACGGGTGGAACTGCTGGCCCGCTGCCGCACGGAGAGCATCGAGCCGCCGACTCCGGGGCGGTGCGACCGGATCGTGGGCGCCGCGCTGCGAGTGGCCAAGGAGATGCTGACAGCGAGGATCTCAGTCCGGATCACGGTTCAGGGCACGGAGCGGATCATCGCCCTGGTCGCCGGGGCCGACCAGACGGACGACGCCGTACCCGGTGAAGCCGGTGCCGGTGAGGGCGAGGACGGGCCGCCGGTCCTAGGCAAGATCAAGGAGGCTCCGGGCAATGTGAGCCTGGAGACGATGCTCACCGAGATCGACAAGCTGCTCGCGGTGAGGGCGGTCGGGCTGCTGGCAGACCTCTTCGCTGACGTCGCGCCGAAGGTGGTGGCCGGATGGCGGGCGCGGGCCGCGGTGGAATCGCCCTCCCACCTGCGCACTCACCCGCTGCCGCTGCGGGTGACGCTGCTGGCCGCGCTGCTGCACGAGCGGGAACGGGAGATCACGGACACGCTGGTGGAGCTGCTGATCTCCACGGTGCACCGGATCGGGGCGCGGGCGGAGAAGAAGGTTACCGAGCAACTGGTCAACGCGTTCAAGAAGGTGTCGGGCAAGGAGAACATCCTCTTCAAGCTCGCCGAGGCGTCGATCGGCGAGCCGGGGGGCACGGTCCGCGAGGTCGTCTACCCGGCCGTGTCCGGGGGCGAGCAGACGCTGCGGGAGCTGGTGCACGAGTTCAAGACCCGTGGCCCGGTCTACCGGCGCACAGTGCAGACGACGCTGAAGGCGTCGTACACCAACCACTACCGGCGCGGGCTGATCAAGCTGCTGGATGTGCTGGAGTTCCGCTCGTCCAACCACACCCACCGGCCGGTGATCGAGGCGTTGGCGCTGGTGGCCCGGTACGCGGCGGCGGGCAACACCACGTACTACCCGCTGGGCGAGACCGTGCCCGTGCACAAGGCGATGGGCGGGGACTGGGCCGAGGTCGTGCACCGCACCGACAAACGCGGCCGGCGCCGGGTGGTGCGGATGGTCTACGAGATCGTCGCTTTCCAGGCCCTGCGCGACCAGCTCAAGTGCAAGGAGATCTGGGTGGTCGGCGCCGACAAGTGGCGCAATCCGGATGAGGACCTGCCCCAGGACTTCGCCGAGCGGCGCGAGGAGAACTACCGCGAGCTGCGCAAGCCGCTGGACGCGGCCGACTTTGTCAACGAGCTGCGCGAGCAGATGACCACCGAGCTGACGCTGCTCAACGATGGGATGCCGCGCTTGAGCTGGCTGGACATCGCCGAGCGGAAGTCCGGCGCGATCCGGCTGACCCCGGCCGAAGCCCAGCGCGAGCCGCGCAACCTGCGCAGGATCAAGGGCGAGGTACTGGACGCGGTCACCTCGGTCTCCGGCGGCGGCTCCCTCTCGGCGGAGGTCCTGGCCGAGCGCCTGCTCCTGGTGATCTACGCCTACGGCACGAACACCGGGATCAAGGCCGTTGCCTCCGGCGGACACGGCCGCACCGAGGACGAACTGTGCTACGTGCGCCGCCGGTATCTCACCCCGGAGACGGCCCGGCAGATCGCCATCGAGATCGCGAACGCCACCTTCGCCGCGCGCAGTACCGAGTTGTGGGGCCAGGGCTCGACGGCGGTCGCCTCCGACTCCACGCACGTGCGGGCCTACGACCAGAACCTGTTCACCGAGTGGCACTCGCGCTACGGCGGCCGTGGGGTGCTCATCTACTGGCACGTGGAGAAGAAGTCGCTGGCCATCCACTCCCAGCTGATCAACTGCACGGCCTCCGAGGTCGCCGCGATGGTCGAGGGCGCGATGCGGCACGGCACCACTATGGACGTCGAGGCCAACTACACAGACAGTCATGGCCAGTCGGAAATCGGGTTCGGCATCACGAGGCTGCTGAACTTCGACCTGCTGCCGCGCATCAAGCGGATCAACAAGGTGAAGCTGTACCGGCCGGTGGCCGGCGAACCGGATGCCTACCCTCAGCTCACCCCGGCGCTGACCCGTCCGATCCGCTGGGAGCTCATCGCCCAGCAGTACGACCAGATGATCAAGTACGCGACCGCGATCCGCACGCGGGCCGCGTCCACTGAGGCGATCCTGCGCCGCTTCACCCGCAACGCCTCCCACCCCACCTACGCGGCCATGCTGGAGGTCGGCCGCGCACAGAAGACCATCTTCGTGGCCCGCTACCTGCGGCTGAGGGACCTTCAGCGGGAGATCGAGGAGGGCCTGAACGTGATGGAGTCCTCCAACGGCGCCAACTCCGTGATCGCCTACGGGAAGGGCGGGGAGATCGCCTCGAACCGGCGCGACGAGCAGGAGATGGTCGTCCTGTGCCTGCGCATCCTGCAATCCGCCCTGGTCTACGTGAACACCCTGATGCTCCAGGACATCCTCGGCGAACCGGAATGGACGGACCTCCTCACCGCCGCCGACCGGCGCGGCCTGACCCCGCTGTTCTGGTCCCACGTCCGCCCGTACGGTGACGTGAACCTCGACATGGACACTCGCCTCAACCTCGCCGAGGTGACCGTTCCGGGGCCCCGAGGCGCGGACAGCGAGGCTGCCCGAGCAACCGTGGAGAACGCATGAGCCTGGTCCGCTCCAGGGCCGCCCGGCCACAGGTGGGTGGCCGAGCGCTGTCCGGTGCAGGACTATGTCGACGGCCAGTTCCGCTCCCTCCCGGCGTCCTCTGTATCCGTCCTGCCGACGGACCGTGCGGAGCGACAGCTGCGGCTCGGCGAGGACCGTCGCTACCCTGGCGAGACCTGGCTTGTCAGGATGTCCTCGACAGCACCGCGACCTCACAACCGAACCCAACCACGAAGCGCCCGCCCGGTGCCGCAGCGAGTGAGTGCACGGGGAAAGGGAGCAGGTGGTCGGTACCGGCCGGGCACCCTGCGGTGAGATCGTGGAACCGCACGGTGTGGTCATCGGCGAGGGCCGCGACGAGCCGTCCGTCGGCCATCGCTGAGACCGCCAGCGAATTGCCGGAGCCTGACTCGGCGGCCTGGGCATTGCCGATCTGCTGCCCCGTGGACAGGTTCCACATGAGTACCGTCCGGTCCCGGCCCTTGCTGATCGCGATGGGAGCTCCGCCCAAGGTGGCAGTGGCCACGGCGGTCACCCAGTCGGTGTGGCCGATCAGGGGTTCACCGAGCTGTCGGCCAGTGGGGAGGTCCCACAGTCGCACCGTCTTGTCCCAGCTGCCTGTCACCATCACGGGCCGTCCGCCGAGAACCGCGGTGGCGACGGTGGTAACACGGCTGGAGTGACCGGTGAGAGGTGCGACCAGGGGCTGCCCGGTGGTGAGGTCCCAAACGCGCACGACGCGGTCACTGCCTGCGGTGAGGGCGACGGGCAGGCCGTCCAGGGCCGTCGAGGCGATGGCCAGGACTCTGCCGTGGCCGCTGGGAAACGGGCGGCGGACCGGTCGGCCGGTGGCGAGCTCCAGGACGTGCAGGGTGGCGTCGGGAGCCGCCGTGACGACGACCGCGTGTCCGCCCACCACCGCCATCGTCATGGCGGACACCTCTGCGCTCAGGGAGTCGAAGGCCCGCGAGCCGGTGGCCAGGTCCCAGGTGCGCACGGTGTGGTCGGCGCCTGCGGTGACGACCACGGGGACGCCGTCAACGACCGCAGTGGCGACCGCCAGGACTGATTCGGTGTGTCCGGCACGCAACCGGCCGCCGTCCCCTCGGGCAGCGATGAGGTCCCAGGTGCGCACTGTGTGGTCCTCCCCTGCGGTGACGGCGACGCAACGTCCGTCCACAACGGTGGTGGCGACGTCCCACACCTGGCCGGTGTGCCCGGTGAGGGGCTCACCCTCCTGTTCGCCGGTGGCGAGATCCCAGACGCGTACGGTGCGGTCACGGGATGTCGTGACCGCCAGGGTTCGCGTCCCGACCGGAGCGCTGTCGATGGCCCACACCCGATCGGTGTGACCGGTCAGCGCACTGCCCGCAGGCGACAGGCTGAGTGCGTGCCGCACCGTGATGGTGCCGTCCGATTCGGCGATGAGGGAGACGGGCAGGTCATCCAGCACCAGACTCCGGGAAGCGACCCCTACCCCGATTCCCCAGCGCAACTCGGTGGCGAGCAGGCCGTTCGTCCGGGCGGAGACCAGGGCCCACAGGACGACCCGGTCTTCCGGGTCGGTATTGATCAGCCCTTTCCCCTCAGCGGCTTCCAAAGGGATGCTGCGGATGCTCCGCGTACCGTCAGGGCCTATGGGGCTCGTCGGCAGGTCCCAGAAGCGCAGTGTCTGGTCCGCGTTTACGACGAGCGCCACACTGCGTTCTTCCCGGATCAGGGTCTCGGACGGGCCGTCGGGAAAAACAATGGGAGCCAGGTCACCGACAACTTCCGGTGCCTCCTCGTAGCGGAAGCTGAGGACCACGACCCGCCCGCCGACGACCGTCAGGGCTGACAATCCGTCAACGCACTCGGTATCCGCCAGCAACTCCTGCGGGTCGGCTGCCAGAAGCACGTGGCGGTCCAGATCCCACACACGGGGTGCCTGGCCCTCTTCACCGGTTACGGCGAAGTGCCGCCCTTCAAGTGTCCAGGGTCCCTCGGCCGGCAGGCACTCGCCGACCTCGCGGCCGGTGGCCAGGTCCCACACCTGCGCTGGATGGTCCGGTGGAGAGGTGACAACGACCTTGCGTCCATCCAGCTCCCCTATGCCCGCCATCCAGGGGAACGCGCCCAGTCGGCTGCCGGTGGCCTGGTCCCACACACCCAGCGTCCGGTCCGCCCCGATGGCCAGCACCACGTGCCGACCGTCCATATCCAACCGCGCCAGGCCCAGGACCAGTTCGCCCGCAGAACGTCCCGTCTCCGGATCCCACAGCCTTGCGGTCCCGTCCTCGTGGCACGTGAGGACCAGGGGTTGCCCGTCGACCACCACCGTGGCCAGGGCCACCAACTCGGGCGACAACGACGACATGGGGTCGGGGGGAGCTGCCGTCAGCGTATGCAGCCGTTCCCCCGTCGCCAGGTCCCAGATACACATCGCCGCGTCGCGGCTCGCCGAGACGACAACCGGACGCCCGTCGACAACCGCCGTCGCCACCGCGACCACAGGGGCGTCGTGACCCTTGAAGCAGCGCAGCAGCCGGGGGTCCGACCCGGAACCGCACGTCCAGTCCGCCCGCCAAGAAGCCAGCGCCTGCGAGGCAGTCACATCCCGGGACACGTGATCAGATCTTTCCATCATGGCCCCAAGTTATGGGGCCGCACTGACAACGACCGTCGGAGTGCGCGGGATAGTCAGCCGCGCAGGTTCGCCGGGACCAGCGGTGCCCTCTCCTCGAAGCTCAGTCATCCGGAGGTCGCTTGGCGCCTTGCGGCAACGAGCCTTCTGACCGCCGCCAACACGCCATGTGTGCTGGGGACTTGTTCTCGTACAGGGAGGTCAACCGGAATACGTCGGAAACGTGCCTTACTGATCGTTTCAGAATGAAGTTCGTTGTGGGTCTTGGCAGTTGGGTGATGTGTCGGCAGGATCTGTTGGGTGTCTGCTGATCTTGTGCCTGATGACCTGTGGGAACGTGTGGCCCCGCTGTTGCCTGCTCGTCCGCCGCGGCGGCATCGGTATCCCGGACGGTTGCCGGCGAATGACCGGGCTGCGTTGCGGGGCATCGTTTACGTGCTGTGCAAGAGCGTGAGCTGGCGAGACGTTCCGGCCGAACAGGTCGGCTGCAGCGGTGTGACGGCCTGGCGTCGGCTGCGGGACTGGACCGAGGCCGGTGTCTGGGCGCAG
>NZ_JBIWKI010000096.1:0-8710 GCF_044765565.1 Streptomyces sp. NPDC102437 | reverse complement strand
TTTTTTTTTTTTTTTGTTTCTTTGGTGTTCCCCCCCCCCCCCCCGGCCCCGCCGCCCCCCCCCCCCCCCCCGCGGGGGGGGGGGGGGCCGCGGCGGGGGGGGGGGGGGGGGGGCCCCCCCCCCCCCCCCCACCACTGGTCGTGGTCATGCCGGACCCTGCCGCTCTGGCAGAATTGAGAACAGCCGTTCGTACGGGACGGCGAAAATCGACTCTTCGAGGTCCCGCGGTCCCCATGCCCCTCACTCTCGCCTCGCTCGTCCAGCATTCGGCGCTCAAACTCACCGTGCGCGCGGGGGCGGACCGGCTCGACGCGCCCGTGCGCTGGGCACACGCCAGCGAGCTCGCCGACCCCGTGCCGTACATGGAGGGCGGCGAGTTCCTGCTCGTCACCGCCACCAACCTCGACGCCGAGAACCCCGAGGCGATGCGGCGCTACGTGCGGCGGCTGGCCGGGGCCGGGGTCGTCGGCCTGGGCTTCGCCGTCGGCGTCAACTACGACGAGGTGCCGAAGGAGCTGATCGACGCGGCCGAGGAAGCGGGGCTGCCGCTCCTCGAAGTGCCCCGCCGCACCCCGTTCATCGCGATCGCCAAGGCCGTCTCCTCCGCGATCGCCGAGGAGCAGTACCGGGCCGTGACCGCCGGGTTCGAGGTCCAGCGGGAACTGACCCGAGCCGCCCTCGCGGGCGACGGGCCCGGCGAACTCCTCACCCGGCTCGCCGCCCACCTCGACGGCTGGGCCGCGCTGTACGACGCCGCCGGCCAGGTCGTCGCCGCCGCCCCCGAGTGGGCCGCCCGACGCGCCGCCCGGCTCACCCCCGACGTGGAACGGCTGCGGGACCGCCCGGCCCCGGCCAGCGTCGTCGTCGGCGACACCGACGACCGGGTGGAGCTCCAGTCCCTGGGCACCGGCCGCCGGGTCAGGGGAGCGCTCGCCGTGGGCACCGGCGCGGCACTCGGCACCGCCGAGCGGTACGCGGTGCACTCCGCCGTCGCCCTGCTGACTCTGACCACCGCACGCTCCCGGTCCCTCCAGGGCGCTGAGCAGCGCCTCGGCGCGGCGGTGCTGCGGATGCTGCTCGCCGGTCAGCCCGACCATGCCAGGGCCGTCGCCGGGGACCTGTACGGGGGGCTGCTCGACGCCCCGTTCCGGCTGCTCATCGCGGAGGCGTCCCACCCGGCCACCCCGCTGTCGCTCGGCGAGGCGATGGAGGCGGCGGCGCTGCGGACCGGCGAGACCCTGCTGACCGTCCCCGAGGGCGACCGGCTCGTCGTGCTTGCCGCGGACGGCGGAGCGGCGGTCGCCGCCTGCACGGCGTACGCGGAGGCCCAGGAGGCGCGGGCGCCCGCCGAAGGGACCAAGCCGGAGGAGGGCCAGGTGGTCGTGGGCCTCTCCGCCCCGGCGGGCCCGATCGCCGTCTCCGCCGCGTACAAGCAGGCCGAACAGGCCCTGTCGGTGGCGCGCCGCCGGGGCAGGGCACTGGTCGAGCACGAGGAGCTGGCGGCGGGCTCGGTGCTCCCGCTGCTCGCGGACGACGCGGTACGGGCCTTCGCCGACGGAATGCTCCGGGCCCTGCACGAGCACGACGCCAAGGGCCGCGGCGACCTCGTCGCCTCGCTGCGGGCCTGGCTCGCCCACCACGGCCAGTGGGACGCCGCCGCCGCGGACCTGGGCGTGCACCGCCACACCCTGCGCTACCGGATGCGCCGGGTCGAGGAGATCCTGGGCCGCTCGCTGGACGATCCGGACGTCCGGATGGAGCTGTGGCTGGCGCTCAAGGCGACGAGCGCCCCATCGGCGCCGGAGGCGTAACCGCCGAACCGGAGCCAGGCGTTCCGTGCGCATCCGACAAACCGGCGCGTCCCCGTGGCGCACTGCTCCACCCCGGACAAACGCCACGGCGCCCGCACGGCTCTACGGTGGGGGCAAGACACCCCACCGCTCCGAAGGGCCGGAACCTCCATGACTTCCACCCACGCCTTCTGGCTCGCCGGCCGCCAGGCCACCGGCGAGGACAGCTTCGACGTCACCAACCCCTACGACGGCCGTCTCGTCGGCACCGTCAGCGTGCCGACCGACGCCCAGATCGAGGAGGCCGTCGCGGCCGCGCACGCCGTGCGCGAGGAGTTCGCCGCGACCCCGGCCCACGTCCGGGCCGCCGCACTCGACCACGTCGTACGACGTCTGGTGGAGCGCACCGAGGAGATCGCCCAGCTGATCTCCGCCGAGAACGGCAAGCCCATCAAGTGGGCCCGCGGCGAGGTCGGCCGCGCCGTCTCCGTGTTCCGGTTCGCCTCGGAGGAGGCCCGCCGCTTCAACGGCGGCGACGCCCAGCGCCTGGACACCGACGCCGGCGGCACCGGCCGGCTCGGCCTGACCCGCCGCTTCCCGCGCGGCACGGTCCTCGGCATCGCGCCCTTCAACTTCCCGCTGAACCTGAGCGCCCACAAGGTGGCCCCCGCCATCGCCGTCGGTGCGCCGATCATCCTGAAGCCCGCCCCGGCCACGCCGATCTCCTCGCTGATCCTGGGCGAGCTGCTGGCCGAGACCGACCTGCCGGCCGGTTCCTGGTCCGTGCTGACCGTCCCGAACGACCGGATGCCCGCCCTGGTCCAGGACGAGCGCCTGCCGGTCATCTCCTTCACCGGGTCCGGCCCGGTCGGCTACTCGATCCTGGAGTCGGTGCCCCGCAAGCACTGCACCCTGGAGCTCGGCGGCAACGCCGCGGCGGTCGTCCTCGGCGACTACGCCTCGGACCAGGACCTGGACTGGGCCGCGACCCGCATCGCGACCTTCTCCAACTACCAGGGCGGCCAGTCCTGCATCTCGGTGCAGCGCGTCATCGCGGACGCCGCCGTCTACGACCGGCTGCTCCCGAAGATCGTCGCGGCCGTCGAGGCCCAGGTCACCGGCGACCCGTCGGACGCCACCACCGACGTCGGCCCGCTGGTAAGCGAGGACGCCGCCAAGCGCGTCGAGTCCTGGGTCGACGAGGCCGTCCAGGCCGGCGCCCAGCTGCTCGCCGGCGGCAAGCGGGACGGCGCCACCTACGCGCCGACCGTGCTCGCCGAGCTCCCGGACGACGTCACCCTCTCCTGCGAGGAGGTCTTCGGACCGGTGCTGACCGTGCAGAAGGTGGACGGCGAGGCCGAGGCGTTCGAGGCCGTCAACTCCTCCAAGTACGGCCTGCAGGCAGGCGTGTTCACGCACGACCTGCAGACCGCCTTCCGCGCCCACCGCGCCCTCGAGGTCGGCGGCGTGATCATCGGCGACGTCCCCTCCTACCGCGCCGACCAGATGCCGTACGGCGGCGTCAAGGAGTCCGGCGTCGGCCGCGAGGGCGTCCGCTACGCCATGGACGACTACACCTACGAGCGCGTGCTGGTCCTCACCGGCCTCGCCCTGTAGTCCGCGAACAGGATCGAAGAGATCCACCCGAAGTCGCCTGTGTTCCGCCTGGACAGCACGACAGCAGGCGACAGCGAGATGGCCTGAACCCACTGTGCGGGGGTTCAGGCCGTCTTCGCGTTCCCGCCACCGCAGGCGGGTCAGTGGAGTGGCTCGCGACCCGATCGGCGTCCGGGGGATGGTGGGTGTGCCGGGATTCGGGTACATACGGACGAGTAGAGCCGGTTGGTACCCGTGGGCGTCCACCCACGCGGACCGGCCGCGTCCACCCACTCAGACCGCGGCGAGGTGAGCTCCTCATGTCCGCACCATCCGCACCGAAGAACACGCCCCGGGTCACCGAGCGTGAAGCGCGCCAAGTGGCCGAGGCCGCACGCGAACAGGACTGGCACAAGCCGAGCTTCGCCAAGGAACTCTTCCTCGGACGCTTTCGGCTCGACCTGATCCACCCGCATCCGCTTCCGCCCGCGGACGACGTCCGGCGGGGCGAGGCCTTCCTCGCCCGGCTGCGCGAGTTCTGCGAGACGAGGATCGACGGCGCCCTGATCGAGCGCGAGGCGAGAATCCCCGACGAGGTGATCAACGGCCTCAAGGAACTCGGCGCGCTCGGCATGAAGATCGACCCCAAGTACGGCGGCCTCGGCCTGACCCAGGTCTACTACAACAAGGCCCTCGCCCTGGTCGGTTCGGTGAGCCCGGCCATCGGCGCACTGCTCTCCGCCCACCAGTCCATCGGTGTGCCACAGCCGTTGAAGATCTTCGGCAGCCAGGAGCAGAAGGACACCTTCCTGCCCCGGCTGGCCCGTACCGACATCTCGGCGTTCCTGCTCACCGAACCGGACGTCGGCTCCGACCCGGCCCGGCTCGCCACCTCGGCCGTCCCGGACGGGCCCGACTACGTCCTGGACGGGGTGAAGCTCTGGACGACCAACGGCGTCGTCGCCGACCTGCTCGTCGTGATGGCCCGGGTACCGAAGTCGGAGGGCCACAAGGGCGGCATCACGGCCTTCGTCGTCGAGGCGGACTCCCCGGGCATCACCGTCGAGAACCGCAACGCCTTCATGGGCCTGCGCGGCCTGGAGAACGGCGTCACCCGCTTCCACCGGGTCCGGGTCCCCGCCGCGAACCGCATCGGCCCCGAGGGTGCCGGGCTCAAGATCGCCCTCACCACGCTCAACACGGGACGGCTCTCGCTGCCCGCCATGTGCGTCGGCGCCGGGAAATGGTGCCTGAAGATCGCCCGCGAATGGTCCGCGGTGCGTGAGCAGTGGGGCAGGCCGGTCGCCCGGCACGAGGCCGTCGGCGCCAAGATCTCCTTCATCGCCGCGACCACCTTCGCCCTCGAAGCGGTGGTCGACCTCTCCTCCCAGATGGCCGACGAGAATCGCAACGACATCCGCATCGAGGCCGCCCTCGCCAAGCTGTACGGCTCCGAGATGGGCTGTCTGATGGCCGACGAACTCGTCCAGATCCGGGGCGGACGCGGCTTCGAGACCGCCGAATCCCTCGCCGCCCGCGGCGAGCGGGCCGTCCCCGCCGAACAGTTGCTGCGCGACCTGCGGATCAACCGCATCTTCGAGGGCTCCACCGAGATCATGCATCTGCTCATCGCCCGCGAGGCCGTCGACGCCCATCTCAAGGTCGCCGGAGACATCATCGACCCCGACAAACCCCTGACCGCCAAGGCGAAGGCGGGCGCCAACGCGGCCGGCTTCTACGCCCGCTGGCTGCCCAGGCTCGTCACCGGGCCGGGACAACTCCCGCGGACGTACGGCGAGTTCAGCCATCCCGGCCACCCCGACCTGTCCGCCCATCTGCGCTACGTCGAACGAGCCTCGCGCAAACTGGCGCGCTCCACCTTCTACGCCATGTCGCGCTGGCAGGGCCGGATGGAGACCAAGCAGGGCTTCCTCGGCCGGATCGTCGACATCGGCGCGGAACTCTTCGCGATGAGCGCCGCCTGCGTCCGCGCCGAACTGCTGCGCTCCTCGGGCGATCACGGACGCGAGGCCTACCGGCTCGCCGACGTGTTCTGCCACCAGTCCCGCGTCCGCGTCGAGGAACTCTTCACCCGCCTGTGGACCAACACCGACGACCTGGACCGGCACCTGGTCGACGGCGTCCTGTCCGGGGCGTACACCTGGCTGGAAGAGGGCGTCGTCGACCCGAGCGGCGAAGGCCCCTGGATCGCCGATGCCACCCCGGGACCGTCCACCCGGGAGAACGTCCACCGGACCATCCGCTGAACCGCCGGCCGGGCGGGGCGTGTCCACGCACCGGACGCGCCCCGCCCGGCCACCACCCGCCCTCGGCGCCGCCCCGACCGTCCCGTGTCCGGGACGCACTGTCCACGCCCACAGGTGATGCGGCAACAATGGGGGGCATGAGCGACAGCCCTGCCCCCCTCGCCGACCCGCACCTCGTCTTCGACGCAGCGGAAGGCCGCCGGGATCTCGTCATCCTCGGCTCCACCGGATCCATCGGCACCCAGGCCATCGACCTGGTGCTGCGCAACCCCGACCGCTTCCGCGTCACCGCGCTCTCCGCCGCCGGCGGACGGGTCGCACTCCTCGCCGAGCAGGCGAGGCGGCTGCGGGTGGCCACCGTCGCCGTCGCCGCACCGGACGCCGTACCGGCCCTGCGCGAGGCGCTGCGCGAGCAGTACGGGGCGGGCGAGCCGCTCCCCGAGATCCTGACAGGGCCCGACGCCGCCGCGCAGCTGGCCGCGAGCGACTGCCACACCGTGCTCAACGGAATCACCGGCTCGATCGGACTCGCCCCCACGCTCGCCGCGCTGGAGGCGGGCCGCACGCTCGCCCTGGCCAACAAGGAATCGCTGATCGTCGGCGGCCCGCTGGTCAAGGCGCTGGCGAAGCCCGGCCAGATCATCCCGGTCGACTCCGAGCACGCCGCACTCTTCCAGGCCCTGGGCGCCGGCACCCGCGCCGACGTGCGCAAGCTCGTCGTCACCGCCTCCGGCGGCCCCTTCCGGGGCCGGACCAGGAGCGAACTGGCAGAGGTCACCCGCGAGCAGGCCCTCGCCCACCCGACCTGGGCCATGGGACCGGTCATCACGATCAACTCCGCCACCCTGGTCAACAAGGGCCTTGAGGTCATCGAGGCGCATCTCCTCTACGACATCCCGTTCGACCGGATCGAGGTCGTGGTCCACCCCCAGTCGTACGTTCACTCCATGGTGGAGTTCACCGACGGCTCCACCCTCGCCCAGGCCACGCCCCCGGACATGGGCGGCCCGATCGCCATCGGCCTCGGCTGGCCCCGGCGCGTCCCGGACGCCGCCCCCGCCTTCGACTGGTCGAAGGCGTCCAGCTGGGAGTTCTTCCCGCTCGACGACGAGGCCTTCCCGTCCGTGGGTCTGGCCAGGCACGTCGGCACGCTCGGGGGCACCGCACCGGCAGTCTTCAACGCCGCCAACGAGGAATGTGTCGACGCATTCCTCGCAGGACGGCTGCCGTTCAACGGAATCATGGATACGGTCACGGCGGTGGTGGCCGAACACGGCACCCCCGCCACGGGAACTTCGCTCACGGTCGCAGACGTCCTGGAAGCGGAGACCTGGGCACGCGCCCGGGCCCGTGAACTCTCGGCGAAAGCGACAGCGGAGGCGCGCGCATGAGTATTTCGACGGTCCTGCTGACGATTCTGGGCATCGCCGTCTTCGTCTTCGGCCTGCTGTTCTCGATCGCCTGGCACGAGCTGGGGCACCTGTCGACCGCGAAGCTCTTCGGCATCCGCGTACCTCAGTACATGGTCGGCTTCGGGCCGACGATCTGGTCGCGGAAGAAGGGCGACACCGAGTACGGGATCAAGGCCATCCCGGCCGGCGGCTACATCCGCATGATCGGCATGTTCCCGCCGGGAGAGGACGGGCGCCTGGAGGCGCGGTCCACCTCGCCCTGGCGCGGCATGATCGAGGACGCCAGGTCCGCCGCCTTCGAGGAACTCGAACCGGGCGACGAGAAGCGCCTCTTCTACACGCGCAAGCCGTGGAAGCGCGTCATCGTGATGTTCGCCGGACCGTTCATGAACCTGGTCCTGGCCGTCGCGATCTTTCTCGGCGTGGCGATGACCTTCGGCTTCCAGACCCAGACCACCGAGGTGGCCGGTGTCCAGAAATGCGTGATCGCCCAGAGCGAGAACCGCGACAAGTGCAAGAAGTCCGACCCGGTCTCGCCCGCCCGGGCGGCGGGACTCAAGAAGGGCGACAAGATCGTCGCCTTCGACGGCCAGAAGGTCGACGACTGGGCCACGCTCTCCGACAAGATCCGCGACACCATCGGCCCCGCCAGCGTCACCGTCCTGCGCGACGGCCAGGAGAAGACCCTGCACGCCGTGCTCAAGGAGAACGCGGTGGCGAAGAAGGACTCCAAGGGCGAGGTGATCGCCGACGAGTACGTGAAGGCCGGCTACCTCGGCTTCGCCGCCCAGACCGAGATCGTCCCGCTCTCCTTCGGCGACTCGGTCGTCCGCATGGGAGACATGATCGAGAACGGCGTCGACTCGATCATCGCCCTCCCGTCCAAGATCCCCGGCCTGTGGGACGCCGCCTTCGGTGACGGCGAGCGGGCGGCCGACTCCCCGGTGGGCGTCGTCGGCGCGGCCAGGATCGGCGGCGAGGTGATGACGCTCGACGTTCCCGCGACCAACCAGATCGCGATGATGCTGTTCCTGCTGGCGGGCTTCAACCTCTCGCTGTTCCTCTTCAACATGCTGCCCCTGCTGCCGCTGGACGGCGGGCACATCGCCGGAGCGCTCTGGGAGGCCCTGCGTCGCAATGTGGCCCGGGTCTTCCGCCGCCCCGACCCCGGCCCCTTCGACGTGGCCAAGCTGATGCCGGTCGCCTATGTCGTCGCCGGAGTCTTCATCTGCTTCACGCTGCTGGTCCTCGTCGCCGACATCGTGAATCCGGTCAAGATCTCCTGACCCACCGAGCACCTCGTAGCACCTCGTGCACCACGAGTGACGGCCCGGCACACAGTGTGTGTCCGGGCCGTCGCATTTGTGTAGCACTCCCGTACGCGGTGTGCTTCGGGCCGCCTCCGGTGCCGTAACCTCGAAGGCCGGAGCCCGCCGATCTCGGGACCTTGATCCACACCTTGGGGATGCTCAGCGCATGACTGCGATTTCTCTCGGAATTCCGTCCGTTCCGACCAAGCTCGCCGACCGGAGGGTCAGCCGCAAGATCCAGGTCGGGTCGGTTGCGGTGGGCGGGGATGCGCCGGTGTCGGTGCAGTCGATGACGACGACGCGTACGTCGGACATCGGTGCGACGTTGCAGCAGA